>NZ_JAFIBU010000001.1:3042500-3257500 GCF_017833255.1 Paenibacillus sp. PvR098
AAAACAAGCGATTAGCTCCTCACACATTGAACTTGGAGGCCTTATAAGCCGCGCGCGGCTTCTTATCCGGTCTCCGTTTAGAATAATCCTGGAATGTTGAGACCGCCGGTCAATTTCGACATTTCTTTGCCGGCTGTTTCTTCCGCTTTGGTCATCGCGTCATTGATAGCGGTAAGCACCAGATCCTGCAGCATTTCGACATCGTCAGGGTCCACCGCTTCCGGCTTGATCACAACGGACGTAACCTTTTTCTGTCCGTTAACGGTTACGCTCACCACGCCGCCACCCGCTGTGCCTTCAAACGTTTTGTTAGCAAGGTCTTCCTGAGCCTTTAGCATTTGCTCCTGCATCTTTTTCACTTGCTTCATCATTTGGTTCATATTGTTCATAACGAAACACGCTCCTTCTGGTTAAAAAATTAGTCTTCTTTTATTTTCACCAAATCTTCACCAAACAATTGAATGGCTTCTTCGATCCACGCTTCCTTGCCTCCGCCGGTTTGTTCATCCTCCGGTACGAGCTGCAGCTCCTCCTTAGGAACATCGGATCCTCCTGCCAGCTCGGAAGCGGCATTCCAATCCTTCATCATGACCGTGACAAGCCGGTACGGCTGTCCGAGCACCTCATTCATAGCCTGCTCGATCAATTGTTTGTTCGCCGGCTTCTCTGTCGTTTCCCGATGCATGGCGCTCTTGAAGGCTACTAACAGTTGACCCTCGTAGATGGAAACCGGTTCGCCGTCCACTAACCAAGCGTGCACGGTAATTTTCATTTCCTTGACCCGTCCGAGCACTTGACTCCACTGCTGAACAGCGCCGCGAAAGGCCTCATCTTCTCGTCCCTGCAGATAAGCATCCAACTTTTCAACCGACTTCTTCGCAACAGACGGAGCAGAGGTTTGACGGCCCCCTCCGCCTTGTCCCGCCCTGCCACCTGTCGAAGAACCGCCTCCGGCAGGGGATATACCCTGTTTCATCAACTGGGAAAGCTGCTCTTCCAGCCGCTGTATACGGTTCACCAGCTGGCCTACCAACCCGTCTTGCCTTTCAGGAACAACAACTGCCGGAGTGCCCACAGCGGCACCCTGGTTTGAGGAAGTACCACCGACTTGTGTGCACAGCTTCATGACGGACACTTCGAGCAGCGTCTGAGGCTGTACGGAGTACTTCATTTCCGTCTGGTAATAGTTGAGCGTATCGATCATGGCAATCAGGTTGTCGCTTGTAAAACGCTCAGCCACCTCGGAGAACCGCTTCACATCAAGTATTCGTTCAGTGACAGCTTGTGACCCAGGCACCATCTTGACCATCAGCAAATCGCGGAAGTAGTAAATGAGGTTTTCCATACACTTGTCCGCACTTTTGCCTTCCTGCATAAAATCATTGATCAATCGAAGTGCTGCCCCAAAGTCTTTATCCTGAATAGCAGAAACAAGCTTTTCGAATTGATCCGATGCCATCCCGCCCGTTATGGACAGTACATCATCGTAACTCACCCGCTGTCCGGAAAACGCAATAATCTGGTCCAACAAACTAAGCGCATCGCGCATGCCCCCGTCAGAAAGCCTTGCAATGAATGCGAGCGCATCCTCATCAATCTCGATGTGTTCGCTGGCGCAAACCTCGCGAAGCCGCTCCACTTGCTCATCAAGCGTTACACGACGAAAATCAAACCGCTGACAGCGAGAAATAATCGTCGCAGGTATACGATGCGGTTCTGTCGTTGCTAGAATAAACATCACATGGCCAGGCGGTTCTTCCAAAGTCTTGAGCAGCGCATTGAAAGCCTCTGTAGTCAGCATATGCACCTCGTCAATGATGTACACCTTCTGACGCACTTCGGTAGGTGCATATTTCACCTTGTCGCGAATATCACGAATCTCCTCGACCCCGCGGTTGGAGGCCGCGTCAATTTCCACGACATCCATTACCGCTCCTTCGGTAATGCGCAGGCAGGCTTCACAATGGTTGCAAGGCTCCACACTCGGGCCGTTCTGGCAGTTGACGGCTTTGGCCAATATTTTGGCTGCGCTCGTCTTGCCCGTCCCCCGTGGACCACTGAACAAATAAGCGTGGCTGAATCGCTCTTCGCGAAGCGAATTTTGCAAGGTTTGGACAATATGCTTCTGACCCACCATATCCTGAAAGGATTGAGGTCTCCATGTTCGGTATAAGGCGATATGTGCCATCTTGCCCACTCCAAATGTTCGTTTATTCAATCCATTATACTACACATATGAGCAGGTTTGAAGTTTTCAGTCCTTAGGGAAAAGGGATACTCAAAATAAACGTGGTCCCGAATCCTTTGGATGAAACCCGAATATGCCCTCCAATATCGTGAATGATTCGCTGACAGACGGACAACCCTAGCCCCGTCCCCTCCACTTTCGTTGTAAAAAAAGGATCGAATATTTTATCCACAACATACATTGGAATTCCTGGACCCGTGTCATGAATCACAATATTGACCTTACGCTCCTCAAGATCCACCTTTTCAGTTATCGTCAAAAATCCCCCGTCTCCCATAGCTTCGATTCCATTCTTGCTTATGTTAAGAAACACCTGTTTGAGCATCTCGCGGTCAGCTACGACATGAGGAAGACCGTACATGGCCTCGTACTGTACGACGACGCGGTGCAAAATGGCTTCATTATTGATAATCGGCAGGATGTCCCGCAGTACCTGGGATACATCGACCTTATCGTATGTAACGTTCCTCGGCTTGCTAAGCAGCAAAAACTCATTGACCAGCTCATTGATCCTGTTGATTTCTTGCAGCATGACCTCCGTATAACCGCTTTCCTTCTTGAGTCCTTGGTCCTGAAGTGTTTTACGAATGACCTGAAGAAAGCCTTTAATGGAGGTAAGCGGATTGCGAATTTCATGTGCCGTACCTGCTGCAATCTGACCGATCATAGCCAAACGGTCGCTTCGCTGTACCTGCTCCTCAAGGGAACGCAGATTGGTAACATCCTTAAAAAGGATGTAAGCCCCTACCACCCGGCGTTCATCGTCTTTTAGCACATTCGAATCAACAAGCAGCTCGTATCTTTCCTGATTGTTCGTCCATGACAGAGCGTGGTTACGCACTACCATGCCGTCCAAAATGCTTCTTTGTACCAGTTGATGTTCCGCAGGCAAATCGGCAAACACCCGTTCCATCGGCAAGTGGAGAACCTGTTCTCTATTTAAACCGAGTACACGGCAGGCCATGTCACTAATATCAATCAGCTCAAAGTTCGTATTGATCAGCATAACTCCCAAGTTGACATCCCTTAAGAAAGCGCCTGCAAATTGCTGAAGCAAATTCAATTCGTGCCGCAACGAATTCCCTCCCCCCTTGTATCTCTGATAATAGCCTGCCGCACAAGACCAATATGGTTGTACGTCTTACCAGCCTAGTTAACTTTAGTATACAATTCTCCTATTTTTTTCATTTTCCTTCCCTAAAAAGAAAAACTTTAACGAAGGCATTCCAAGGAGCCAGAGCTACAGGATTGCGCTGCAAACCCGCTTCGTAAGCAGTATATTTTCTTGAAACATCCGAAAGCTGATTCTCCGGATCAAACTTATACTTTCTGATGTTATAAAAAAACGCCGAATTGTAGACCTTATTCGGTCTTCAAATCGGCGTTCGCGTTCATTGTATAAATAATAAAAAATAAAACCGTGCACCTACCTTGATATTACGATCCAAGTGGAATTTTTATCATCAGCTCAAGTTAGGCCACCCTTCGGCACATGAAACATCCCGCTTACGGCTGCTTCCTTCCGGACCTGACCGGATTCACAGGCATCCATTGCGAAGGACCCGACTCTCAACACCAACTTTAAAACCCAACCCTTACATCGCAATACCGCGAATAGGCGTTCGACCCCGCTACAGCGGATTGCAGGTTACAGGGCACCGCTACCTCCCCGTCTAGCACGGCATAGATAAGTATAGACGATCCCTTAGTAAATAGCAACTCTGTGGAGTTATTTGGCAGAAACGTCGATATCCATATTATATCTTGGCAAAGCTGCGGCCAAAACGGACGGCGCCTCGCGCTTGATTCGCGCAATCTCCTCCGCCCCCGTACCCACAGGCACATTGAGCCTAACATGAGCTACAGGACCATTCAATGTGATCGATGTTTTCGTAACCATGGGAAACCGTTCTTTAATCGCAGCCTCCAGCACGCGAATATCTGCAGAGTACGTCCGGTACGTATTGCTTAACGGCATATTAGGGTTCACTTCCGTAATCCCCAGCAGACCGTCTTTTCGATGCTGCTTCGCTTCTTGCCGGGTATTCCCGGCCCCACAAGCTGTCATAACAGATACCAGCAGCAATAAGGCGATAAGAGCTGAACATCTTTTCTTCATAAAAAACACCTCCTGCAGCACTAAGATACGTAATCTTAGAATAGCCACAGGAGGTGCAGTTCATGCTGTATAGAATCTGACAAAAATTAAATACCGTATTTCTTCTTGAATTTATCTACGCGACCGCCAGCATCCAAGAATTTCTGCTTACCAGTAAAGAATGGGTGGCAAGCGGAGCAAATCTCTACACGGAGGTTTTGCTTGATGGATCCCGTTTCAAACGTGTTACCGCATGCGCAAGTAGCAGTCGTTTGATGATATGTCGGATGAATTGCTGTTTTCATTTCGTCTTTCACCTCTTTTGCCCTGAAACACCATGTGAATCAGAGTTATCTTATAACACATATGAACGGATTATACCATGCGGCTACCCACGTTGCAAGTGTTTCTTACGTTTGTCCGTCAGCTCTTGTGGCACATGCGTATAGGAACCGAGCACGACCTCCGGAAGCTCTTCGCGGAAAATGTCCAGCATCTGTTTCATCCCGTAACGCTCCCCGCGAGGTTTAGGAATGAGTTCCAGATAGCTTTCCGGATCGATGTTCAAATTCCTCAGCTGGATCAGCTTCAAATCGGTGCGGCGCGCAAATTCGATCATCGCTTCTATCTCTTCTTCCCGATCGGTAACTCCTGGGAAAATCAGATAGTTTATCGAAGTAACGACACCGTGATCGGCTGCATAGCGCAACGATTTCTCCACATTCTTCAGCGTATAGCCACGTGGCTTGTAGTATGCATTGTAATGGTCGTCTAGTGCACTGATGGTGCTGACCCTCATCAGGTCTAGACCAGCGTCGACAATACCACGGATATGATCCGTTAGACCTGCATTCGTATTAATATTAATGAATCCCGTGCTCGTCTGACGCCGAACCTCTCGCATCGCTTCGATAATAATCTTGGCCTGCGTCGATGGTTCACCTTCACAGCCTTGCCCAAAGCTGATGATGCTCTCAGGATGTTTAAGATGCTCCAGCATCACTTGCACGACTTCCTCTACGGAAGGCTTGAAGTTCATCCGAGTCTGAGGGGCCGGGAAGCCGCTGTCCTCAGGCTGTTCGGAAATACAGCCAAAACATCCGGCATTACAGGAGAAGGATACCGGGACGGCTCCTTCCCAACGATTTAAGAACGTGTTCGAGGCCGTTAAACATTCATATTCTAGCGCACAATTTGATAAGTGCTGATAAAGCCGATTTTCTTTGTACTGTCCAAGAAGCCGCTGAACTTGAAGCTCTAGCTCGGTTGGATCACAGTTCCTTGGGTTCCAGCGCTCGGGATCGTCACATGCTTCGGCCGCTACGTAAAATCCGCCGTCCTTCCAAACGACAGCCGTGTAGCCAAATAAAGGAAGCACCTTCGTCTTGTCGGCCTTCACGTAACCAGGCAGCAGCAGCCGGGTAAAGCCCTGCGGCAGCAAAGCGCCAACAGCTGACACTTCTCCAGGCACGATCTGCATTTCACCTGTCTGAGCGTGGATGCCGATGGGACGCGTATCAGGCAAACTGACGAGGGTAGCACCTTCCGGCAGCGGAATGAGCTCTTCCTCCAGCACTTCGGTTACTGTCTCACCGCTGCGCCCAAGACCCATAAAGTCCGGATGATCGTAAACGTTACCGTCACGATCGGCATAAACCAAATTCATAATACACCCTCCTACGAGACGGAATGCTTAACGCGCCTAGAAGCACCGCCACTGCTGCCGGATTGCGGACTCCCTCCGCTTGGGTCCAGCGTATCCAGAAACTCTTGATTCGTCTTCGTATCCCCAAACTTCTTAAAGAATGCTTCGATGTAATCGTGGGAATCGTTCATCCCCTTGCGGATCGCCCACACCTTATCGAGTTCCTCTTTAGTTAAGAGCATTTCTTCACGACGCGTTCCGGAGCGGCGAATGTCGATTGCCGGGAAAATGCGGCGCTCCGCCAACTTGCGGTCCAGATGCAGTTCCAAATTACCTGTACCCTTAAATTCTTCGTAAATGACTTCATCCATACGCGAGCCCGTCTCAATGAGGGCCGTGGCAAGAATCGTCAAGCTTCCGCCTTCCTCGATGTTCCGCGCCGCACCAAAAAATCGCTTTGGCCGGTGGAATGCGCCCGGATCAATCCCCCCGGACAGCGTGCGCCCCGTCGGCGGAACGACAAGATTGTAGGCGCGTGCCAGACGCGTAATGCTGTCCAGCAAGATGACAACATCCTTCTTATGCTCTACCAAACGTTGAGCACGCTCGAGTACCAACTCGGCCACCTTAATGTGGTTTTCCGGTACTTCGTCGAAGGTTGAAGCAATCACCTCTCCTTTGACAGAGCGCTGCATATCCGTAACTTCCTCCGGACGTTCATCGATCAGCAGCACGAATAGCTCTACATCCGGATGATTCGTCGATATACTGTTGGCAATTTCTTTAAGCAGCAGCGTTTTCCCGGCTTTCGGCGGGGCAACGATTAAACCGCGCTGTCCAAAACCTACGGGAGATAACAGATCCATCAATCGGGTAGAAAGTTTGGAAGGGGATGTTTCCAGGATTAGTTTCTTCTGCGGATAAAGAGGAGTCAGCGCCGGGAAGTGCAGCCGTTCCGCCGCGGTTTCCGGATCCTCTCCGTTTACGGCTTCCACGTGCAGCAAACCGAAATATCGTTCATTTTCTTTGGGCGGCCGACACTTCCCTGAGACCACATCGCCGGAGCGAAGATCAAATCTGCGAATCTGAGAAGCCGAAATATAGATGTCCTCGCTGCTCGGTAAGTAGTTAATCGGTCGTAAAAATCCGAATCCTTCTTGCAAAACGTCCAGAACACCCTGCATAAACATCAAGCCGCCTTGCTCGGCTTGAGCGCGTAAGATCGCAAAAATAAGTTCCTTTTTCTTCATCTGCCCGTAATACGCAATTTGGTATTTTTTAGCAAGCGTGTATAATTCCGTGAGCTTCAGCGCTTCCAATTGCGCTAGATGCATATCCATACATATCCAACCACCAAACTATTAAATTTTCAGACTACGCATAATATCTATTATAGGAATACCCAATTAAAAAGGTTTTATACCGCTTCAATCATGCTTTCGCCAGACTTCGGCTCCCAGATTTGATAGATTGGTCACAAGATGATCATAGCCCCGGTCGATATACTCCACGCCCGTAATTTCCGTAATTCCTTCCGGAACGGTCAACCCTGCGATCACAAGCGCTGCGCCTGCGCGAAGATCCGTCGCTTTCACCTTCGCAGCGGTAAGGGGCCCTCCCTCGATAATCGCTGAGCGGCCTTCGACTTTAATGCGCGCTCCCATGCGAACGAGCTCAGGAATATGCTTAAACCGGTTGCTGTACACAAAGTCCGACAGAATGCTGACACCCTTGGTCTGCGTAAGCAGACTGCTCATCGGAGATTGAAGGTCCGTCGCAAAACCAGGATATACAAGCGCTTTAACATCAACACTTTCATAATCAGCCTGTCCTACCACGCGAATCGATTCGTCCATTTCATAGATGTGGACGCCCATTTCCTGCATTTTCGCCGTAATGGCCTCCAGATGCTTAGGAATGACGTTGTCCACAATCACGTCGCCACGGGTCGCGGCGGCGGCAATCATATAACTGCCTGCCTGAATCCTATCCGGAATAATGGAATGCCTGCAGCCGTGAAGCCCGTCCACGCCTTCGATCCGTATGGTTTCGGTACCTGCGCCCTTGATTTTGGCTCCCATCGAATTCAAAAGTGTTGCTACATCTATAATTTCAGGCTCTTTCGCCGCGTTTTCGATTGTTGTGACGCCTTTGGCCCGTGAGGCCGCCAGCATAATATTTATCGTCGCCCCTACGCTTACGACGTCCAGGTATATCTTGGCTCCGTGCAATTCCTTCGCCTTGATATGCAGAGCCCCGTTCTCATTCGTAACCGATGCCCCCAATGCTTCAAAACCTTTGATATGCTGGTCAATCGGCCGCGGTTCAAAATTACAGCCGCCAGGCATGCCGATGGTCGCTTCGCGGAATCGTCCCAGCAGCGCTCCCATTAAATAGTATGATGCTCTAAGCTTTTTGACATTTCCGTTCGGCATCGGTCTGGAAGTCAACCGACTCGAATCAATGATCATTTGATCCTCATTCCATTCGACGGTTGCACCAAGTTCCTCAAGAATCTCCGTATAAATCGCCACATCGCTTAATATAGGCAAATTGTCCAGCGTTACTGCGGATTCTGATAAAATGGCAGCCGGTATAAGCGCAATCGCACTGTTCTTGGCCCCGCTGATCTGAACTGTTCCACGCAGCGGACGTCCGCCGGCAATCATCAGTTTTTCCATTCGTTGTTCTTCCTCCTACTTCACCACATGAAGGCGATCAAACCCAATGCAAACAAACTTGTGGTGTATGTCTCAAAAAAATAGAAGGGAAACACACTGAGAGACCCAGTGCATTTCCCGCTGTAGCCTTAGGCTTGGTTGGAACTTCCGAACAGCTGGATTTTTGATTTGACCACTTCAACCATGGCCTTGCGAGCAGGAGTGAGGTATTTACGGGGATCGTACACTTTCGCGTCTTTGTTCAACACTTCACGGATCGTTTGCGTACAAGCTACTTGATTCTCAGTGTTTACATTGATCTTCCCTACACCCGCTGCAATCGCTTTGCGAATCATTTCATCAGGAACGCCGGAGCCGCCGTGCAGTACAACAGGAACCGGAATCGCGCTCGCTACCTTCTCAATGATGTCGAAGCGAATATTCGGCTCTCCCGCATACATGCCGTGCGCCGTACCTACAGCAATAGCCAAGCAATCAACACCCGTCTCTTCATAGAAACGAATCGCTTCTTCAGGTTTGGCCAAAGATGCATCAGCCTCGTCCACACTGATATCGTCTTCCACGCCGCCGATGGTTCCAAGCTCACCTTCAACGGATACACCCATCGCATGAGCTGCCTTTACCACTTCTTTGGTCAAACGAATATTTTCTTCAAACGAATAGTGCGAGCCATCGAACATGACAGAGCTGAAGCCTGCACGGATACATTTCATGGCAACTTCAAAGCTGCTGCCGTGGTCCAGATGCAGTGCGATCGGAAGTCCAGACTTCTTCGCAGCCGCTTCGGCCAAAGCCACTGTAAATTCCATACCCATATATTTCAGAGCACCCTCGGAAACGCCAAAAATGAAAGGTGATTTCAATTCTTCAGCTGCCTCTGTAATCGCTTGGGCAAATTCCAGGTTATTCATGTTAAACTGGCCTACGGCAAATTTATTTGCTTTGGCTTTAGGAAAAAATTCGTTCATGGAAACAAGTGGCATGGTAATTCTCTCCTCCTAGTATAAATTGAATTCTTCGGCTTGAATACCGTTCTAAGGTCATACTGGCCTATTATACCATACAAATGTACAAACGAGAATCCCGGGATCAATGGCAGATGCCTTCACCCGGACCAGACATGTCATAGGGGTTAAAGAGGCTGCAGTATACGCTTTGGTCGGTTTGATCTATTGTCTGCAAAAAAAGAGACCCTTTTCAGGATCCCACGGCGTATGAGCTGTTATTCGAGGAGCGCAAATGTTGGTTAACGGCTTGACGAAGTTCATCGATATCGAAAGGCTTCGTAAAGTGCATAATCGCTCCAAGGTCAGTGGCTTCTTTGATCATGTCCAATTCCCCGTATGCAGTCATCATAATGACTTTGATCGAGGCGTCAATGCTCTTAATGTGCTTCAAGATATCAAGACCGTCCATACCTGGGATCTTCATATCCAAAAGAACAAGATCAGGCGACACGTTTCTGACGATTTCCAGCGCCAGTTTCCCATTGGATGCTTGGTATGTCTCGTACCCCTCGCTGCTGAATACCTCCATCAGCAAAATACGGATACCATTCTGATCGTCAACTATGAGCAGTTTCTTCTTCAAGTGAGCACCCTCCACTTCCGTTTTTCCTAATTGTAGGAAATTCCGTCCAAATTTGTACGCCTTTCAAATATTCTATACCAGATACGCAATTCCTGCTGTCTCCGCCAAAAAATATTGAAAAGTTTTACAAATCAAGCAGACATTACAGAATAGTTCCGTTTAGCCCATAAGCGGGGGAGGGGCTTCCGCCCCCCCCTACTTCCCTTGTTATGCGGCTGCCTGGCCATCCATACGGAATGCAAGTCATAAAAATTATCGGGTGAGTGAATATGCAGCTTGTACAAAATGTTTAAATAGCGGCTGCGGACGATTCGGTCTAGAAGCGAATTCCGGGTGGAACTGCACCGCCAAAAACCAAGGATGGTCCGGACATTCGACGATTTCCACCAACCGGCCATCAGGACTAGTTCCTGAAATCTGCAGTCCAGCCGCTTCAATGGTATCACGGTATTCATTATTGAACTCATAGCGGTGACGGTGACGCTCGTATACAAGCTCGTCATTGTAGCAATGCATCGCGAGCGAGCCCTCTTTGAGCTTACATGGATACAATCCAAGACGCATCGTTCCGCCCAAATCTTCAATGTCCTTCTGCTCAGGCAGCAGGTCAATCACCGGATAAGGGGTTGTCGGATGGATTTCCGAGCTGTTCGCCCCCTCAAGATTAAGCACCGAACGCGCATACTCGACAACGGCAACCTGCATACCAAGACAGATACCAAAGAATGGCACTTTGTTCTCGCGGGCGTAGCGGATCGCCGTAACCTTGCCTTCAATACCGCGGTCTCCAAAACCGCCCGGCACTAGAATTCCCTGCACACCTTTCAGTATATCGCCGACGTTGTGGTCAAATATTTCTTCCGCATTCACCCAGCGGATCTTCACTTCCGTGTTGCAATCGATGCCCGCATGACCTAATGCCTCGACAATACTCAGATAAGCGTCATGAAGTGCTACGTATTTACCGACGATGGCAATTTCGGTCGATTCTTTAGGCGATTTAACGCGTTTGACCATGTTTTCCCATTCGGTCATATTCGGCTCGTTCGTGGACAGCTTCAAATGGTTGACTACGATGTCGTCAAGCCCCTGCTCACGAAGCATCATTGGAACCTCATACAACGTTTCTGCATCGCGCGCTTCGATGACTGCGCCTGGGTCGATATCACAGAACAGCGCCAGCTTACGCTTCATGTCTTCTGCCAGCGGATGCTCGGTACGGCAGACGATGACATGAGGTTGAATGCCGATGCCGCGGAGCTCTTTTACGCTGTGTTGAGTCGGCTTCGTTTTGACTTCTCCCGCAGCCTTCAAATAGGGAATCAATGTCACATGAATATACATGACGTTATCCCGGCCGATGTCACTTTTGATCTGCCGGATGGCTTCGAGAAACGGCAAGCTCTCGATATCGCCTACCGTACCGCCAATCTCCGTAATGACGACATCAGACTGAGCTTCGCGGCCAGCGCGGAATACCCGTTCCTTGATCTCGTTAGTAATATGAGGAATCACCTGTACCGTACCGCCCAAGTATTCGCCGCGGCGCTCCTTTGCAATGACGGAGGAATACACTTTACCGGTTGTGACGTTGCTGTTCTTGGACAAATTGATATCGATGAAACGCTCATAATGGCCAAGGTCGAGGTCTGTCTCCGCACCGTCGTCCGTTACGAATACTTCGCCATGCTGGTAAGGACTCATGGTTCCCGGGTCAACGTTGATATAAGGATCGAACTTTTGAATCGTCACCTTGAGCCCGCGATTCTTGAGCAATCTACCCAGTGACGCGGCCGTAATACCTTTTCCCAAAGAGGAAACAACGCCTCCGGTCACGAAAATATACTTTGTCATTATGTAATACCTCCCAAGTTTAGCTTCCCTAAAAAAAAGAAAAAGTCCCCCGCTCCGGCGGGGCACTTTTATCCAGAAGGACCTCATGGTCCATAACGTTCATCTAAAGCCCAGAAAATAGTTTACTCTGATCAGACCAAGCTGTCAAGGAGAAAGGAGTCGCCGGCATTATTTGCCGTCTTTGTCGTCGTCTGCACTCTCGTCTTCTTCGTCCAAATCGTCGAGATCTTCATCCAGATCGGAGTCTTCCTCATCGATCTCGACACCATCCAGCTCCTCTTCCTCAGCTTCTTCTTCCTCGAAGAATTCTGTTTCTTCTTCGACCTCCTCCTCCTCTGCTTCAAAGTCATCGCGAGGAGCATCGTAATTATCGTATTCTTCTTCTACAAAAGAATCTTCTTCCTCGGCGAAGATGTCCTCATCATCGAGATCATCATCTTCGTCGTTAATGATGCGCGGACGTTTGCCGCTTCCCACCGCATCCTCTGATTTCTCCACAGGATACCAACGCTTCAGGCCCCACAGGTTGGTGCCTACGCAAGCAAAACGACCATCAATGTTGATTTCGGTATATAGCTGAGCAATGACTTGCATAACTTCGTCATCGGACAGACCTTTAATTTTAGCAATTTCCATCATCAAATCCCGATAGTAAAACGGCGTATTCGCCGCCTTCAGCAGTTCAAAAGCGAGATCCACCATAGGCATTTCCTTGGCTTGCTCCGCACCGATTTTAAGCAGGTTCTGAGCACTCATTTCGGGGCACATCCCTTCCGACATTTATGTATGCTGCACTGTTACAATAAAGCGTGTCCGCTCACAGTCGTCAGCTTTTACCACTACAATATCCACTATCTCCAATTAGTAAACCTTATTTTATGCAAAAATGCAACTGCTTTAGGGGCTTTTATCAAAATGAAACGAAGGATTGCGCCATATGTCGTGTCCCGAAGCTGCCGGGCGGCATGTAAGCGGAATCCTTCGCTCTGACTGTATCCCCAAAAGGCCTAAGCTGAGCCCTTCGGCCCGTCCCTTGCCCCCTGATCCTTGAAGGGAGAACGATAGACACTCCCCCTTAATATCGTATGTAAACCCCCGTGCTTTGACACGGCCTGAAACTTATTTATTTTCATAAGGGTTATGCGCTCATACGGGAAAATACCGTCCTACATACGATATACAACAGGAATGCTGGCAAGCCAAGGGGGGGAAGATAGTTGAATCCTTCAACATTCGTTGCGTGGCTTCACGAGGCACTCGAAGACTCGAAGAACTCCGAGAAGCGGCATATCATCCGCTTCGTTCACGGGCGCGATTATGCTGCTTTTGCCCGACAAATCAGCCGGCAACGCAAATCGCTGCCCCTGCTTCACCATATTCAGCCGCTCCGGCTGATTCGCGGCATCTCGTGTACTTTACGGTCGACAGGGAAAATCAACTCTGTTCCCTTTATCCACTCCATTGAAGAGGATAACCGTGCTAAAGTACACGGCTTCGGGAATATGGCCTGGGCCCTTTCGTCCTCTGAAGGCAACCGACTTGTCGAGAAAACGGTCATTCCTTGGGGGATCCGGCACATCCGCGCACCCCAGACCTGGACCAAGTCACAGGGCGATCGGGTACGTATTGGCATCATCGACACCGGAGCCGACTTTTCGCATCCCGACCTTCGCCATAGCCTCTCCCGCGGCGTCAATATTTTTAACCGCCACATGCTTCCTATGGACGATAACGGCCACGGGACGCATATCGCAGGGACAATTGCCGCTTTTTCCAGACAGAAAGGAATGGTTGGCGTAGCTCCCGGCGCGTTGATTCATCCGGTTAAAGCGTTCGATCACCAAGGGGGAGCCTTTGTCTCGGATATTGTCAGCGGAATCGACTGGTGCGTCTCGAACGGCATCGATATTATCAATATGAGCTTCGGAATGAAAACGTACAGCAAAGCCCTCGAAGCCGCGGTGCTCAGCGCTTACCAGGCCGGGGTCATCATCGTCGCCTCCTCAGGCAACGAAGGCAAGCTTGCGGAGGTCGATTACCCTGCTCGGCTTCGTCAGGTTATTGCGGTGGGCGCCACAACACGCAAAGGACGGATTGCCCCCTTCAGCAACGCAGGCAGGCAGATCGATATTTATGCCCCCGGGGAGAAAATATATTCCACCTGGCTGCGCGGCAAATACCATGAGCTCAGCGGCACCTCGATGGCCACCTCACACGTGTCTGGCGTCATCGCGCTCATGCTGGCACGAAGACCGGGACTAAAGCCGCTTCGAGTAAAGAGAATTTTAAGCAAGAACTCGCGCTTCATCATTAAATCCGGAAGAAAAATCAGCAGGGCCAGAGAAATCCATGCTCTGCGGGCTGTTTTGGCCGTAAGCAAATAATCTAGTCTGCCCTTGGCAGCCGGGGCTAGACCTGATCCTCCAGCAGAACCGCACGGAGTGAAAGACGGTATTCCCCTGCATCCTCACCCATCACAGACAGCTTATAGCTCCAGCCAATGGTCAACGAACCCTCAGGAACGCTGATGATGCCATCCAAGCTGTTCGGCAGATCACCATACTGCACATCCAGGCTGACGGTTTCTGTCTCCAGCTCCATCCGGCCTTGTTGGGTATGCAGATACCCTATATGCCGCTTCCCGGCGATAAACGATTGTTCAAAGCGGACATCGCCATGCCTGACGATTCGGAGTTCCTCCCGTTCCACTTTGAACGTAGTAACGGTACGGCCCATCTCCGCTTCAGGCGGCTCATCGTAGCGAATGTACAGCAGCCGCCCCTTCAGGAACAAGTCGCCTTCCATACTCCGCACGATTCGTTCACCCGCGGCGGTGCTTTCTAATGTAATGCTGACTCGGCGTCTCCAGGCTGCCGACGTTTGCTTGTCCGTCATCTAATCTGACCCTCTCCCGTAAATATTGATACGCCTAATTGTATAGGAAAACAGCGGCGACAGCTAATGTATACAATGACGGCAAAATACAGCCACATGACTTTGGAATCCAGCTTCCATGCGTCATGTGGCTGTATTTTGCTGCTTATGATAATGCCAGGATCGCCACATCATTAGGCCCAAGCGCTATAGTTCCATGTACAGAACAGCCGGTAATCAGCTCCGAATAGTGTACATGCTCCGGCAGGGAGATTACGGTATGTTCCTGCCGATGATTGAGTAGGAACATATAGCGTTCGCCATCCTTGTAACGGACGGTGACCTCGACCCCTGCCGGTACGCTTAGCGGCGGTTCAATGCCAAGACCGCGAAGCGTCTCTGCGAGCAGATGCGCGGTGAATGCAGGATCCGGTTGAGTGCCTACGTAATAAGCGCGTCCTTGCCCGAAGTGATGGACCGTAACCGCCGGAGCCCCCGAGAAGAAGTCCGATGTAAAGGCGGCGATCGCTTCCGCACCTTCCAGACGAATGAGATCCGCCCACAAGCTGCAAGGATACTCACCATCGGCACCCCTTAGGGAGGACACGGAAATGCCATTGGTTTGGCCTGGCAGCATCGGATCAAACTCCTCAACCGTAAGCCCCAGCAGCGAGCGAAACGGCGCTGGATACCCGCCAAGGTGAACCCGGTCGTTCTCGTCCACGATGCCGCTGAAGAAAGTCAGGATCAGCGTTCCCCCGCCGCGGACATAACTCTCCAGGTTAGCGGCTTCTCCCATCTTCACCATGTAGAGCGCCGGAGCGACGACCAGCTTGTAACCGCTCAAATCGGCTCCGGGCTGCACGAAATCTATACCCACGTTAGCCTCGAAGAGAGGCTTGTAATAATGCTGAATCTGCTCGATATACTTCACGTCACGGCTTGGCTTCGAGTCGAGCTCCAGCGCCCACCAGTTGTGCCAGTCGAACACGATCGCCACAGGTGCCTCCACCCGTGAATTAACTAGCGTATCCAGACGCTGCAGCTCCAGACCCAGCTGCTTCACCTCGCGGTAAATACGGCTGTTAGCGTCTCCAGTGTGGGTTACCATCGCGCCATGAAACTTCTCGGCGCCTGCACGGGACTGACGCCATTGGAAGAACATGACGCCATCTCCGCCGCGAGCCACCGCCTGGTAGCTCCACAAACGCATCACGCCCGGACGCTTGAGCGGATTACGCGTCCGCCAGTTCACCTGACTCGTCGCCTGCTCCATCAGGATAAACGGTTCTCCGCTCTTCAGGCTCCGCATCAAATCATGCTGCATAGCCGCAAAGACGGGAATCCCGCCCATAGGCTCCGGGTAGCTGTCCCACGTCACAACATCCATGTGCTTCGCCCATTCGAATTCATCCAAGGGCTTGAAGGCTCCCAAAAAATTGGTCATGATCGGAAGCTCCGGGGTGATTTCACGCAAAATCCGGTATTCTCCCAAATAAGCGTCAAGCAGACTGTCCGACATAAAACGGGCATAATCGAGCTGCCCCCCAGGGTTTGAGTAGGTAGGCGTTTTGCCCGGAAGGCCGATTTCTTCCCAGTCGTAAACCTTCTGGCTCCAAAAATTCGTCCCCCAGCGGCTGTTAAGCTCCTCCAGGGCGCCGTAGCGCTTTTGCAGCCACTGCCGGAACTCCTTAGCGCACTCGCCGCAATAACATCGCGAAATATGGCATCCGTATTCGTTGTTGATATGCCACATGGCTAGCGCCGGGTGATCCTTGTAGCGTTCAGCGAGCAGCCGTACCAGCTTCTGACCATACAGGCGGAACGCCTTGCTGTTCGGACAATAATGCTGCCGGGAGCCTTGGACATAACGCGCTCCATTCTCATCGACGGGCAGCGATTCGGGGTGGAGCTTGGCAAGCCAAGCTGGAGGAGAAGCCGTGGCAGTAGCTAAGTCTGCTTTGATTCCGTTTTCCGCAAGAAGGTCCATCAATCGATCCATCCAAGCGAAATCGTACCTATCCGGCTCAGGCTGAAGCAGCGCCCAACTGAAGATGCCGATACTGACCATATTGACACCCGCTTCTTTCATCAGCTCCATGTCCCTGGCCCACACTTCCTCCGGCCATTGCTCCGGATTATAGTCCCCGCCGTAGAACAGATGGGGCAGCTTCGCATTCTTACCTATGCTCACATGTAACCCTCCTCATCATGCAGACTCTTAAATAACATGATATGAGCAGGCCACCAGACGGATGACTGTCGTTTCCATTCATTCGTGAAACCAATCTCTGCTTTTTTACGTCTAATAGGATACGATGATACTTTATGTATCTGCATTCGCATCATTGCACCAGAAGTCCTGGAGGGTCATTTATTTATGGAACCGAACACAAGTAAGCCAAAAAGAAAAATATCCCGGAGATCGTTTCTCAAAAAGGCCGCTTTAACAGCAGCAGGCATCATGGCTATTCCCCCCACGGCCTATGGATATGCGCGATATGCGGAACGCAAATGGCTTGAGATTAACGAAGTCAATCTGTCCTTGCCTAGATTGCCTCAAGGGATGGATGGCATCCGAATCGTCCAATTCAGCGATGTCCACCTGGGCTTCCATTATGACGCGGGGGAGCTATTCCAGCTTGCGGAAACGATCAACGGGCTTCAGCCAGAAATCATCTGCTTCACAGGGGATTTAGTCGATTACGCCATTGGTCGGGATGGGGGACGCTGCGTAGAGGCTTTAACGGCTATGAAGGCGAAGTTCGGTAAATTTTCTGTACTCGGGAACCACGATTATTATAATGGACCGTCTAAAGTTACGGAGCTGTTAACCAAAGGCGGGTTTCGCATGCTTCGTAACGACTTGGCGGCGGTTGAGCGCAGCGGAAACTCCATGTGGGTTGCAGGCGTAGAGGATATGTGGATGGGAAAGCCCGATATAAAGAAGGCGACTCGTCTGACCAAGCCGGACGACTTCGTCCTGCTGATCGCGCATTGTCCCGACTTTGCCGATGTCGCCCTAGAGCATCAGGTGGATCTGCAGCTATCAGGCCACAGCCATGGCGGGCAAGTGCGGATTCCGTTGTTAGGCCACGTCGTGACCCCCAAATTCGGCAAGAAGTACGTGATCGGTCAATACACGCTCGGCGACGGTAAGCTGCAGTTGTACGTGAACCGGGGCATCGGCGTCTCGCAGCACCCCATCCGGTTCCTGTGCCGGCCGGAGCTTACAGTACTCACGCTGCGCCAAGCCTAAGCAGGTTGTCATATCGACACACACAAGAAAACCGGCCCTCCGCCAATAGTAATGACGGAAAGGCCGGTTTTATTCATTCGTATTATTTTACCAAGCCAAGCAGCATTTCGCGGATCAGCTTACTGGCGACGATTTGAGTTTGCTCTGTCGGATCATAAGCCGGGGCAACCTCTACAATGTCGGCGCCGACGAAATTCAGCCCCGATGCAGCCATTGCGTGAATCGCTGCGAGCAGTTCCTTCGACGTGATACCGCCCGCTTCCGCGGTCCCCGTGCCCGGCGCGCACATCGGATCGAGCACATCAATGTCGATCGTCAAGTAGACAGGGCGGCCGGCAAGCTCTGGCAGCACTTTCTTGAGCGGCTCAAGCACCTCGAACGGATAGAAGTTGATGTTCTCCCGTCCGAACTGGAACTCCTCGCGGGAGCCGGAACGGATACCGAACTGATAAATGTTCTTGCCCCCCATCAGCGCAGCCGCTTTGCGTACCGGCGTTGAGTGGGACAACGGCTCGCCTTCGTAATGCTCGCGCAGATCGGCGTGAGCATCAATGTGGATCAACGCGAGGTCCGGGTACTTGGCATACACTTCCTGGATCACAGGCCAAGATACGAGATGCTCGCCGCCAAGCCCGAACGGGAATTTGCCGTCAGCCAGCAGACCGCGCACATACTCGCCGATGATCTCTAGGCTGCGGCCCGCGTTACCGAAGGGCAGCAGCAGGTCGCCGGCGTCGAAATAGGTAATCTCTTCAAGGCTCTTGTCCAAATATGGGCTGTACTCCTCAAGGCCGATCGACACCTCGCGGATGCGTGCAGGGCCGAACCGGGAGCCCGGACGGAAGCTTACTGTATAATCCATCGGCATGCCGTAAATAACCGCACGGGACGCCGCATAGTCATCCGAGCTAAGGATATAGACGTTGCCGGAATATTTTTGATCGAGTTTCATAGGTTTTGATCTCCTTGGTTTTGGCGATTACTTCGTCAAATCTTCCACAAACTTCGGCAGCGCGAAGGCAGCCTTATGCAGGCGCGGCGTGTAGTATTTCGTGTCGATCTCCGGAATCTTCGTTTCGTCGACGGAGAGCGGATCGTACTTTTTGCTGCCCATCGTGAACGTCCAGAGGCCGCTTGGGTATGTCGGGATATTGGCGCAGTATACGCGCACAATCGGGAAAATCTCTTTTACGTCGCGGTTGACGCTTTGGATCAGGTCCGCTTTGAACCAAGGGTTGTCCGTTTGGGCCACAAAGATACCGTCTTCCTTGAGCGCGTCGTAGATTCCTTTATAGAATCCCTGTGTAAATAGTGAAACGGCCGGGCCGACTGGCTCAGTGGAGTCCACCATGATTACATCATAAGTGTTTTTATGGTCATGGATATGCATGTAGCCGTCGTTCACAACCACTTCTACGCGCGGGTTGTCCAGTTCACCGGCGATGGAAGGCAAATACTTCTTGGAATACTCGATGACTTTGCCATCGATTTCAACAAGGACCGCTTTCTCCACTTCCGGATGCTTCAGCACCTCGCGGATCACGCCGCCATCGCCTCCGCCAACGACCAGAACATGCTTCGGATTCGGATGCGTATAGAGCGCAGGATGCGCCACCATCTCATGATACACGAACTCGTCCTTCACGGTAGTCATAACCATTCCGTCTAACACAAGCATGGTGCCCCACTCAACCGTTTCGATCATAGCGAGGTCTTGAAAATCGGTTTTCTCCGTGACGTGTGTCTTGCTGATTTTTGCTGTAATGCCGAAGTTATCGGTTTGTTTCTCTGTGTACCACAATTCCATATGTAATTCCACCTTTCGCATAAGCGCATTTTCATCGGCTTCCATCCCAATGGAGAAACCGCAGGACGGGCGGATAACTGTTATTTTGGTATGTTTCAGCCGGTCTCTTGCATGTCAAATTGTATTATAGTGTATCTACCCGAAAATGCAAATACGAACGCAGGGAAACGGGTTGTTTTTTAAAAAATTGTATCGTTTCTGTTACATTCCGATGAATAGGTCTTTCTATGTTTTTCCATAATGGATAATAGATCTTATTTAGGGAAGGAGCGGATGACATGAACGAGGAGCGGAATAATAGGCCTGCTGCACAAGACGAACCCTTAGAGCGCTTAATGAAGCGAATGAAGGCATGGGCTTCGTTTTCTTTCACTTGTCTGATTCTCGGTGCGGCCGGGTTGTTGGTTGCGCTGCTATTCATGCGTTCGCAGTCGCTTCCCGTATCCAAAATGGCGATGGCTTCCGAAATATACGATGTGAACGGTACCATGATCGAAGCGCACGGCGGGAGCAAAAATCGCCAAATGATCTCTTTGAAGGAGATATCCCCGAAGGTCATTGAAGCGACGCTCGCCATTGAAGACAGGAACTTTTACGACCATTACGGGTTCGATCCCAAAGGCATTGCCCGGGCCGCCTGGGTAAACCTTCAGCATATGTCCAAGGTGCAGGGAGCGGGCACCATTACCCAGCAGCTGGCGCGGAACCTTTTTTTAACCCACGAGAGAACTTGGTCGCGCAAAATCAAGGAAACCTACTACGCCGTGCAGTTGGAGCTCCAGATGAGCAAGGAGCAAATTCTGGAGCAGTACTTGAATCAAATCTACTACGGTCACTCTACATACGGCATTCAAGCGGCTTCCTTGTTGTTTTTCGGCAAGGACGCATCGCAGCTGACTCTGGCGGAAAGCGCGCTGCTGGCAGGCGTGCCGAAAGGTCCGCGATACTATTCCCCTTACTATGATTTGCAGAATTCGCTAAACCGTCAAAAAACAGTGCTGCAAACCATGGTTGAAGCCGGCTATGTCACACAGAGGCAAGCGGATCAAGCCGCGCGGGAGAAGCTGAACATCCTGCCGCTGGAGGATAAAAAGCCGGTAACGGCCCCCTACTTCCGCGACTATGTGCGGGGAGCGGCCACGGAACTGCTCGGAATGGAGGAGAAGGAGTTCGAGGAAAGCGGACTTCGGATCTACACATCCCTTGATCTGAAGGCCCAGAAGATTGCTGAAGATGTTGTCACGGAGCAGTTGAAGGATTACCCGGAGCTGCAGACCGCGCTGGTTGCAATAGATCCCCGCAGCGGTTATGTGAAGGCGATGGTCGGCGGGCGCAATTACGGGGAGAACCAATATAACCGCGTGTTCGCGAATACACGGCAGCCGGGATCGTCTTTCAAGCCGATCGTGTATTTAACGGCTTTGAAGGAAAAGCAATTCTCGCCGGTCACCCGGTTCCTCAGCGAGCCGACCACGTTCACCTATGATCAAGGACGGCAAACTTATACGCCCAGCAATTTCGGTAACAAGTACTTGGATTGGATCGATTTGCGTACGGCTGTTGCCAAGTCCGATAATATTTTCGCAGTACACACGGCGCTGGAAACGGGACCCGACCGTGTCATTGAGATGGCACGCCGGATGGGCATCACAAGTCCGATGAAGCCAGTGCCGTCGCTGGCGCTCGGCACATTCCCCGTCAGCCCGTTCGAGATGGCGTCAGCCTTCGGCATCTTGGCCAACCAAGGCGTGCGCGTCGAGCCGACGGCAATCCTCCGCATTGAAGACCGGCGCGGACGCTTGCTCTATGAGGCTGCGCCGAAGCAGGAGGCGGTCATCGAGCCGGCTTACACGTACGTGCTGACAAAGCTGATGGAGAGCGTCTTCGACCAAGGCGGGACAGGAAGCCGCGTGTCACGTGTGCTGAAGCGCCCCGTGGCCGGGAAGACTGGCACGACGAACGCGGACGCGTGGCTTGTCGGCTACACGCCGGAGCTTTCCACTGCCGTATGGGTCGGCTACGATAAGGACCGCAACATCAGCTCGGTGGAATCGCACCTCGCAGCGCCAATCTTCGCCGAGTTCACGGAGCGGACGTTGGAGTCGGTGCCCCCGAAGCTGTTCCCGATCCCTGAAGGCATCGTGAATGTCTATATCGACCCGGCGACCGGCAAGCTCGCGAACGAGAGCTGCCCTGATTCGCGGCTGGAAGCATTCGTCCAAGGCACGGAACCAAAGGAATACTGCACGCAGCAGCCGGCACAGGACGACAGAGACGGAGGCACAACGCCAGGCAAAGGCAAACCGAACGGCTCATGGTGGGAGGACCTAAAGCATTGGTGGAACAGTTAGCGACAAGAACAGAGCCTTGGGAATGCGGATAGCGCGGATGTGTGTTTTGGTTGATGTGATTGATTGGTTGGTGCAGGTAAGTGGCAGTTGATGATGCGTGTATAGTGTGTATGCCATAGAAAGCAGGCTCAACACAGCCCATAAAACTGCCGAACCTCACCCTCACCTGTCTCAAATATCGTCTGCTTATGCTACAATGACGCTAATAAAGCAACAGACGTGCAGAGCAAAGGAGGCCCACGATGCCTACCATACACGATGAGATCCTTGATGCATTAAGGCATATAGAGCTAACCCATCAGGTTCGTGTGCTTTACGCCTGCGAGTCAGGCAGCCGCGCTTGGGGAGTTCCTTCTCGCGACAGCGATTATGACGTCAGATTCATCTATATTCATCCGTCCGACTGGTACTTATCCATCGACGAAGGCGGCGATGTGATCGAGCTGCCGGTTCATGATCGGCTCGACATCAGCGGGTGGGATATTCGCAAGGCGCTCCGGTTGTTCCGCAAGTCGAATCCGTCCATGCTGGAATGGCTGCAGTCCGATATCGTATATGCGGAAAGCGGCAGTGCCGCAGAACGCATTCGCAGCCTGATGCCAGCTGTATTTTCGCCGCGGACTTGCGTGCAGCATTATTTGAACATGGCCAGGAACAACTTCCGGACTGAGCTGCAGAAAGATGCGGTGAAAGTTAAATCATATTTTTATGTGCTTCGCCCGATTCTGGCTTGTCTGTGGATCGAACGATTGGGTACTGTGCCCCCCGCTTCATTATGTGCTTTACAGGAGGCGATCCTGCCCAAAGGCGAGCTGTCCCGCGAGATAGAACGCCTCACGACGCGGAAAATGGCGGGAGAAGAGCTCGACTTAGAGCCCGAAGCTAAACAGCTCCTTCACCATTTTATCCACTCGGAAATCGAGCGAATGCAAACGGCCTCCGAAACTTTCGGTAAAGCGGCAGCGGCAGATCCCACAACTCAGCTGGACATATTATTCCGGGAGCTGCTTCAGGAAAACGCACAACTGCGATGAATCTTATTTCCCTTTCTACATCAGCAGACTCTAGCTAAAGCTGAAAAAGAGGGGTATGAAGACACCCCTCTGAATCACACTTCTATGCTTATTTGCCGAGAAACGAATTTAGCATCCACACATGCTTTTCGAGACTGGCATGAATGCCGAGCAGCAGGTCGCCAGTCGTTTCATCCTTCTCTGATTCAGCCAGCTTCATACCTGTTTTCAATTCCCCTACGACGATTTCGAAATCATCAACGATCGATCTGACCATCTGTTCAGCGGTCTCTTGGCCTGTTGCATCCCCGACGGAGGCCTGTGCCAAGTAGCCCTTCATCGTAGCGACTGGCTGACCGCCCAGCGCCAACAGGCGTTCGGCAAGCACATCCACATGTGCTGCTGCTTCCGTATAGAGCTCTTCGAATTTGGCATGCAGGGTAAAAAATTGCTGCCCCTTAACATACCAATGATAATTATGAAGCTTAACGAACAAGACGGACCAATTGGCGATTTGTCTATTCAGCGTTTCATGTAAGGTTAGCTGCATAAAATGATTCCTCCCCTTCTCTTATTTATTTTTTTATTTAGTTTTTCGGAATAAATCCGCTGATGTCGATACCGAGTCCTTGCGCGAGTCTCATGCCGTACTCCCGGTCTGCGCGGAAGAAGTTGCACACGGCACGCAATTGAATATTTTCATCGGTTTGCTTCAAATCATTCACCAGATTGCTGATCAAATGATCGCGCTCCTGCTCGGAGAAGCTGCGGTAGCGTTCACCTGCCTGCGTAAAGTCATCGGTTTTGTCTATGCGCTGACGACCCGCTTCACCATGAAGCGGAGAGCGGCTCTCTACATACTCCGGAGCTTCCTTAGGGCTTTCCTCGAAGCTATTCGGTTCGTAGTTGACTGGGCTCGGATCCTGCTTCACATTCATCAAGCCATCTCTTTGATGATTTCGTACCGGAGCATATGGGCAATTGACCGGGATCTGCAAGTAATTGGCTCCAAGACGATAGCGCTGAGTATCCGGATAGGAGAACAGTCTGCCTTGGAGAAGCTTATCTTCCGACGGCTCGATACCGGGCACCAGAACGCTCGGCGCGAATGCGGACTGCTCCACCTCTGCAAAATAGTTTTGCGGATTCTGGTTCAACGTCATAGTGCCGACCTTGTTCAGAGGATACATATCCTCCGGCCATACTTTCGTCGGATCCAGCGGATCGAACGCAAAGCGGTCCACATGCTCGACCGGCATCATCTGCACATAAAGCTCCCACTGCGGAAAATTCCCTTTTTCAATGTTATCGAACAAATCACGGGTAGCGTGGTTAAAGTCGCCGCCCTGTACTTCACGCGCCTCGTCAGCCGACAAATTCACGACACCCTGTAGCGACTTCCATTGATATTTAACATAAACGACCTTACCTTCTG
Source organism: Paenibacillus sp. PvR098 (assembly GCF_017833255.1). Classification (NCBI taxonomy): domain Bacteria; kingdom Bacillati; phylum Bacillota; class Bacilli; order Caryophanales; family Paenibacillaceae; genus Paenibacillus; species Paenibacillus sp. PvR098. The sequence goes on from NZ_JAFIBU010000001.1 coordinate 3,067,356, forward strand.
CATTCACCCACTTGAAGGCGTGAACACCAAAGCCGTCCATTTGCCGATAGTTCGCGGGAGTCCCGTTATCGGAGAACACCCAAGTCATCATATGTGTAGATTCAGGTGATAAGGTCATGAAATCCCAATACCTCGCCGGATCTTGAATGTTCTTGTCCGGGGCAGGCTTCAAGGAATGAACCATGTCCGGGAACTTAATCGCATCGCGGATAAAGAACACCGGCAGATGATTGCCTACCAAATCGTAATTGCCTTCCTCTGTGTAAAACTTAACGGAAAATCCACGGGGATCGCGGGCCGTTTCCGGTGACCCGGTACCATGGATAACTGTCGAGAATCTTACAAGCACCGGCGTCTCCTTTCCTGCCTCCTGCAGAAAGTGAGCCTTCGTGTACGGTTTCATGCTAGCTTCTGTCCGGAATACCCCGTGAGCTCCTGCACCGCGGGCATGAACAACACGCTCCGGAATACGTTCGCGGTCAAAGTGAGCAAGCTTCTCAAGTAAATGATAATCGTCCAGCAGTGCAGGTCCCCGTTGTCCAGCCGTTCTCGAGTTCTGATTATCCCCTACCGGTGCACCTTGATTTGTCGTCAGTTTGTTATTCATATCAAGCAACTCCTTATATTTAAATTTAGACTTAATTTAAATCTTGATATGATAATAACATGCTCAGATGGACAAATCATGATATTCAGATGAAGGTTAGATGAAGAAATGATGAAGTCAATTCTGCTTCTTACTCATCTGCCAGACGGTAACCAACACCTCTCACCGTAGAAATATACCGAGCAACACCAGCGGAATCGCCAAGTTTTTTCCTCAAGCTTTTCACATGAACATCCACTACGTTGCTACCGCCAAAATACAAGCTCCCCCATACCTGATTGAGAATGTCCTCCCGCGAAAGCACCGCGCCCTCCGATTGAAGGAGAAGCAGCAGCAGCTCATATTCCGTCTTCGTTAAATCAAGCCGTGCCTGGCCCCGATACGCAGACATTTTTCTGGAATCGATCGTCAAATCTTTATACGCAAACTGGCCGAAAGAAACGGCAGCTCCTGCTCCGACATCGGATTCCGGAGCTCCTTGGCTTATATGCCGTACGATCTCTGCTATGTCTTTTACAGGCCAGCTTATAAATTCAGCCGCTGATACCAATGCCTCTCCTGCCTCCGGTTCCCCATCCACCAAAAAAAGAAGGCGGGGCTGCCGATAGGGATGGGAGAATAATGAAATTGCATGCTGCGCGTCCCTCTCCACTTCTTGAGATGCCGTCAAATCATAGACGACCGAATTCACGGAAAGCTCCTTCATCATCTGGGGATCATAGCGGTGAAACACAAGAACGTCGAAACATTCCGAGGTCAGCCTTCCAATCAATTCGCCCAATCGATTCGGGAACGGACTAATCACAATCACTCTTTGCGTGCGGTCGCATACGCTCCCCGTAATACCCGGATTCCATGAATCCTCCTGCCGTAATCCGCTTTGGTTCGTATTCACAAGATTAGGGGATGGCTTTACGCCTTGAGCTGCGCGCATGTGCCGCACACCCCTTCAAACACGACATGGAAATAGTTGATGCTGTATTTCGTCTCCTTCTCCACCGCCGTAATCCATGCGGTCGGCGTCGGATTCAGCACTTCATCCACCCGCCCGCACTGTCTGCAGACGATATGATGATGATCATCCATTCTAGCATCATAACGGCTCGCCGTTTCCCCCAGCTTGAGCTCGCGAAGCAGTCCGACATCTGTCAAATACTTAAGCGAGTTATATACCGTGGCGTAGGCGAATTGCTGGCCCTGTAACCTAAGTCTCTCCATCACTTCCGCGGCCGTCGGATGACCGTCGTCATATTGAATCGCTTCAAGTACCGCTTTACGCTGCGCAGTTAAATTGATCTTATTCATAGGTCTCAATCCTTTATTTTAAATTTAGATTTAGTATAAATCTTATATGGGTATTGGTCAACCGGATGGCATACAAACATCTCTGGACTTTTCCTCAGGGAAAGTCATTTAACGGTTCCCCGGACAACACAAAAAGGCAGACCAATGGTCTGCCTTTTTGCTGTCCTAGTATATAGTGCATATACTAGGCACTAGTATACATCGTTATAGCAGGTCGTTCAATGACCGTCACATAATGTACAAAATTTACGAAAGCGCTTCTTTGAGTTCCGCTTCAGAGCGTTCCCACATACCGGGATCGTTCTCAATCATCAGCTTTTTAAGAGCAGCCTTCTCTTCTTCTCCAAGGTTATCGAGCATAATGCGGCGCTTTAATGCATAATCCATCCGATTCACATGGTCAGCGAGAACTTTCCACCCTTTGCGCGCCTCCGGATCTACCGTCATTTCGCAAGAAGTGACTCCGGCATAGTACTTGCCGTCCTCCTTAAAGTCCACCGCCACCCAAACGATCCAGCAAGGGCGGCCGTTAGGGACCTCATCCTTGTTCGTCGTGAACTTGATCCCTTTCTCCACCTTGCTCTTGGCGTGCAGCGCCCCCAGATCAAGGTAAGCTTCTCCTTCGTCAATGATGACGCAGGACAATTGGCTCAGGTCGATCGAGCCCTGCCCAAAGCCGCGGTGCTTCGTTTCTTTACTGCTAACGATATTGAGCGAAGGCATTTTTTTCTTTTCATTTATATCCACAAGGCACCATCCTATCTCCATGTATTCAAAGTCCCGTAAGGACGATCTCATTCATTATTATTGTAGCTAAAGTATTAGAGCATGTAAATAAACGGAGACGAGTCCTTCCAAAATACCCTCGAGGGAAAAAGGCAGATATAATCCTCGTCCCACAAACATATACATGCTGTAGATGCTTGTCAACGGGGTGAATATGGGATGAAAAAACAAATCGGCAGCCCAATCGTATCATGGGGCCTACTTATGATCATCGCTTGCGGCGCCACACTGCTTACGAATGCCCTGCTATCGGCAGACTCCCGGTCAGATGCGCCCGCCTCCGGGTGGAAGCTGTCCGCAGAAGCCGCTTACCCTGCCGCGTTCCCTGCCGAAGGGAGACTTGATCCGCTCGTCCTGAAGCCCATAAGGTCGGCTGCTGGGCACTCCGTCGTCGAAGCGCCCGAATGGCCTTCATCCAGAGGACAAGCGGACGGCTCATCTACGGGCATTTTTTTGCCGACGGCAAACGCACAGCCGGTTAGCGGACGGCTTACGGAACCGGCGGCTCCTCCGCCCGCGCCGCCCAGCCTGCCGGTAAAGCCGGTCGAAAAACCGGCACCGAAGCCGTTATCCAACCGCATCGTCGAATACCATCTGAATGTAGAGCTGGATGCTGAAGGCAAGCTGATTAAAGGCACATCATCGCTGACATGGAAAAACCCCGGCAGTCAGCCGGTACAGGAGCTTTATTTTCACCTGTACCCGAATGCATTCGAGTCGAAGAAAACGACGTTCATGAAGGAATCCGGCGGGAAGCTGCGAGACGACGCCAGTAAGGAAGGCAGCTTCGGCGGCATGACGGTTAGTTCCATCCAGGCGCTTGACGGTGCCGAGACAGAGCTGATCGACCGGATCGAGTACATCCGGCCGGATGACGGCAATAAGGATGACAACACCTTGATTAGGGTACCGCTTCCGAAGCCCGTCATGCCGGGCGATAAAGTAAACCTGCGCACGCAATTTTCCGTGAAGCTGCCGCAGGTCTTTGCCAGAATGGGCTATGCGAACGATTTCGTGATGGCAGGACAATGGTTCCCCAAGGTAGCCGTATATGAACCCAAAGGCACCCGCGGGCGGACTGTTGAGGGTTGGAATTTGCATCAGTATCACGGAAACTCAGAGTTTTATGCGGATTTTGGTATTTTTGACGTTAGGATTAAGGTGCCCTCCAATCACAAGGTAGCGGCCACCGGTTTCCCGACCAAGCCCGTCTCCGATGACGGCAAAACGAAAACGTATACGTTCTACTCCGATGATGTACATGATTTTGCTTGGGCTGCTTCACCGCATTTTGTATACCATGAAGAACCATACGCTACGCCTCACCTGCCTGGTGTCCGCATCAAGCTGTATCTCGACCCGAAGCATGAGCACCTGAAAGTCCGTTACATGACAGCCGCCAAAAAAGCGCTCGCCCGGTATTCCCAGTGGTACGGCAGTTATCCCTATAACACACTGTCGATCGTCGTGCCGCCGGAAGAGGGGAACGGGGCCGGTGGGATGGAGTACCCGACGCTGATTACAGCATGGGGCGCCGCCGAAGAGAATCCGAGTCTGGAGCTGGAAAGGGTTGTGGTGCATGAGATCGGCCACCAATTCTTTTATGGCATGGTCGCCAGCAATGAATTTGAAGAGGCGTGGCTGGACGAAGGCTTTACTTCCTATATAGAAGACAAACTAATGGAGGCGGAATACGGCGTTCGTCCGAATCTGCTCGTGGAATCAAGCTACATCACAAATCCCGCAGCGCTGCAGAAGAACGCCTGGAGCTATGACGGACACCATCATTATGCCGAGAACGTGTATACCCGAGCCAAACTGGTACTGAAGGCGATCGAGCGGCAGGTCGGTCCCGAGACGATGGATAAGATCCTGCGCACCTACTTTCAGCGTTGGAAATTCAAGCACCCGACCACGACGGATTTTCAACAGGTGGTGGAGGATGTGACCCAAACCAGCTGGAAGCCGTTTTTTGACCAGTATGTCTATAATGGAATGATGGTCGACTACGCCGTAACCGGCATCAAAGTGCAGAAAGTGACGGACAAGGGCCAAACCTACTATGAGAACAGCGTGCAGCTGAGTAAGCTTGGCGGCACCTATCACAACGTACCGATCCGGTTCTATTTTGCCGATGGAACACAGCTCGATAAAACCTGGGACGGCGCGGACAGCGAGGTCATCATGAAGCTGAATCACACGGCTCCGCTGACGTGGGTGGCCATTGACCCGGAGCACTCCATCGTACTGGAGAACAAGCGGATCAACAGCTTTATGAAAACGGAAGTCGATACGAGGCTTTCGGTACGTCTGAACGTGGGAATTGTAAAAATTCTGGAGACCTTGTTCGGCTGGGTCGCATGGTGAGGTGATTGAGGAACATGTGGAACTGGATCAAAACGGGCTGGACCATGGCCTGGCAGCAGCCTTTTGCCGTCTTTGCTCTCTTTGTATACAATCTCATCTGGGGTATCGCGCTGTATAAGCTCATTCAATCCGTTGTCCTCCCTCTGCTCCATCGTTATCCGGGGAACGATCTGCCCGTGACAGCTTCACAGCTCTTCTGGGTGGAAGGTCATTTTCAAATCATGAAGACGGATCTGCTGGAGCCGTATTTGTGGTGGGGACTCCTCCTGCTAATCTTAAGAATGCTGCTCCATCCGATGCTGAATGCGGGTGTGTATTACTCGCTTCGACATCGGGAGCTGAATGCAGGCTACCGATTCGTCGAGGGGGTCCGAACGCTGGCCCTCCCCTTCCTCGGTCTCTATGTGATACAGCTCGTCCTTACGCTTCTCCCGCTCTATTGGCTGATCCCTTATACAATGGAGCAGTACGGACAACAAGCTTCCTATGTTTCCTTAGGAAAGGCGCTCGCGCCGGCGCTCGCCGCCTACATCATCTATTGGTTTGTTCTCCAGCTTCTTTTCCTATTCCTTCAGATCGGGAAGACCGAAGGCAAGTCCGTAGTCTATACTCTTCTGTTTGTGATTCGCCATCTGCCCGTCATTATGCTTGCTGCACTCGCCGTAACAGGCATAACCTTAGCGGTGTCGGCCGCTGTGATGGCTTCCGCGTTCTTCTGGGCCGGCTTCTTGGCCCTGATCGGGTTACAAGCGTATCGGCTGGCACAAATGTTCTTCAAAATATGGGCCATTGGCACGCAGTATGCGCTGTGGACAGAAAAAGCGTAAGAAATATACTATTGAAAGAATGCAAAAGCACCGGTTATTCTGAACCGGTGCTTTGTTATGTCTAAAACTGCGTAAATAACGGATCAAGAGAGTGCAGCAGTATTATCTTTCTTCCATGTACACCATTTCATATCCCGTATTCAATTAAACAAAAAAGTTTCACTTTAAACATCCAATTTGTGTCAATTTTGTGACACCGGAAGGAAATGCGCGCTTATGCTCGAATATATTTACTCAGAATCAAAAAAATGAAAATTTTGCCGAATTTCTGTTTTAGGAAAACGGGGGATCCATAAATCTGGGTGAATTGATCTCGACCTCGTCAGTGATCATAGGGAACCTTCAACCGAACCCTTCAGCTAACCTCGTAGGCACCGGAAGGGGAAACTTTGTTTGAAGAAGAAGCTTGTAGGTTTTACACTTTCTTTGGCTATGTTTTGCACGGTTTCGGTGGGCAGCGCATTCGCTGAAACCCCACTAAGCGCAGCGGTAAACGCAGGTTTGGGATCGCCTTACAAATGGGCTGGCACCACGACCAACGGCTTTGATTGCTCCGGCTATACTTCTTGGGTGTTCGACAAGTTCGGTATCGATCTGTCGCGTTCCTCCAAGAGCCAAGCCCAAGAAGGGCAATGGGTAGCCGAAGATCAGCTTCGTCCCGGGGACCTCGTGTTCTACAATACGGACGGTAAAGGGATTTCTCATGTAGGCGTGTATGTGGGAGGCGGCAAGTTCTACCACTCCGCTACAAACAAAGGCGTTACGATTACTGAAATGAGTGAATCTTACTACGACAATCGCTATGTGACGGCCCGACGGATTTTGTCGGACGAGCAGTATCAGCGGTTAATGACCGACGCCAAGTAATACGGTCAACGGATTCGCAATGAACGTTCGAAAGCCCTCAGTGTTTAGCCCGACCACATCGTTCGCAGAGAAATGGACGAATCGGACGGACAAGCCTGTAGGGCTTTCTGTTTTACTGAAAAGATACCAGATCTGGCCGTAAAGGGGCGAGTGAGCCGACTGCTGGCGGAGCATCCGGTGGAGGAATTCGTGAACCATTGATCGGTATCACGAGGAGCGGGCACAACACAAACCGGTGCGTAAACTGCGAAAAGGAACACAAAGAGGACTATAACAGACCGCCAAACGGCAGCCTGCATAGTCCTCTTATCCGTGAATGACTCGGAATTCCCGCTCTTACTCTCTCCCCGTCGCCACCGGATTATCCTTGTAGCTAACCCAGTCGCTCCAGCTGCCGGCGTACAGCTTCACGTTGTTGAAGCCGGCCTCGCTAAACGCCAGCACGTTCGGGCACGCCGTCACACCCGAGCCGCAGTAGACAATAAGTTCATCTGCGCTGCGCAAGTCTGCGAACCTTGCCTCCTGCTCCGAGGCATCCTTCCATCCTCCTGCGGCTTGCAATCCTTCCTTCCAGAAATACGGCTTTGCTCCCGGAATATGTCCGGCGACCGGATCAATCGTTTCTTCCATTCCAAGATAACGCTTCTCTTCTCGGGAGTCCACAAGGACGGTGCCTTGACGCCCTATCCGCTCTTTCACCTGCTCCACATTCACCAGCATCTCGCTGCGCACCTTTGGCGTAAATACGGCCTGCTGCTCCACGGGCAGTTCCTCCGTTACGGGATACCCCGCTTCCTTCCACTCCGAATAGCCCTTATCCAGAATGTACACCTTATCATGACCGAGGAAGGTCAGCAGCCACCACAACCGCGACGCCATCGCGCCGCCTTGATCATCGTAAGCGACAACCACGCAATTCTCATGGATGCCCGCCCGGCCAAGCTTTGCAGCAAGTTCCTGAAGATCGGGAAGCGGATGCCTTCCTCCGTGCTTTTCTTTCGGACCGGATAAATCGCGCTCCAGATCAAAATAATACGCTCCGCAAATATGGTCTATTTCATAGCTTTGTCTACCGGCTTCAGGCTGGCTCAGTACAAAGCGGCAGTCCGCTATCACCACATGGTCTTGGATTCCTTGCTCAAACAACCATTCTTGACTCACTACATGCTTCAAATCCAATCACTTCCTTTGATGGGATGATATGCTGTATAGTTATCAGTATACACCGGAAGGGAGGAGCTGAAAAGAAAGTGATACACAACGAACCCCCAGTCTTTCAATTAGTTCCGCTTACTGAGGCGCAATGCCGTGACATATGCAGTTGGACCTATCCGCCACCTTATGATTCATACCACTTTCGACCGTGGCAAATTATGTTTTCCGCACAAGAGGAATTCGCCGATTCTGAAATTCGCGCAAACCAGTACCGTGCTGTGCTAGACTCGGACGGTGTGCTCAGCGGGTTTGCACAATTTTTTCCCATTGAGGGCGTTACACGGTTAGGTCTGGGCATGCGTCCCCATTTATGCGGATTAGGAAAGGGAATCCATTTTGTAAGAGCCATTGTAGAGGAAGCCAGACGGCTGTCCCCGCAAAACCAACTCGACCTTGAGGTAATGACTTGGAACGAAAGAGCGATCCGCGTATATGCACGGGCTGGTTTTATCATCACCGACACCTATGAACGGATGACTCCCACCGGAACCGGCGAATTCCACTGTATGGTATGGCCCGAATAAGGACGACTAGAAAAGAAAACGCTCATCGATTCATTGTCCAAAGACTGTATAAGCCGCATCGTACCTCTGAGCACTGGCGAAGTCAAGTTTCGTAAGACCCCCTGCGCTCCACGAAGTGAGACGCAGCGTCACCATCCGATAATCGATGGAGATCATCGGATGGTGATTCAGTTCCTCCGCGATCCGGGCCACCTCACCCACGAACCCGATACTGTCCATGAAGGACGGGAAACGGTACTTTCTAGCGATCCATTTGCCCCCTTCTTCTATTGCCCAACTCCCCACTTGCTCCAGACGGACATTCACTTCCTCTTCGGTCAGCTTCTCGTTCATGCCCTTCCCTCCTACACTAAATGGATCACCCTGGTCATCGTTTCGCCGTGGTCCATTCGGATCAAATGCCGCTTCGAGTCATGCGTGACCACACAATTTCCGATGCTCATCTGCGTCTCTACCCCCAATCCGTAGAACAGATCGTCTGCCAACGTCTTCATGCAATCCTTCCGTTCCGCCGCGCTCATCCCGTCCCAATCCTCTGCCGTCATCTCCAGAAATTCATAGCAGCCATCAATTCCCTGCAGCGCGTCAGTAAAATCGATAATGATGTCGCTGTACTCCCTTCCGAACTTAATGCCCATTTGGCCATCTATCCCTTCCCCGTGGTAAATTCCCCTTTTGCCTCATTGTACTCAGAAACACCATCCTCCCGCAACCGATAACAAGCCAACAAAAAACATTTGTCCCAACCAATTTTCCACGCATTCGCATGCAAAATCTGGTACACTATAAGGATAGACAAAACACGCGGAGGGCGAAACATGCTCAAGCTGCAGATTCCGAAAAATCGAATAAAAGAGCTGACCCGGCATCTGCAGAGCGATTTTGAACTCGCACAGCTTGAACGCGGATGGGAGTACTTTCACAAAGGCCGTGTAACCGAGATTGAGCTGAAGCACGGCGTGGAAGTGCATGCTTTGGTGCGCGGGACGAAAGCCTACGAGGTCATTCTCGACATGGACAATTTCGGCAAAAGCGAATGCAGCTGTCCGGATGGAGAGAACTGCAAGCATATGGCCGCAGTTGTTTTTGCTCTGTACGCCCCTTATGCGCGGCCCGAGCTGCTCCTGCAGCAGTTGAAGCAAGCTATTCTCGTGCGCAGCCGTCAACAGCAGACGCGAACGGTCACCCGCGCAGCGGAGAAACGGCAGCAGGACCGGCTCGATCCGCCCACGGCGAACGAAAGCCCTGCGCAATGGCAGCGGTTTTTCGAGCAGCAGTTTTACGGCTTCTCGCTGTCTCAGCAGCATTCGATCGAGCTGTTCCACAGCGCAGCCAAAGAAAAGCTTGCGCCATACGGCGAGCGCTGGAAATCTCCTCTCAAGGAACTTTACGCCTTGCATTTGCTGCTGTTCATCATGCGAAAAATCGAGCAGTTTTATCAGGAGACCAAAACATCGTATCTTTCTTATTATATTGAAACCGGCTGTAAAACGGTCGGAAGGCAGTGCCAAGAGGATCTGCTGCGTCTCACGCCAAAGCTGGATGTAGATGCTTTGACCCAAAGCTATGCTGCGCAGTGGAAAGAGACCCTCAGCCTGATTTCGGAGGCCGCTCTGCCCGGAAAGGATTCTCCCCTGTCCTGGCCTACCGTGTACCGAAGCGTTTGGTGGCGGATGACGAACCACGCTTCGTGGATTGCAGAGGAACGGGCCCGGCTGCAGCGTATGCTGAAAGCAAAGGACCTGAGGCCAAAGCGTAAGGATGCGTTGCTGATGGCGGAAGCACACTTTGCCGTCATCGAAGGGAATGACGAAGCCGCCAGGCAGCAAATGGAGCAGCTTAGCAAGCGTGAAGCGCGGGATTTCTTCTTGTATTTGCATCATTGCTACGAGGAGCAGGCCTGGGATCGTATGCTCGCATGGCTCCGATGGCTGCTACCGGTTGTACAGCGCGCCCAGCAGGAGGAATTGCGGCAGTTCTGCCAATATTGGATGGAAGCCGTAGGACGACAAACGGACGATGCCGAGTGGGTATCCGTTATGGTAGCGCTGCTGCCGCGCACATACCACTTCTATACTGCGTATTTGCTAAAAGCCCAGCGGTACAAAGCATGGATCGATTTGCAATTGTCCAACCGCGTCTCCCCGATGAACCTGTACTCACTTGATCTCCAAACGGTGGAGAAGCAGGATCCGGCACTTATGCTGCCGCTGTATCACCATGCGGTGGAGCGGTGCATTGCTGAGAAGAACCGCACCGCTTACAAAAGCGCGACCAATATGCTCAAGAAACTGAACACTCTTTACAAAAAACTGGACCGCCTGAAAGACTGGGAGGATTACATCTACCGCCTGACAGTAAAATACTCTCGCCTCCGCGCACTGCAGGAAGAGCTGAGGAAAGGAAAATGGATTCCATGATCGATACGGGGAACATCAACGTGAATGTGCGGTGGGCTCCTCAAGGCGGGTTTTTCCTTTGGGGCGCCCGGTATAACGGCGGCATCTGCGACGCTTACGACCTTCGCGACTGGTTGTTTGCCTGGCACGCGCCTTCCTTCTACGGCACGTTCATCGAGGTAACCGAATCGATGAATATGGAAGGCGTACTGCTTCCTTCGCTGGAAGCGCTAGACTATATGGCGGCTCCGAGCTACGTGCAGCACCAACGGCTGGATTTCAGCCGCGACCTTGAGGAGCTGACGCGGCTGGCGCCTGCCGTCAAAGAGGCACTGACGCAGGGACGCTTTATGCCTGATTTCGCCAAATGGAAAGCGGGCGAACTGGGCTGGAAGCTGCAGCTGCCCGAAGAAGAGTCCGCCCTGGCGGCCTCGCCGGTGGCGCAGCAGTGGATGGACCAGCTTATTCCCGACTGGATCGAAGCAGACGGGGTGATGCGCCAGAGCCTGGAGCAACTCGAACGTTCCTTTCCGCTGCTGTCCAGCGGCAAGGAAGCAGTTGATCTCTGGATGGACGAGGAGGATTGGCTCATTTCTATCGGTTGGCAGTCCGATGGCACGCCCTTCCGGACATGCCTGAAGCTTGAAGAGCCCGCGGTTTCCGGCGGCGCTTGGCCGCTGCGCGTCGTGCTGCAGGACCGAGGCGACAAGGACGTGCAGTACGAGATGGCTCCCACGGACCTCGGGGCACTGGCTGCCGCAGAGCCTGACGCCGCTATCGCCGAGGCGCTGCCTGAGGCATGGCGCGAGCATCTCGGCCGGGCTGTACGCGACGCCGAGAAGTGGGGGCGCATGCTGCCATGGCTCGCTACCGGCGAGGAAAGCTTGCGCAGCTCCCTCACGCCGGATGAGGCATGGGAACTGCTTGTGAAGGGCAGCCTCCGCCTTATCGAGTCGGGCTACTCCGTCTTCCTGCCCGACTGGTGGGAGCGTATCCGCAAGTGGCGTCCCCGCCTCAAAGCGAAGATCAAGTCGTCCGTAGGCGCAGGTCCGCAGCCGATGTTCGGCCTTGGTCAGCTCATGCAATTCGATTGGAAAATCGCCCTCGGAGACATCGAGTTGACGGAAGAAGAATTCCGTGAGCTGCTCGAGCAGAACCGCAGGCTGGTGCAAATTCACGGTCAGTGGGTGCAGCTCGATCCCGTTCATCTCGCTCAGCTTCAAAGCGTGATGCATCAGGTACAGAAGAACCAGGGCCTTTCTCTTCGGGATGTACTGGAGCTGCACCTGCTGGGCACAAGCGAAGGCGAAGAAGATAAGGACTTCCACCGTTCCCTGAAGATGGAGGTCGAGCTGAACGATCAGCTTCAGGAGCTGGTCAAGCTTCTGAATCATGCCAAGCGTCCACCGCTCACCGAACCGCCCGACAGCTTCCGCGGCACCTTGCGGCCTTACCAAGTGGAGGGCATTTCGTGGCTGATGTTCCTGCGGGAGTGTGGTTTGGGCGGATGCCTGGCCGACGATATGGGCCTCGGCAAAACGATTCAAATGATTACCTATCTGCTTCTCCTGCGGGAGAAACATCTGACCGAAGGCACGGCAGATCCGTCTCCCTCCCTGCTCATCTGTCCCACCTCGGTGCTCGGCAACTGGCAGAAGGAGCTCCAGCGCTTCGCTCCCGACCTGCGCGTTCATCTGCATTACGGTCCGGGTCGCGCCAAGGGCGAAACGTTCGCTGAAAGCTGCCGCGACTGCGACCTTGTGCTGACAACGTATACGCTGGCTCACTTGGACGAAACGGAGCTCGCCTCAATGCACTGGGAATCGATATGTCTGGATGAGGCGCAAAACATCAAGAACGCCTACACGAAGCAGGCGGCATCCATCCGTAAGCTGACAGGACGGCACCGAATCGCACTGACAGGCACGCCGATCGAGAATCGGCTGACCGAGCTGTGGTCGATTTTCGATTTTCTGAACCCCGGCTACCTCGGTACGCTGCGCGATTTCACACAGCGGTATGTCGGAGCCATTGAGCGGACTCAAGACCCGGAGCTTATCGCCAAGGTACAGCGGCTCATCCGCCCATTCCTGCTGCGGCGGCTAAAGAAGGATCCTTCGATCCAGCTCGATTTACCGGAAAAATACGAGTACAAAACCTATATCTCTCTTACCACAGAGCAAGCTACGCTTTACGAAACCTACATCCGTGACATGTTCGAGCGCATCGACACGATGTCGCCCATGGAGCGCCGCGGCATGATCTTGGCTGCCCTGACGAAGCTGAAGCAAATCTGCAACCATCCCGCCCTGCTCACGAAAGAATCGCCACAGTCACCATGGCGCGGACGCTCCAACAAAGTCGAACGGCTGCTGGAGATGGTTCAGGAGCTGCGGCAGGAAGGCGATAAATGTCTCATTTTCACCCAGTTCGTAGAGAGCGGCCTGCTGCTTCAGCGGGTGTTCGGGGAAGAATTAGGCGGCAAAATCCCATTCCTGCACGGTGGAAGCTCTAAAGCAGAGCGCGACCGGATGATCGAAACCTTTCAAAATGAAGCGCAGACGGACACCACAGATTCAGGCATTTTCTTGCTGTCGCTGAAGGCGGGGGGAACAGGACTCAACCTTACGGCCGCCAATCACGTGTTTCATTTTGACCGTTGGTGGAACCCGGCGGTGGAGAACCAAGCAACAGACCGCGCTTTCCGGATCGGCCAGACCCGCCACGTGCAGGTCCACAAGTTCGTCACGCTGGGGACGCTGGAGGAACGCATCGATGAGATGATCGATAAGAAGATGGGGCTCAGCCAGCAAATCGTAGGCAGCGGCGAGCAGTGGATCACGGAGTTATCAACGGACGACCTCAAGGATCTCTTCTCGCTGCGCAGCGAGTGGGTTGAGAAATAACCCTGATGAACCGTTCATACGGGCCCTCTGCTCTTAGGCTATACCATCCTCTCCGAGCCGAACTTGAATAAGACTTCCGCAAATGGAGACCGTTTTGATCCATAACATCCCGACCATGGTGCTTTATGCTGCACCATGGTCGGGATAATATAAGACCTCAGGATTCAATTCAAACTTCCTTATCCCTTCACCTGGCCAATCCATCATCGTTTCCCCTTGTCCACTCCGACTGTTCTTTATAATGAACAAATTCTGATTTCTTGCCACAAGCCAAAAAAGGAACCCCGTCGCCATTTGTCGAATTTTTACATTACCGGATAACGGATATCCATTACTTCACTAAGGTGGTTCCCTTCATGAACATAACACGATCGAAAATTTCTTTGACCTATATCATTATTACCATTTCTTTGCTTGCTCTAGTTAGCATCTCCAGCTTCATTGCTTCCAGAAACACGGAAGCCAAATTGAACTCCATCGTCAATGATATCATTCCCTTATCTAATTTGGCGCAAGAATTGTCGATCACCTTGGTCAACATGGAATCGGGCTTGCGGGGATACGAGGTCACCAGAGAAGCGCAGTATTTGCAGCCTTATGATGAAAGTAAAGCCAAGCTGAATGAGCACCTGCTGGCGATGGACAAGTATCAGAAGCAATACACTCGTCTGAACAACGTAATGGCCGGCGAAGTGATACCGCAAATTCAGCGGCTTCAAGACCATTATAGTAGCCAAATCAACTTGATTGGAAACGGACAAATGGACACGGCACTAGAACGGGTTGCTATCGGCAAAAATTTGATGGATCGTTATCGGCAAATTCATACGAAGCTGACTTCCGAAATTGAGGAAATCGCTTCGGATACTTACGATTCCGCGCGAAGCGCAGAAACAACGGCCCGCGTGATCATCACTCTGGGTGGCAGCCTTGCTCTTATTATCGGACTGTTCTCGGTATTTACTTTCATCCGGGCTAAGCGGGCAGAAGCTGCGCTTCGCAGGAGCGAAGAGTCTTACCGCTTTTTGGCGGAAAGCCTGGAAGCACAGAACGAAGAGATTATCACTCAACAGGATGAGCAGGAAGCGATCATGGTGCAGCTGTCACAGCGGGAGCACGAGCTGGAGGCCATTACCAATTATCAGGAGAAGCTGACTGGGTCGACAGACATGGAGGAATTCTTACAATCTTCCGTTCCCGCCCTACTGGAATCTTTACAGCTTGATGCCGCTATGCTCGTCATGAAATCGCCGGAAACGGAAGGAGAGGAAGCTGCTTACGAAGTGCTTTACTCCATCGGCTATCCCTCCAAACTGCAGTTATTACGTGAGAATGAGCTGTTCGGCCCGGCACTGCGGGTTCTGACGGAGAAACAGCCTCTGGATTCCACCCGAAATACCACGGAGCAGGAGCGCGGATTCCACCAAGGACTGGCGTATGCTGTCGACCGGTATTTTCCGCTGTTTAACGATCAGCAAGAAGCTGTTGGATTTCTGCTGATCACCGGATATGTTACCGAGCAAAGCGATTTGAAAGCTCGGCTAACCAAAGGGCTCATTCGCCAATTCGGGCTTGCCTTTCTGGCTCAGCAGATTAACGAAGAGCGGCGCCGTCAATCCGTCCGACTGGAGCAGCAAAGCGAGCAGCTTCAGCAAGAGAAAGGCTTGATTGAAGAGCAGCACCACCTGATTGAAAACATTTTGGAATCGACGCATGAAGGGATGATGATGTGCGATTCCGAAGGACAGTGGATGTTTGCCAACCATCGCATGGATGACTTTTTTCCTTTCAATCGCCAGAGTGGAACCCCGGTTACAGCGATCTTCCAAACCATACTGGAGACTTCTTCGGATTTCTCTTCCGTGTTTAAGTCGATTCAAGGGCTGCTTCGCGGTGAGGTGGATAGGCTGACGGAAAGATTCTCGTTCGTCGGACCGGACAACCAGCAAAGACACCTCAATCTCTACGCAACAAAGGTGGGCGATAACCGGCAGGAGGAGCAAGGCTTTCTATTCGTGTTCCGCGACCGGACTGAGGAGGAGAGGGCCGACGAAATCAAAAATGAGTTCATCAGCATCGTCTCACATGAGCTGCGTACGCCGCTTTCCAGCGTTCTCGGATTTATTGAAATTCTGCTGCACCGTCAGCTATCCCCTGAAAAGCAGCAGCGTTATTTGCAGACGATCTATAAAGAAGCGATGCGCTTATCCACGTTAATCAACGACTTTCTCGACCTTCAGCGAATGGAATCGGGGAAGCAAATTTATCATTTTGCCCCTGTCGAACTTAGAAACCTGCTTCAAGAAGTGGCGGAGCAGTGGAGGGGTAAGCAGAGCCATCAAATCATGCTTCATTTGCCAGACCATGAGGTATGGGTACGTGCGGATGCGGATCGGCTGAAGCAGGTAGGCCACAATTTAATGAGCAACGCCATCAAGTATTCCCCACACTCTGAGCAGATCGACCTGACGCTGCGGCTGGAAGGAAGACACGTTCTTATCCTCATTCAGGATTATGGGCTTGGCATACCTGAGGAAGCCAAGGACAAACTGTTCACCAGGTTTTATCGGGTCGACAATTCGGATCGCAGGCAAATTGGCGGAACGGGACTTGGGCTGGCCATCGTCCGCGAGATCGTTGAGGCGCATCAGGGTACAATCTCTTTTGAATCGGCTATGGGCCAAGGCACGACGTTTGCCGTCGAGCTCATGACCTATGAGATTCAAAGCGCCGAAGGAAGCATCATGATTCTGGAGGATGACGATAACCTGGCCCGATTGATCGGGGTGGCGCTCAGCAAGCTCCAAGTCCCGATGGTTTATGTGCGTTCTGCGGAAGAGGCTATCATCGCGCTTCACCAGATCCGGGAGCATGCACCGCTGCTTTGCATCGTGGACATTCATCTGGAGGGCTCAATGAACGGTTGGGATTTCATTGCCGAACTGTACCGTCATCCCAAGTATTACCGGACGCCGGTCATCGTCTCCACCGCATTGGAACAGCCGCAAGACTACCACGAGAAAGACATAGAGAAGTTTCTGCGCAAGCCGTTCTCCATGGAAAAACTGCTGCAGGTTGCCGATCATCTGCTGAAGCATACCAATGGGCAGCCGGCTTACATTTTTCCGGCGCAGGATGAGGAGCTCATTAAGAATACGCTTGCCATAAAAGGAATTGAAGTAGAGGAGATTACCCGCCAATCCGATCATATTCAAATTGAACCCAAAACGGCTCATAAAACGGAAGTCGAGGAATAAACATCAACTCTTTGAACCATCCGGCCCCTCAGGAAGCGTCCGGATGGTTTTTTCATTGAACCGTAAAGACCCCTCAGTCACCCATATCCGGTTCCCGAAATCGCGACCTCGGATCAACACGCGGTCTGGATACACTTCGACAATAAGCCCTTCACTCTTTGCCGCCTCTGGCGTGTACGGTCCGCCTTCTTTCCATGGCTGACGGACGGAGGAGCTGTTCGCCATCATAAAGCCATCGTGTACGATAGTTCGTGGCTGCTCCAGTTCCCGGTGGGAATGCCCCGAGAACAGGATCGTCTGAGGATAGGATGACAACAGCGCCTTGAGCTGCTGATACTGAACCACACCCCTCCCGCATCCTTCCCGGCCGCTTCCAGATACCGTATCCGGGAGCGGCTGATGCAGAAAGACGAAGACCGGCTTCCTTTCGGGAGCCGCCTCTTTCAATTTGGCTTTCAACCATTGCAGTTGACTTGCGGATAGATAAGCATCTTCTCCCACCGACGGGTCCGATTGTCTATAACGCTCCGTTCCGAGAAGCAGAAACCGGTAGCCTTCGATTTGCCGTTCATAATAAACCTTCGGCTCTCCGACGAAGCGTAAAAATCTTTGAATCGCAGCCGTATCCGTTTCCCCGTTAGGAAATGTGCCCGGACTCCAGCGTCCGCGCCGGTCATGCCACATACGGTAAAACTCATGGTTGCCTATCGTATAATACACCTGTCGGGGATGAGGATGCTTGTCCAGCATTTGGCGAAGCGCACGATAATCCCCCGGGTTGCCGTTGCCGAGATCTCCGTTGATAATGAGAGCCTCAGCTAGGGGTGCTGCATGGTGTAGATCATCCAGGGCGCGCCCGAAAATGTGTATGGAGCGCTGGTCCCATCTCTGTAAATGGATGTCGCTAAGCACGGCGAATGTCATGACCCGATCTTGCTGCAGGGCAACGGATGCCGTTTCAGCTGTATGAAGAGCGAGCCATGCGGCTAGCAAGCCGGCGAGCCATGCAAACGGCCGAATAAGCACTTGATCGTCCTCCTATCGTCAGCTCCTTTGTGTATAGGCTTAATATGCCGATTTTCCCAGTTTATTACCCTAATCCATAATGCTCATGCTATAATATGGATATTCATCGCTTCAAAGCCACCGCTGCAGGTGACGGCGTAATGAACTACCCGGACCCGCTCTTTATGGAGCTTCTGCAGCAGCACAAGCCTTACGTCGTTGTCACACTGGAGCGTGTTCAAGCAGACAGATGGTGACTGCCCACCGCTTTATTGATAGGCTTTTATTCTTAATGATTTCTTCTGCTTAACGAAAATAGGTTAAAATGACCTGTTTCATCAAGGGATAACCCGGTTAATAATACTTATTGCGCTAATCCTACGTATGATTACGTAGAGTAAAAAAGAACTCATTCCTGGAGAAGCACCGGGACCGTGTTAATGGAGGTTAACGAATGCGTTTCGCCATCAGCTACAAAGGAAAAATACTTGGAGAACCGATGTCCCGCGATCAAGCGGAAGTTGCACTGAAGCGACTAAGCCTATGCTTTAACAACCTGAAAATCGTTGAAGTCACTTCTGCATCATCCGCGCAAGCGCTTTCCAATAAGCATATTGGATGAGCATAAGGATCAAAGAGGATATCCTTTACTCAACTTTATCGGAATCGGATTTAAAAAAACCGCAAGCATAAAATGCTTACGGCTTCTCATTTCATGATCTTTTTTTCGTTTCCGTTAGTTGGGACAGGTTAACGAGCTGCTGCAGGGATGCGGTAATGGCTTCCACATGGTTTAAAGTTTGCCTCACCTGAACAATGCCGGTCAGCAGCTCTTTCATCCCGCCTTCCACTTCAGCCGATATTTTACGGTTCTCCATACGTATCGCTGCAATATTTTCCACCAGTCCGACAACTTCATCAACGACTTGGGTTCCTCAATGACCTGAAGTATACTTTTGATTTGCTGCGTTGTTTCCATGAAGGTAGTGATCGTTTGGTTCGTGTCAGCTACTTTGAAAGAAATCTGAGCCATTTTCTCACCAATACGTTCTATTAAGTCCTATATACTGCAAAAAGCGGCGGAAGCCTTGGCGGCCTTGTTCATCCCGCTTGTAAACACCCGCATCACGAAGCACGTCCGCAAATTTGCTGCCGATTTCGTCCCGAAGCACCCCGGCGGCCTTCTCGCCAGCCATCGACGTACCGTAGCGCGCGGTTAACTCTTGCAGCCAAGCTGTATGTTTATGCAGCGGATGTTCCGGGTCTGCGGTAATGCGCTCATCCAGCATTAGCTCTCCTGTCAACAACCCCTTGGCCAACTCCAGTTCATCCTTCAATCGTCCTGGCAGCACGGCTAGTCCCATAACCTCAATCAAGCCGATATTTTCCTTCTTCATATGATGCAGCTCACGGTGCGGGTGAAAAATACCTTCCGGATGCTCGGCGCTGGTTCTGTTGTTGCGCAGCACAAGATCCAGCTCGTACTCGCCGACCGAATTCTTTCGGGCGATCGGAGTAACGGTGTTATGCGGTACCTTCGTCTCCCCTTGCATGGAGTAGGCTGCAATGTCCTGTGAGGAATCACTGTATTCCTTCCAGCGCTCTAAGATCATACCGGCCAGCTTCAGGAGCTGTCCCCGGTTGAGGCTGGAGATGCGGAGGACCGACATCGGCCACTTCACGATACCTATGTTCACTTCCACAAAGTCGGGATGGCCGAAGTTCTCCTCCACCGCCGCCCGTTCCATTGGAAACGAATGGCGGCCGCCCTGAAAATGGTCATGGTTCAGAATCGACCCCCCTACGATCGGCAGGTCCGCATTGGAGCCGATAAAATAATGCGGGAACCGATTCACAAAATCGAGCAGGCGCTCGAAGGTAAGCTTCGTCGTCTGCATCGGTCGGTGCTCCCCGTCGAAAATAATGCTGTGCTCATGATAATAAACGTACGGAGAGTATTGGAAATACCACGTTTCACCCATAAGCTCCAACGGAATGACCCTCAGGTTCTGACGTGCGGGGTGATTCAGTCTTCCCGCATAGCCTATGTTCTCTATACAGAGCAAGCACTGGGGATAATGGCTTTGTGGGGCATTCTTAAGCATAGCAATTTCTTTTGGGTCCTTCTCCGGCTTCGAGAGATTCACGGTGATTTCTAGGTCGCCATACTCCGTCGGGGCAAGCCAGTAAAGGTTCTTGCGGATCCGGTCCATGCGTATATAGTTAGAATCGATGCACAACTTGTAAAATGCGTCCGTCGCCCGCTCCATTCCTTCCTTCTGCGCCTCAGTCCAAAACCGCTGCACCAGCTCCGATTGCCGCGGCAACAGCTGTCCCATTATACGGGCATCCAGCAAATCGCGGAGCGTCGTATGATTCTCTTCCAAAATACCTGCTTCAGCCGCATAATCCAGCAGTGGTTCAAGCAGCTCCACAGGGATTACTGCCGCAGGCTCCTTCAGCTCACCCGCATGAGGCTCAACGATTTGAAGCAGATCCAGCAGGCTGTTCCGCGCCGCATAAACATCCAGCGGCTCAAGCAGCTTCTGCGCCACTCCGAACTGGAGCAGACGTTCCACCAAGTAGGCCGCCTTCCGCTCCGGAGTGCCGAAACCTGATGCCGATTGATTATTCTCCATTGTCCCCGCTCCTCCTCTTTCAACGGCAGGCTAGGCCCTTCTGACTCCTTTACTCGCCGCTGTTATTCGCCGTAACCATCGGGATGGCTGCGATGCCAGTTCCAGGCGGAGGCAATGATTTGCTTCAGGTCGTCCCGCTTGGGTTTCCAGCCCAGCTCCGCTTTCGTGCGTTCCGAGGAAGCCACAAGGATGGCCGGGTCGCCCGCGCGGCGCGCTTCCATCACAGCAGGAATCGGATGGCCTGTCACATCACGCGCGATATCAAGGACTTCCTTCACCGAGAAGCCTTTGCCGTTGCCGAGATTATAGACACCGCTGTCTCCGCCGCTCCGCAGCTTTTCCACTGCCAGAATATGCGCGTCCGCAAGGTCCGTTACATGAATGTAATCGCGGATACACGTGCCGTCGGGCGTAGCATAGTCGTCCCCGAAAATGGATAGATGAGGTCGTTGTCCCAATGCCACCTGCAGGATGATCGGAACCAGATGGGTTTCCGGAGAATGATCCTCGCCAATCCGTCCTCCTTCATGGGCGCCTGCTGCATTAAAATAGCGCAGTGATACATATTTGATTCCATGGGCCGTATCGAACCAATGCATCATTCTTTCCATGGCCAGCTTCGTTTCCCCATAAGCGTTGGTCGGCAGCGTCCGGTCCGTTTCGAGAATCGGAATGTGTTCCGGCTCACCGTAGGTGGCAGCCGTAGACGAGAAGACTATTTTCTTCACGCCGTATTCGTTCATTTTATCTAAAAGGCACAGGGTTCCGTACACATTGTTATGATAATACTTTCCCGGTTTTTGCATGCTTTCACCGACGAGCGAGTTGGCTGCGAAATGAATTACCGCGTCAATGTCGTTCTCTTTAAATACCGTATCTAAAAAGTCTCCGTCACGAATGTCGCCCACGTACAGCTTACCGCCGAGCACCGCCTCGCGATGCCCTTGCTGCAAACTGTCGACTACCACGACATCTTCTTCTTTAGCCAGCAGCTCGGCCACCGTATGCGAACCGATATAGCCCGCTCCACCTGTCACCAAAATAGCCATTGCCTTCCCTCGCCTCCCAAATATTTCTTTCTAGAGTTCTTTAACTCCGTCGCCTATATTGCACACATAGAAGTCTGGGGTTAAGCCCGTTTTCTTCTTATATTCATGGCCTACCTCGTCAATGAATCGCTCTATGCTATCCTGATGCACAAGCGATACGGTACAGCCGCCAAAGCCGGCGCCGGTCATACGTGATCCGAGCACACCTGGAACGTCCAGTGCCGCTTCCACCATTGTATCCAGCTCTATTCCCGTCACCTCGTACAGATCGCGCAGCGATTGATGAGAGCCGATCATGAGCTTGCCGAATGCCGCCAAATCATTCTGCTCCAGCACCTTGATGGACTGCAGCACACGGTCGATTTCTTCCACTACGTGCTGCGCCCTTTTACGCACGGTTTCATCTGCAATAAGATGCTTGGATGAATCGAACTGCTCCAGGGAGAGCTGACCGAGCAGCGTAAGTCCCGGATGTTCCGCCTGCAAATCGCGAACGGCCTGCCCGCACTGGGAACGTCTTTCGTTATATTTGGAATCAACGAGTCCCCTTTTCTTATTGGTGTTGCCAATCACAAGCTTATAATCGCCGCTGTGAAACGGAACATGCCGGTATTCCAGCGTATCGCACATCAGCAGAATCGAGTGATCCTTCTTCCCCATCGCAATCGCGAATTGATCCATAATACCGCATTGCACACCGACAAACGTGTTTTCAGCCCTCTGCGACAGCAGTGCAATATCCACCTTATCCGTGGGCTGCCCTTCCATCGTCAGCAGACCGAAAGCCGTAACCACTTCAATCGAAGCTGAGGAAGACAGTCCGGAGCCATTCGGAATCTCTCCGCAATACAGGATGTCATAACCTCCAACGGACACGCTTCGCTTCAGCAGCTCGCGAATAATGCCTTTTGGATAATTGATCCAATCGTCTTCTTGACGGTATGCCAATCCTTGAATGGAAATATGTTTGTGATGCGGAAAATTCACAGAGGCGAATCCGACTTGATCGTCCTCCCGCTTCCGAATCAGCATCGTCGTCCCGAAGGTTAGCGCAGCGGGGAATACATAACCTCCATTGTAATCCGTATGCTCCCCGATCAGATTCACGCGTCCTGGTGCGTGAAATACTCGTATCGGATGCGCGCTTTCAGCGCCATAATGCTCTATAAAACGCCCACGCAATGCTTTGATATCCGTCATGAGGACTTCACCTCGTTTATATAGTATATTGAAGCACAGCAACGTTGTTCTGGTCATTCTTCTGCTTCAAGTATAGCTCGAATTGTTCTGCCGGCACTATGGAAGGATGTAAGCACAACATGGAAATATGTTAGATTATTACCAGGTCACCTAACCATGTCGTGATATAATGTAACCATGGATATAATTAGAGAGCATCCAGCCCATAGCCATCCCTCTAAGAGATCTTCGTCTTGCTTCCTTACCGCATAATATACTTAAATCCATAAAAAAGGAGCCCGTTTTGCCTATGCTTGTCTCCTCATCCGTCAAACGGCCAAACAGCTATTACGTTGTATCGAACCCGGAGCCCTCCCCCAAAGGAAGCCCGCTGACCGTGCTGTTCTCCGGCCATAGTCAAACCAATCCCGGACACAAGCCGGGTCCAAAGGTCGTCGACTATTACCTGCTGCATTACATCACGTCAGGAAAAGGGACGTATTCCTGCTTGGGACGGACCTATCAGCTCGGGGCAGGTGACAGCTTCCTGATTGAGCCCGGTAAGCTGATTCAGTACACGGCGGATTGGGAAGAGCCCTGGCATTACCGCTGGATTGCCTTTGAAGGCCCTCAAGCTTCCTTTATGCTGCAGGACATCGGGCTCAGCTCGCTTGCGCCCATCGTTCATACCGGACGCAAGCGAAACATCAGCGTGCTGTACCACCAGATCCAGCTTGCCTTTCAATCCCGCAGCGTAAGCGCCAATCTCAGGGCGAACGGCTGCCTGCATCTGCTGTTCGCGGAGTATGCCGAAGCGCTTCGTCCTCAGCAGGCTAGCGCGCCAAGACAGGCAACCGGTGGAGAACAAACGGTACAGCAGGCGCTGCAATACTTGACCACACAGTATGCTGAACCGATCACCATTGAGCTGATGGCCGAGACGCTCGGCTATAATCGCGCATATTTATCCACGCTGTTCAAGCAGCATACCGGGCTGACCCCGGTAACGTTCCTGCTGCGGCTGCGTCTGGATAAGGCGCGCCACCTGCTTCGGGAGCGGCCAGAGCTTACGGTGGAACAGATCGCCTCATCGGTCGGCTTTCAAGACCCGCTATACTTCTCCAAACAGTTCAAGCGTCATTACCAAACTTCGCCGACGGGATACCGCGACTCCCTACTTTAGCTCATCCGCCACCACCTCAGGCTCAAGTATGGACCAAGGGCGTAAGCCTCTCATTCTCCCGGCTTCACCAGCGGCAGCATAAACGCGATGCAAGCCCCCTGCCCCACCTGACTCTGCGCCCAGATGCGTCCTCCGTGGTAGTCGATGATTTCCTTGGCAATGGCAAGTCCTAGGCCGCTCCCGCCGCCTGCGGTGTTTCGGGACTTGTCCTTTTTGAAGAACCGGTCAAACACGTATGGCAGATCCTCTGGCGCAATCCCGGACCCGTTATCCTGCACCCGCGCTACAAGCGTTTGCTCGTCAATGATAAACTGGAGCTGTATCAGGCCTCCTCGCGGCGTATGCTTGACCGCATTGTAGATAATGTTGGTCAGCACTTGATCGATCCGGTCCAAATCGATTCTGACCAAGCCCCGCGGGTTAACCGTGGTCCGAAACGTATGGGTGTTCGTCTCGAACCGAAGCCCGGCGTCGGCCAGCTCCAGCTCGTAGCGCTCATCGAAATACCCGATCATCTCGTCCGTGCTCATGGGATGAAAGTTGAAATTCATTTGGCGCGCCTCAAGCTTGGAAAGCTGAAAGAGATCTGAAATCAACCGGTTCAAGCCGGTAATGCGGCCCAAGATCAGCTTTAAATATTTTTTCTGCTGCTCCGGCTGCGACACCACTCCGTCGAGCAAAGCTTCCGCATAGCCTTGAATCAGCGTCATCGGCGTTCCCAAGTCATGCGATATGTTGCTGAGCAAGTGGCGTCTCGACGTTTCCATCCGGCCCAAATCTTCATTCACCCGCTCTAGGCTGCGGTTAATCCGTTCAAGCTCTGCCGTGCGCTCGTGTATTTTTTGTTCCAGACCGGTATTGAGCTCACTCATTTGTCTAGATAAGGTTTCCACCGCCGTGAAAGCTTTGGCCGACTTGACGCTTAGAATAAACGCAGTCATAAATACGCAGACCAGCAGCCCGTAGGACGAAACCTCACCTATCTTAATCCATTGGTTATAATACAGAATATCAAGCAAGACGGTAATGATGTATGAACATATGCCGATGAACGCGAACATTGCCCCGTCTCTTTTTCGAAGCATCGCCCGGTATATGCTGTACATCAGAACAGCGCACACGAACAATGTGACGATTTGGAACTGTGGAACGGTATACGTCATCCATGGAGGAGGCAGCAAAAGCACCGAGACGGAGAACAGCAAGCCAAGCCATTGAACGAATCTAACATGCCCGCGGTGCACTTCACTCGGATACAGAGAGCGAACAAACATCATGACTACAGGCACCCCGATATAAAAGCACAAATATTCAATCCTCAGAGCCGTCAACCAAGGGAAGCCCGGTGCAAAATAATAGATGACCCCTTCCCCGATAAACAGGGCTCGCACACCGATGAGCACGCAGAAAAGCCCAAAATAAAGCGATCCTCGTTCTTTGCGACGCAGAGCGAATAGTCCGATATGATACAGACCCATCGAAAGCAAGCTGCCGATCAAGAACATATCCTGTGCCAGATCCGCCCTTGCTTCAAGGTCGAGTCGCTCCAGCTCCCCAAGCTGGATGGACTTCCATATGCCTCCCGAGCGATGGTGATAGTTAGAGGCTTGAATGACAATATCCATAGGACCCCCATGGTTATGAATCCGGATCAGCTGTGGTGTGTACATAGGTTTGTATGAGTCCGGAGTCTTGCCCAGTTCCCCGCTTCCGCCCAACAGTTCGCCATTGACCCATATCTTATAGGCTGTTCGTATGTAGGGAATGCGCATGCCAAGAAAAGCTTCCGTATCGTCCAGCTCCACACGCAAATGATAGGTCGCATAACCGAAGCCGCCAATCCGCTCGCCGTTCACGGAAAGCCCGTTCCACGATCCGGGAAGGAGGATCGACTCTCGCTTCGCAGCGGTTTCCGAATCCGATGAAACCAACTGTTCAGGAGGAATCATCTCACCCCAATAGAAATCCCATTCCCCATCCAGACGCACAGTCCCGCTCTGATCAAATCGGTAAGCTTCAAGATTCAGCATACCTCGCACCGCTAGGGGCTTTTCTTCAGAAGTCCCAGTTTCCGCACTGCTGCATCCAAGAAGCAGTCCGGTCCATAAAAGTATGGAAAAACAAGCCCAAAACCATTTATAATAGAGAGAGTTTTTAGGAATCGATACCACTTCTTTCTTTATTATCAAAATGGTCACATTTATATACTATTTTATATCAGACAGTAATTTCTGGAAACGGGGATTTGTCGGTTCAGTCCGTCCGCAACGAGTTTGGAGGAAAAATCAATGTCCGGGGAAAAAATCTTAATTGTTGACGATGAAGCCGAAATTGTAGAATTAATTACATTGTACTTGCGTAAGGAAGGCTATGAGGTTCTGTGCTCAAGCAGTGGCGCCGAAGCGCTCGAGATGGTGGACAAGTATCGTCCTGAGCTGGTGATCTTGGATATATTACTGCCCGAAATGGACGGTATTGAAGTATGCCGCCAGCTCCGTAAATCGTACAGCACTCCGATCCTGTTTCTCAGCTGCAAAAGCGAGGATATGGATATTATACTTGGCTTCAGCATCGGTGGCGACGACTATATCACCAAGCCATTCAGCCCGGGGCAGCTGGTCGCGCGAGTCAAAGCTCACCTGCGCCGCAGCCAATTGCTGGAGCAGCACAAAGAGGAGTCCCAGCATCTTACGTTTCCGGGACTCGAAATCGATTTATTAAGCCGAACCGTACGGGTGAACGGCGTCTTGTCGCCGCTCTCCTCCAAAGAGTTCGATCTGCTTCTTCATTTAGCCAGGTCCCCGGGGAAGGTTATTTCTCTGGAAAATCTCTATAAATTGACATGGGGCGTCGACAGCAACGGAGATACACGCACCTTACTCGTTCACATCAGCAATCTTCGTAAAAAAATCGAAGCGAATCCGACTGATCCGAAATATATCCATACCGTTCGCGGGGTCGGTTACAAGTTCAGTACCTGAATCATGTCAAAGGCTAGCCTCATGCCCGATCAGACGAAACAACTCTTCTTGCTCATCGGGCTTGAGATCCCGCCACTGTCCCGACGGCAAATCGGCAAGCTTAATATTCATAATGCGTACCCGCTTCAGCCTTCGAACCTCATAGCCGAAAGCCGCGCACATCCTTCGGATTTGCCGGTTGAGTCCTTGCGTCAAGATGATGCGGAACGAGCGTTCGTCTAGAAGAGTGACCTTGCATGGCTTGGTCATGGTTCCGAGAATGCGTACACCGCTGGACATGCCTTGTACAAACATTGGCGTGATAGGCTTGTCCACCCTAACAATGTATTCTTTCTCGTGCTCGTTCTCTGACCGCAATATTTTATTCACGATATCCCCGTCATTCGTAAGCAGGATGAGCCCCTCGGAGTCCTTGTCGAGCCGTCCGATCGGAAAAATCCGCTCCCGGTGCCCCACAAAGTCGACAATATTGCCTCGGATATGCCGTTCTGTCGTACTGGTGATGCCCACCGGCTTGTGAAGAACAATATACACATGCTTCTTTTTTGTGCTCACCAATTTACCGTCAATCCGTACCTCATCGCCCTCGCCCACTTGACTCCCCAGCTCCGCAAGCTTGCCGTTAATAGTCACGCGCTTCGCATCGACCATTTTATCCACTTCACGACGCGAGCAAAAACCCGTCTCGCTGATAAACTTGTTAATTCGCATGTGAACCCTACTTCCGCTTATACATAGGCTTTGTTCAATACTTTATTATATCATGTGAGTTTCCCGTTTCAAAAAATTCCCGAAATCCCGTTTCAAGGTTTTTCGATTAGGGTAATAGTAGGGTACACGGAAGTGTAATGCGTTTTTACGTATTCATACTAATATTAGAAGTCGAAGGAGTGTTGACCATGACACGCAAAAAAACGCTGCCGACGATTACAAAACCGTTTGCCCATGTACACAATATCCTGAGCACGATGGGTTTCAAGGAAACCGGCTCCCGGGACGGCTGTAAGTACGAGCTAATGTTCCGCGACCCTGTTACGACGAAGGAATACCCATTTTGTCTAAACACCCTCACCGTGGAGAACGGTCAAACGCAAGTCGATTTGAACTCTGCCGGTTTTATCTGCAAGGAACCTGTTCCTGAGTCGGTCTCCGCAGCCGCCGATGAAATATTGTCCGAGCTGCAGCAATATTTGGAGAACGGACCGGCCAAGATCAAATCGGCCCCGATCGATCAGGCGATGAACACCATGGCGAACAATGAAGAAGAAGTCAAGCGCCTCGGCAAGTCGATGGCAAAACTGCCTACTAACACGCAGGTACGTCAAAGCGGCATGATTCCGGATCCAGTGCAATATGATTAAATTTTTCAGCTTCAGGCAGAGGAGCCTCGTCCGGGTGGAGCCGGTGCGGGGCTTCTTTTTCGTCCACCAGCACAAAACGGTGTTTTGCTGCGAATAGGTTAGCAGAGTTGGAAAGGGGTATAGATAGAGATGAAACGTTCTCCGATATTTGGCTGGCTGCGGCGAACTCCTAAAGATTCCAAGCCGGCATCGTCCCCTAAGGAGCAGCCTGGGGAGAAGGTCAGCCAGCCCGGTTCGCCTAGTCGGAAACACGAACAAGCGCTGCAGGCCGCCCGAGCCGCTTGGGGCAAGACCGCCGGTGGTGCACAGAGCCCAAACGGCAATCTAGGACCGGCAGTAACGCCGGAACAGAAGCATATTAAGACAGAGGCCGCGAAACCGGAGGTGCCGCTTCCGTCTAAGGCCGCAGTATCCAGGGACTGGAACGCCATTCGTCGACCACTGCTGTGGTCGGGGTTGCTGCTGGTTCTGGTCACTACAGCCTCCCTCGGCTTTTTCGCTTCGTGGGTTCGCGGTCTGGACATCAGCAAGCTTGAGCATCCTCTGCCTGAGCCGAGCTTTGTTATGGATGCCGGCGGACAGCCGGTTTCACAGCTTTCCTCTTCCCGGATCATACCTGTACCGCTTACCGATATCCCCGCGGATCTAAAGAACGCTGTGATCGCGGTGGAGGATCGCCGCTTCTATGAACACGCGGGATTCGACCTCTGGTCGATCGGAAGAGCACTGGTCCGCGATCTCCAATCGGGCTCCTTGAAGGAGGGCGGCAGCACCATAACACAGCAGCTGGCCAAAAATTTGTTCCTCGATTCAGATAAAACGCTCAGCCGCAAAGTGAAGGAATTGGGCTATGCCATTAGAATCAATTTTGCCTACAGTAAGGATGAAATACTGGAGCTGTATTTAAACAGTATTTATTACGGCGAAGGACGCTGGGGCGTGGAAGGAGCAGCACAGCAATATTTCGGCAAGCCGGTGAAAGAGCTGACTCTGGCGGAATCGGCCGTGCTCGCAGGACTGCCAAAGGCGCCGACCTTATACTCGCCTGTCAAAAATCCGGATAAAGCCTTGGAGCGCCGCAACCTTGTGCTGTCCCTGATGAAGGAGCAGGGGTTCATTACTGAATCGACTTACGCGAAGACGGTCGAGCAGCGGATTACTCTCAAGCCTAACAACGGCGAGTCGCTCAAGGGACAATATCCCTCCTTTGTCGACTATGTGATGGATGAGGCGGAGAGACTGTACGGTTTCACGGAGCAGCAAGTGCTGACGCTTGGCCTCCGCATTCATACAACGATGGATGTGAAGGTGCAGCAGGCGGCCGAGGAAGTATACCGCACTGATGCGCTGTTTCCCGCCGGTCCGGGGGATCGTCCCGTTCAAAGCGGGGTCGTCGTGCTCGACCACCGCACCGGAAGCATTCGGGCGATCGTCGGCGCACGAGGAGATCAAGTATACCGCGGCTTCAACCGCGCCACGAAGTTAAAGCGTCAGCCAGGCTCCTCGTTTAAGCCGCTCGCCGTCTTCGGTCCAGCACTAGAACGCGGATACAACTCCGATTCGTGGCTATACGACGGTGAACTCGACATCGGCGGTTACCGGCCCAAAAACTGGGATGGGCAAACGCGTGGGCAGGTCTCGCTGCGGGAAGCCGTTTTGCGTTCGTGGAACATCCCTCCCGTTTGGCTGCTGAACGAGATCGGCGTCGACGCGGGGATGGAATACGTGCGCCGGGCCGGCATCACCTTACCGGCGGCCGACCGTAACTTGGCCCTGGCGCTCGGCGGCCTGTCCGAGGGCGTCTCACCGCTGCAGATGGCGCAGGCATACGGCGGCATCGCCAATCAAGGGGTAATGCAGCGTGCCCACGCCATTACCCGGATCACGACCAAGGACGGGCAGCCTTTGATCGAAGCAAGCCAACAGCCGACAACGCTCACGGCACCGGTGCATGCTTACACCCTGACGCAACTGCTGCAGGAGGCCGTAGCTTTCGGAACCGGCAAAGCAGCCGCGCTAGACGGCCGCCCTACGGCAGGCAAGACGGGCACAACCCAGTTGCCGGCCACGCCTGAGTTTGCCAGCATAGCCGGCAACGGTGCGAAGGACGCTTGGTTCGTAGGATACACGCCGGAGCTGACCGCCGCCATCTGGCTCGGCTACGACAAGACCGACCGGAATCATTACCTTACTACCTCAGGAGGTGCCGTGCCGTCGCAGTTGTTCCGGGAGATCATGACCCGGGCGCTAGCCGGTGTGCCGGTCACCCCTTTCCCTGTACCGGAGGAGGTGCTGCTTGCGGCCCAGCAAGCGCACCAAGCGCGGCAAGCAGCGCGGCACAACGCGGGCCGTGATGACGGTAAAGACGATAAGCCTCAGCGCGAAGAAAAGAAGGATAGAGAAGAGAAGAAGGATAAAAAGAAAGACAAAAAGGAAGACGACGACGATTAACGGGTAAAGTTGGACCTGACAAAAGCGGCCTGCATTAACCCCGAAATCTACTCACATATCACTAGGAATTATAGCTGTAAGCGTTCCGGAAGGATCACTTTTTTACAGCCTCTTCTTTTTCGAAGTTCACAAAAAAACAGTTGAGCAGGTAATCAACTCCTGCCCAACTGTTTTTTTGTCTGCTGCTACTTTCTTAGCAGGTTATCCATACGCAAATGTTACCGAACTCCATTCTTACGGTTGGGCCCTACCGGATTCACAGCTCTCTGAGCTTTTTGGCCGGAACCCTTGCTTTCTCTTGCCCGAGGAACAGAACGAGAGTGGAGGAAAGAGCGGCCAGCGCAACGATAAAGCCATACATGAACACCCGGTGCATTCCGGTCATAAATTCCGGTGCGCTCGTCAGCAGCGCCCCCATGATCGTTACCCCCGCCGCCGTCCCGATATTGCGGGCAAACACCTGCAGCGAAGTGGAAATTCCCTTCTGGTGGGAATCAACAAGCTGCTGAGACCCTATGACGGAAACGGTAACAAGCAAGCCGAACGCCATTCCCTGCACTACCATCACGATATTGACAAACCAGAAGCCTCCCTGATCCGGTAAAAATAACAGAAGCGAACCCGACAAAACCAGAAGAGCGTTCCCGATTACGAGCAGAGGGCGGTATCCGTATTTAAGAATCCATTTGCCCGCAGGTATCCCCATCAAGCTCCAGCCGATGGACATCCCGATCAGTGCCACTCCGCTCATGAAGACCGAATATCCCTGCTGCTGCAGATAGTAAGGAATATAGCTCGAGATCCCGAATAAAGCCGCACAGGTCAAAAAGGCATTTAAGATCATCCATGCGACCGTGCCGTTCCGCATCAGCTCCATCGGTACGATGGGTGACGGATGCTTTCGTTCATTCCATATGAACAGCACCATGAACATCAGCCCTAAAGCGGTATAAAGCAGATATCCTTTCTCGACTACCGTGTTGAGAAGGAGCAGTCCGATGCCCAAACCGAAAAGAAGCGATCCCGCATAATTGATCGTACTTTTGCGGGCCTGATACACTTCCCGATACGGAATCAGCAGTAATAAGGAGGCAAGACATATCGGGATATTAATATAGAAAATCCATCTCCATGTCAAATGCTCGATAAATAAACTGCCCAAGAGGGGCGCAAGCACAGCCGATAATCCCCACATGCCGGTAAAGAACGCCTGGATTTTGCCCCGGGCTTCTACGGAGAACAAATCCCCGGCAATAATGGCGGGAAACGCTATCATTGCTCCAGCTCCCAACCCTTGTATACCGCGGTACAGGACCAATTCCAGCATAGTCGATGCCATTCCGCATAGAATGGAGCCCAGCAGAAAGACGATGATCCCTACGGCAAGAACCCTTTTCCGTCCGAATATATCCGATATCCTTCCGCTGAGCGGTGTCACAATTGTACACATAATCATATAGGAAGCGAAGCTCCAAGCATACAGCTTCACATTCCCCAGCTCTTCGGCGATTAACGGCATCGTCGTATTCATGATGGTCGTATCCATCGATGAAATCAGCACTGCGAGCACAATGCTGGTCATCACAGCCATGCGGTTCCATTGGAGGCTCATTGCTTCCCCTGCCTTCCTTCCGTTCCTTAAGTTTTTTGCAATACTTCCAATATATCACAGCTAGAGGATTCGGGCTACCTGCGCATGAATGATTCTCGCCTCGGAAAGGATAAGACAACATACACATGATCCCTGAGTTTGTAGAAGGAGCTTACTATGAAAATCGAAACAAATGCCTACCAAATCGCCCGTTTGCCGAAACAATCTGAGTCTGAGGTCATCGACATCTTACAGCAAGCCGAAGCCAAGCTGGCCAAGTTGACCGGAAACGACATTACATTGATTGCCTACTCTAAATCGGAGGAGTGTGCATCGGATGTCTAAGAACCATGATTCCCGTGTTACCTCCAAACAGGAACATGACGGTCCCACCGTCGCACCTGGGCTGAACACCCACGACCCTTTGGAGGAGAAAGCTTCCCGTGATGAGATCGAGCGCAGGGATTCCACCTCGGTCACTCGTCTATATCTAGACCGTACACCAGAGGATTAGCTCATCAAAACAAGGACCTGACGGAATGCCGTCAGGTCCTTGTTAATACGTAACTGCTAACCAAGAGAGGACATTTAATCATCATCGTGGTCGTCATCATCGTCATCATCGTCATTATCGTTATCGTCATCTTGCTGGTCGTGTTTTTTGCCGCGCTCCTTGCCGTTACCATGTTCTTTTTCTTTACTTTTGGGCTCCAGATTTGGACGTTCGGCGGGAGGAAGATCGACGGAACTGGCATCACCTTTCCACTCGACATCCAGCTCCCATTTAGCGGAGGATACATCCTGCAGCTTGAATTCAGCCGCCAAGCGCTGCTTGAGCGCCTGCTCCCAGGCAACTTTATCTTTGGGAAGCCCTTGCATCATCAACAGCAGCAGCTGCTCCGCCTCGGTTCCTTTCAAGTGGACGACCGCACGATCCTTCATCTCTATATATATTTCCGCTTCGGTATCCTGGTCCTTCGCCTCATGCTCCAGCTTCATCTTCAGATTCTGGCTTTTCAGCTCAAGCTCCAGCTCTCTCCACGGCCAAGCATTAAGATCCTTCTGCACTGCTTTGCTGCTTGCGATACCGGCGGAAGACTGCGGTACCTGCGGTACTGCAGAGATTCCAGCGTTCACGTCCGCCGAAGGCACACTTTCCTTACTGCTGTCCTGCTTTGTTACTGTCTGCGGCACCATTGGTACGGAAAGTGTCGGGCTTGGTGCTGCAGGAGCAGCTTCAGCGACAGAACTGCCGTCTACCGCCTTGATATAAGCGGCCTGACCTTTGCTGTTAAAGATGATATCCAACGTATCGCCCTGCTTCAGTTCGGACATGGCAGCCTTTTGCGAATTTCTGTACACCCACACATCCGTCGCAAGCGAATATGTTTTCTCCGTACCCTCATAAGCTACCGTGATTTTGCTGTTACCTTCGTTCAGATGAACCAATCGGCCCTTAGCTTGCTCAGAAATTTCTGCTGAAACCGGCTTGTCTCCGATCCATGCTGCCCCGCTGATCAAACTGATGATCAATAGTCCGGCGATCAGTATCCATGCGAATTTCTTTCCTCTCCTCATAGTTCCCCCTCCTGCTTCAAAATTTAGACTCCTATTTCTTTACCCCTAGATATCATTTTTGAAGAGTTACTATAAGGTTCGCATGATCCACCAATTTTTGGGGCATTCTTTTACACCCGATCCCAACGATTTTCGTACTTGAGCAGCTGGGGATGCATTCCCTGAGTCCCCTCTCCGGCTATAAAAAGGCGGAGCTTCTTGATCCACAACTCGAACGAATCGTAGCTTGCCAGCAAATTCGCCGTGTCACCTGTCACATAAATGAAGAAAGGCCCTTCATATTTTTCCTCAAGAAAACGGAAGGCCATGTCGACCGGAGTATATTTTTTACGTTTGCTTTCGAACCGCTCGATTACAACATCAAGATCGGATTCAGCGTCTTCCAGCATGGCTTGGAGCGCCTCCACCCTGCGGTAGTATGGCAAGAAGGTGCCCTTGACCATCCTTCGAAGCGTCTCTTCATGAATAGGATAGAAGATGGTCTTGGCCATCTTGCGCCGGTCGGCCAGCTCCAGCACTTTCGCCAGGTCTTGCTCCGTATATTCCTCGAAACTGTCGTACACCCAAAGACTGCCTCGCTGTTCCCCCCGCGGATCAGGCGGCTCGTAACCGAACGGTACCTGGACATTATCGCGCGCCATCTTATCTACCTCCTACCGATTGCTTTGGATTAGTATACCATGAAGCCTTTTTCCCATACGGGAAGGACGGGGAACCGGACTAGCGAAGTATATTTTCCCAATCCGTGGAGCACGTTAAATCATGAAGCATGCAGTATGCAAAAACGAAAGGAGAATACCTACATGTCGGAGAACAAAAAGCACCAAGGCAACTACGAAGGTACGGCATCCATGGAAGCGGAAAATCAAAACATGGAATTCGTGAATGATACGGTGGAGGACGTCAAAACAACGAAAAACCTGGTCGGCGCCACTCAAAAAGAAAAGGAATAAACGTCAAATACCCGGTTTGATGGCTGACCGGGTATTTTTGTGCTGCCTCTATCCGTACCCGTCGTCGCTTAACCACGTATGGCGAAGCGGCTGCCACGCCTCCAGCTTGGCGCTGAGCGACAGTGCGCGGGCTGGGCTTGATGACGGCAGCAGTGTATAGAGCCGACCTGTATCCTTCCTTAGCAGCGGCTTAACATGACGCCGATACAGCTGCTCTGAAGCACTGCCGTTAAAGAAAATGAAACGAATTTGCGGGTAGCGCTGATAGAAATGTTCAAAATCGTTCGCTTCCGGCCGGCGGATCGCCGTATCGAGACTGCCTTTGCGCACACATGCCCTCAGTACATCCCAAAGCGCCACTCCGCGGGATAAAGCAAACCGTGTCCGCGCCTCATAAGAAGGCTCGGGCTCCCCACCATCCAGCAGCGCATAGAGCAGCCGCCAAAAGTGGTTTCGCGGATGCCCGTAGTACTGCCGGACTTCAAGTGACGCCTCCCCCGGCATGGAGCCGAGAATGAGGATGCGGCACCCTTCATCCGCTATCGGAAGGAATCCTGTCAGCAGAGGTCCCAGTTGATGATCGTCTTCCCTCATCCTACATCACCCCTTCTGCTTCATTCGCCGTCTTCCCTACCTCTTTACGCCCCACCGCCAAACGTAACGGTAAATTCAGCAGAACCAGCCCGGCGACAAACAGCGCCCCGCCACCGATCACATACACCGTAATCGGATCACGGTAAAACAAATACGACCACAAAATTGAAAACAATACCCAGCTGTTGCTGACGATGACCGCTATGGGGAAAGAAACCAGCTTGAGCGCAAGCGAGAACCAGTAAAAGCTCAGCCCTGTAATGATCCCGAGCAGTACCAGGGCCAGCACCCCATAAGTGCTGAATTCTCCTGACCAGGAGAAGGTCCATGGCAGCGGAAGCATCAGCAGAACCGTACACACCAAAAAGACGGAGAAGTTCATGTTCCCAGCATCCATTTCCTTAATCAGCACCTTCTGGCTCAGCACATGAAACGCCGTACCGAGCGCCGCGAGCCCATAAAGCAGCGTAGTCACCATTCCGCCTTGGAACAATTCAGACAACGAGAGGCCATTCCAGCTGATCAATAGGACACCTGCAATACAAAGTGCCGCTGCGATCCAGCCTCTGCCCGATACGTGCTCCTTAAACCAAAAAGCCGACAGAATCAACAAAATGACTGTCTGGATCGGTCCGATCAGAATGTTACCGTACGAATAACCGATGGACAAGGCTATATTTTCAAACAAATAATTGCAGCATTTCCCCACCGCCCCGATCCAAATCCACTTCATGTTAAACTTCAGCTTCATGGCGCGATCCTTTAGGAGCAGCAGTCCTCCCAAAAACACAATGCCCAGCACAAACCGGGCAAAGGCAATGGTCGTACTATCCACAAAACCGGTCGTTGTTTTGACCAAAATCCCCACGAAGCTCCATGACAGCGTCGCCAGCATCAGCAATACGTACCCCAAACCAAGCACCTCTATTTTAGCTCTCTTTGATGATCGCTTTTGAATGATTGCTTTATTGTAGCACAAGTTGTTGGCAGGGGATGGAAAAACATAGGTATTGTCACGGCTATGGCTGCAGTATGGAGGACAGCTCCTGCTTCATAGCCCGCTCCAAGTAGAGATCTGCTTGGAGAAAGTCACGGAAGGCCATATAGCTTTCCGCAAGGTTAGCTTGCTCCGCAGACGGCAGCGGCTTCTCGCTCCGGACCGCGCGGATGAGAATATTTTTCGGCGTGTGCTCCATATCAATGAATTCGAGCAGCTGCGTTCGATAGCCGAGAAGCTCCAGCAGCTTGGCGCGAATAGCGTCCGTAGCTATTGCCGAGAAGCGCTCCTTCAAGATCCCGTGCTGAAGCATAGGCCCCAGCACCTCGCTGCGTACCTGGCGGAACAGCTCATGCTGGCAGCAAGGAACCGACAAAATCACCGACGCGCCCCAGCGTACCGCCTTCTCCAGCGCTGCATCGGTAGCCGTATCGCAGGCATGCAGGGTCACCACCATATCTACCTGCTGCAGCTCATCATAATGGGCGATGTCACCTACCAGAAACCGCAAACCGTCATAGCCCAGCCGATCGGCAAGCGATCTGCAGTGGCTGATCACATCCTCCTTGAGATCTAGGCCTATAACCCGGAGATCAATCCCTTGCATCACCTTCAAATAATGGTACATCGCAAACGTTAGATACGATTTGCCGCACCCGAAGTCCACCAGCTGCAGCGTCCTTCCTTTGGGCAGATAGGGCAAGACGTCCGCTATCATCTCCAGAAAACGGTTGATTTGACGGAACTTATCGTATTTCTTCGCCAGTACCTTTCCTTCGGAATTCATGATTCCAAGCTCAATAAGGAACGAAACGGGCTCCCCTTCCTCAATGATATATTTCTTTCTCCGATTATGAGTCATTGCCTCGGCCGTTTGCTTGGTCGGCGGTTTCTTCAGAATGCCGGTCTTGCCTTTTTTGCTGATCAGCACTTGATAGTCCGCTTCTCCCGTCTGCAGTAGCCCTTGGCGGAATTGCTCAGCGAACAGCTCTACGAGCCTTGCTCCCGCTTCTTCCGGGCGCAAGTTCTCATGAAGCACTTTCTGACCGCAAAAGGAGCTAAACTGGTAGTTCAGTTCACCTTTTAGCTCCACCGGCTTGACCGTTACCTTCGTGCATCCGTTCCCGCTCGGGTCGCGGCGTCGCACTTGGCTGAGCGTCGCTTGAATTAGCGAGCGTTCGCTCAGTAATCGTTTGATTAGTTCAAATAACTCATCCTCTTGCATGATTAAGTCACAATCCTCGTCCGTTTATTTATTAAAAGTGGGTATGAGGCGAACAATTTTATCGTCGTCGTCCTTCGGGGTCCCGCGGCCGTCACGGTTATTGGTCAAGATATAGATTGAACCGTCCGGTGCTTCCGTCACCGTGCGGATGCGCCCAAGCTCCCCTTGAAGCAGCCCTTCCGACGAATGTACGCCCTTGCCATCCTCCGTCAGAACCACATGCAGCACTTGCGTGCCGCGAAGATTCGCCGTGAGCAAATGGTTTGTCCAAGGCCCTTGGCTGATGAACGTCATGCCGGAGGGCGCCCAGGTAACATTACTGCTGTGCAGAATCGGCTTGGTGAGCTTCCCGGGACCTGC
Source organism: Paenibacillus sp. PvR098 (assembly GCF_017833255.1). Lineage (NCBI taxonomy): Bacteria > Bacillati > Bacillota > Bacilli > Caryophanales > Paenibacillaceae > Paenibacillus > Paenibacillus sp. PvR098. Next base: position 3,105,562 of record NZ_JAFIBU010000001.1, read on the forward strand.
TTTGTCCGTATCCTCCGGCTTCGCCTCGGTTTCATCGCCTTGAATCAACGGCCATCCGTAGTTGGCCCCCGGCTCAATCCGGTTGATCTCATCGTGCGCGGATTGTCCGTGCTCTGAGCTGTACAGCTGCCCCGTAACCGGATGCCAAGCCAAACCCTGCGGGTTGCGATGACCCAAGCTGTACACCGGCGAATTCGGGAATGGGTTGTCCGCCGGAATGGAGCCATCCGGGTTGATGCGAAGGATTTTTCCAGCAAGTACGTCATTATCCTGAGCCATGGAAGGACTCGCTGCATCTCCGTTCGTCACATACAGCATTCCGTCCGGACCAAATTTAACTCGCCCGCCATCATGAATCCGGTTGCCGGGCAGTCCATCCAGCAGTACCTTATCAAGAGTCGCTTTGCCGCCGCTTTCCTTAATCCGAACGACCCGATTCAGCGGCTGATTTCCTTGCATATACGTCTGATAGACATACAAATAATGGTTGTCGTTAAACTTCGGATCCAGAGCAAGTCCGAGCAGCCCGGCTTCTCCTTGGTTGTATAGCTTGTCTTCAAAACGGAACACCGGCTCGGCGACAAGCTTTCCCTTCTCAATCAGCCGCAGATCACCACCTCGCTCGGTAAAGAAGATGCGCCCATCCGGCGCGAAATCAATCTCCCAGGGAATATCCAACCCGATGGCGACGACTTCCTGCTTATACGGAATCGATGAAGGCGCTGAATCGTTTGGAGCAGCAGGGCTTTCGTTCCCTGACGATGGCGCGGTTTGTTTAGCCGCCTCACAGCCGCTAAGCGCGAGCATGAAGGCCAAGCCTATTAAAATAACCGAATTTCGTCCGAACTTATGCATTCCCATTCCTCCCATCCCTTTTGTTTCCATTATACCCAAACGAAACGTAAAAAAGCGAACCCGTCTGTCTTACAGAAGGTTCGCTTTACGTTCGCATTGCTTTACTGCCTTATTTGCCCAAGAACGATTCCAGCATCCACGTATGCTTCTCCAGCGAGCTGTGAATAGCGAGCAGCATATCGCCTGTCGTTTCGTCATCTGCCGCCTCGGCAATCGCCATTCCTTCCTTCAGCTCCGCAGCCAGCGTGCCGAAGTCATTCGCGATAGCACGCACCATCTGCTCCGCATTCTCGCTGCCCGATGCCTCATGAATCGTTGCCAGATTCAAAATTTCACGCATCGTAGCTACCGGCTGGCCCTTGAGCGCAAGCAGACGCTCGGCCAGATTATCCACATGCAGTGCGGCTTCGTTATACAGCTCCTCAAACTTTAAGTGCAGCGTGAAAAATTGAGGTCCTTTAACGTTCCAGTGGTAGTTGTGCAACTTGATAAACAGCAAGCTCCAGTTGGCGATTTGCGTGTTAATTACTTCGTTTAAGTTTTTGGACATATGGTGTTCCTCCTCAAATGAATTCAATTTCGCAAGTATTGGGCCTACTCACGACGAGTGCTTCGTATTATCTTGTGCGGAATACCGCCCGTTCATGTAGCAGGCTCAGTATACGCTTATAACGATTCGTAGCCTTGCTTACATAGGCGGTCAAGATCCGTCTTCCGTTCAATAACGGATTACGTGATAGTTCCTCATTATTTATCAATTTCGCTGAGAAACCTTCATTTCCTGCCAAATAAATGAAAAACTATATGTATTTTAGCTGTAGTTTGAAATCCGTTCCTTTAGTTGTTCCGCCAAGGTTTTTGTCCCGACGGGCAGTTCATGTTCCGGCACGCTGGACTATGAGCTGTCTTTTTTCCACTTCCGATACCCAACCCGGACGGTATTCAAGAGAAACTCCGGGATCGGCAGTCGATGGAGCATAGGTATGTAAAATATATCATACGCTCTTTTCAAATCATTCCACATGTAACAAGGCTCGGGATTCAAAAAATCTGAGACATCCACTACAATACCTCGGCCATCTTTCATCATGACATTCTTGCCGTGAACATCGTGCGGATGGAGTCCCTTTCGCACGGCATACGCCAAAGCTTCGTCGATGTCTTCAATCACCTGCCGCGGAATCGGGATGCCTCGGCGGACGCAATCGTATAGCGTAACGCCGGTCAGTCGACGAAGCACCAGGTAGACATTCCCCACGTGAAGGCATTCGGAGAAAGCAGGATGTTTTCCAAGACGCCTATACACCTCGGCTTCTTCTTCAAGGCCTTCACGGCCCGGCGCATACACCTTCACTACGCGGTCCGGAAAAGAAGGGTGCGCAAATACACCGGCATAATTCCCAGATCCCACCAGTCGCCACGGCTTCGGGTTTCTGTGCACGATGACCGGATTATGCGGTTGTTCACTGAAAATTTTCAGACCGGGCAGAAGCTCCGTTTCGATGAGTTCGACACATCGCTGCAGCTCCAGGGAAGCTTCTTCCTCTTCCGAATGTTTCGCTAAATTATCCGCCATAGAAGAATGTTGGTCTTCCTTTCACTCCAGGTTTTATGCGAAACAACCCTCCGGCGTAAGGTTGTTCGGCCAGTTGTTCCTCCGTGAGTCCCGTACGCGCCGTTGTGATGTACAACTCATCATAATGCTCGCCTCCGAATGTGCAGGAGGTGACCCTTGCGGCAGGTAAACGGACGAAACCGATCTTCTCCCCGGTCTGCGGATTCCATCGGGAGACCTGCCATCCCTCCCAATGCGCTACCCACAGCATGCCTTCCTCATCAACCGTCATCCCGTCGGGATAGCCTTGGTCTTCCGGAATCCTAACCACCGTGCGGCAGTTTGAGATAGCGCCGGAAGCGGAAGAATAATCGTAAGCGACAACGCGCTTCGTCGGAGTATCAATATAATACATGGTTCGACCGTCCGTACTCCATCCTAGCCCATTGGATATCGTGACGCCTTCTACCACTTTCCGGAGGGTGCCGTTGGTTTCCAAACAGTACAACGCTCCAGTCGGCTCCTCATCCTGCATATTCATCGTTCCCACCCAGAACCGCCCAGCCTCGTCGCATTTGCCATCGTTGAACCGGTTACTTTCCACGCCTTCCTCGGGTTCGATTAATTTGGTCAGACGTTCCGTCTTCAAGTCCAGCGTGTGTAAGCCGTGCTCCAGCGCTAGAATCAGCCCGCCCCCCGCTCGTGGTACTGCCGTGCCCACCATTTGATCCAGCTGAATGGTTCGGTTTGAGCCTGCAGCCGGGTTATAGTAATGGACCCGCTTCCCTTCAATATCGACCCATAGGAGTAAGCCGCTGCGATGGTCCCATGAAGGGCCTTCGCCGAGCGTTGCCTTCCCGTCCCATACTAGCTCTGCCGTGTGCTGTATTTGTTCCATGGCCAACGCCTCCTTGTATGATCGTGCCGCGGAAACATACCATTTACTCCCATTGTAGCACAGAATCATCCGGAAAAGCGACGAAGCAAGCCATCCCTGCTGAGCTTACCCAGGCCATCTTGTGGAGAACGAAATCATGGCTGCACGCGGTCTTGATCTTGTTTAACCACAAACTGGACCAGCGTATCTGCCCCAATATAAGAAAAAGCCGGGCTTATCCCCGGCTTCGCCATATTATTCTTCCATCGGCTTCAAACTGTGCAAATCTGCTTCATCCTCGGACAACATATCGGCGGCCAGCTGCACCGGCTCCTGATTGTGGCTCAACGACGCTTGTTCGATCGACCGGTGCGCCCTCTCTACGGCCGCTTCGGCCTGCTCGATCATCTGCTCGGACGGATGAGACTCGGCCTGCTTAACGGCATTGTGCGCCTTCTCCACCGAGTTTTGCGCTTGTGAAATCGGATTTTGCGACTGCAAGCTGGAATCGTAACGTGACATTCGCGGAATCCTCCTTTCCCCTCAGTTCACCTGCAACCGAAAAGTAAGCAACGGTCACAACGGATCGCTGTTAATGTGGGAAGAAACGGGGAATTTTATGCGAACAAAGAACTTGCTTCACTCCTTCCAAATTACTTGGAAGTTACCCCTGGGTTCAGCCCTTCGGACTCAATACGAAGGGTCTTGGGATTTGCCTCCATATGGATGATACGGCTCACCACATAGCTCGCGTCCTCTCCCACGCCGCCGATCAGTGCCGACCCCCGCGTGTGCTGCCAAGGAAGCCCTAGAAAGCAAAGTCCCGTAACCGGACTGACGCCCCGATCATGGAGAGGTCGGCCGCTGCTATCTAATGCTCCTGGTATCGCAAGCCAACTGTAATCGGATGAAAACCCTGTTGCCCAAACGACATTAGATACACGAACATCGGTGTGATCCGCAAAACAGATGGAATCACCGCTGATGCCGACCGTTCTCGGCTTTGTGGTTACGCTGCCCTTTCTCACGAGCTTCCGCAGCTCCATACCGAAAACCGGGTCTTTTTGCCTGCGGAACCAAGAGCCAATGACCGTTCGCCGATGCGCCTGCAGCATGCCCAGCTTTTTCAACCACCCGAAGATGCTGCGTCCCGCAAACTGCAGGGGAAGGAACTTGATCCGGTGACCTACGGACAAATAAACATCTCGGCTGTCCGCCAATTCAACTGCAATTTGCGCACCCGAATTCCCGGCTCCCACGATCAGCACAGGCCCTTTGCGAAGTTGTGCGGGGTTAGTGTAAGCCGAAGTATGCAGTTGAATGATATCCGTAGGCAGCTTCTCGGCAAATGCCGGAATGATCGGCTTCTGAAAAGGTCCCGTCGATACGATCACCGACTTGGTCGAGAAGAGGCCTCGATTCGTCTGGACCGTGTAACGATCCCCCGTCTTTTTAAGTTCTTGCACCTGCATCGTAAGTAGGACCGGAAGCAAAAAAGCATTGGCATAAGCCTGCAAATAATCGGCAATTTCATCTTTGGTCGGATATCCGTTGGGGTCCCCTTGCAGAGGCAGCCCCGGCAGCGAGCTGTACCAGCGCGGGGTGAACAGCGTAAGCGAATCATACCGGCTTCTCCAAGAGCCTCCGATTTCATCTCCTTGTTCCAAACAGACAAAGGAAAGACCTTGTTTCTTTAAGTAATACGCTGCGGCGAGTCCAGCTTGACCCGCCCCGATCACAATGACATCAAATTCGCTGCTCATTCCCGCTCACTTCCCCTTGTCTATACTTTCATCTCCTCATGGTTAATCCCGGAAGCTTCCACTTGTATCGTCGCATGATGAATTTTAAATTTGCTTTCAATGAGGTGTATGGCGTTTTGTAAAATGTGCTGGCTGTCCAGCCCGTCCTCAATCCGTAGATGGCAGCTCAGCGAATCCAGCCCAGAGGTGATGGTCCAAATGTGCAGGTCGTGCACGTCGATTACACCCTCAATGCTCTCTAAGGCCTTCTGGACCTCCAGCGAATTGAGACGAACAGGAGCACCCTCCATCAGAATATGGATCGCATGCCGAATGACACCCCAAGCGCTCTTCAATATCAGCAGCGCCACCAATACGCTGATGATGGGGTCGGCTATGTACCAGCCGAACAACAGCATGACCAGTCCGGCGGCCATGGCGCCTACGGAGCCCAAAGCATCTCCGATGACGTGCAGGTACGCGCTTCGCAGATTGACGTTGTTGTGAACGTCGCCCTTGCGCATCAGGGCCCAGGCACTCAGCAAGTTGGCGATCAAGCCCACAGAGGCGATCAGCATCATCGATCCGCTGGCTACTTCAGGAGGAGCGAAGAATCGGCCATACGCCTCTTGTATAATAAAGCCGGCAATCACGAACAAGGTGACACCATTGAACAGCGCCGCAAGAATTTCAAACCGGTAAAATCCATAGGTTTTGCCGGAGGTGGCCGGCCGCGCTGCAAAGCTGATCGCGATCAGGCTGAGAAGCAGCGAGCCTGCATCGCTCAGCATATGCCCGGCGTCAGAGAGCAGTGCGAGGCTTCCCGTCACCAGTCCCCCGAAAAACTCGAGCAGCATAATGCTCGCAGTGATGCTCAAGGCAATGGTTAGCCCCTTCTTGTTGCCTTCCCGCGCAGGATCATGATGATGGTGATGACCGTGGTGGTCATGATGGTCGTGTTGGTGTCCATGGTGATGTTGATGACCGAATGATTGAGACAAGATGCATTCCCCCTGACTGCACAAATCTATATGTTCCGTTATTATATGCCGTGATCATTTATTTGTTTTACTCATATATGAGCAACTATTCATATGTTAATTATGGATCTGCCTGTTGAATTTGTCAATGCATGATTTCGCGCCTTGTAGAGAACCCTAGCGGCAGGCACGAAACCATCAAAACAAATCCAACTGCTGAGGAGCGAACGGCTTCGTCGGCTGACCGAGGAGCTTCATCATCTGGGACGCATTGTGAGCCGCATCTCCGCCTGAATTATTATTGAAGATAATACATAGCTCAGCCGTTTGCTCCTGCAGTTGCTCCACATGTTCTTTCCATTCCAGCAGCTCCGCCTCATTATATCGATACAAGTAACGTACCTCGCGCCAATTGGGGCTTCCCCCTTGGTTCCAGCCTTCCCTATTCCGGCCATGCATCCGCACAATCGTGAGTTTCGGATCGGTAGGATGCAGCACGATCGGAACCGATCCGATCCCCGCCTGCGGTTCGTCGCAGATACTGTGGATCCAGCCTCCTTGCTCCATGAACGCCAGCGTCTTCTCCTTCATTTCCTCGTGAAACCAGCTTTGATGACGGAATTCCAATGCGACGGGCAGGTCGCCCATCCGCTTTTTGGCTTCCCGAAGCTGCTCCACATGGATCCGTGTACAGTCAAACCATGGCGGGTACTGGAACAGCACCGCTTTCAGCTTTCCCGCTTCTTTCACAGGACGGATCGAATCGCAGAACGCTTCGAACATTGTCTTCGGATCAGAGAACGGGTTGGGCCCTCGAAGATGGCCGGTCATCCCTTGGTAGGCCTTAATGATGAATGAAAAATCAGACGGGGTATCGCTTACCCACCGTTCATAGTTGCTTTCCGGCTGCACGGCATAAAAGGAGCTGTCCACCTCCACAACGGTAAAATAACGGCTATACACCTTCATTTTATCTCGCGCCCCAACGCCCCGCTCGTAGAGCTCGTCATGATCGCCCCAGCCGGCAAGTCCAATTCGAATCATTAGCTCACCCCCATACCATTCATTTCCATTGTAGCTTGAGCCGGCCCCGGTCTCAAGTTTCCAAAGCATGAGAAACGCTTCGGACGCGCAAGTCCATTTCAACACTTTTGCACCCAATCGAAGCGTTTTCCGTATATTCCATGTAGAGGAGCTGATGGAATCATGCCAGCACATGAAGAACATAAAAATCATCATATACAAGAAACGGAAGATGAGCTTTCGGTTGCCTTACAGGAAATTAAACAATGGGAAACGGATCAGAAGGACTTGTGGTTCTGGGAGAAGCTGGGGCGGCTGCCGTTTCAGCTTCTTGACCGGCTGACGCCGAAGATAGTGCAGAAGAAGATCGGGGAAGCGATGGATGAAATCGGAACCTATATTCAAACCGGCGGAAGATATCTCGTATCGGAAAAAAGCGTGCTGGGGCGGCTCGAGGAGCATCGGAAGCACGCGGCAGGAGAGTCGGCTCCTATGGCCCGCGCATTGACGCTGGGCGACGTCTCAAACCTGCCGCTCGAGGCGATGGATCGGGCTGCAGACGAGCTCTCGAAGGGCAGCGCCAGGCTCGCCACCGCACAAGGCGCAACGACCGGGTTCGGCGGAATATTCACCCTGGCCGTGGATATTCCGGCAGTACTGGGATTGTCGCTCAAAGTACTTCAGGAGCTGGCCATCGTGTACGGCTACGATCCTAAAGAGAAAACAGAGCGCATCTTTATCATTAAATGCCTGCAGTTTGCCTCCTCGGACATCGTAGGTAAAAAAGCGGTGCTGGAGGAGCTCGCCGACTTTGGCAGCGAGCGCAGGCACAACGAAGCCATCTCGCAGCTGCAGGGATGGCGCGAAGTAGTCGCCGCTTACCGCGATAACTTCGGCTGGAAGAAACTGTTCCAGATGGTTCCGATCGCAGGCATGATTTTCGGTGCAGTATTGAACCGCGGAACGCTTCAGGATGTAGCCGAAGCGGGCAAAATGCTATATCGCAAAAGGCGCGTGCTGGAACGGCTGCGAAGCTTGGAAACACGCCAAAGCAATCCGTCCGCCGTTACGCTGCCTACCCAGCCGACTGTAGAATAGGCGGCGTGAGCTATCGCAGGCTTTCTCAGCCTATCCATGACAATGGGACGCCGGAATATCCCGGCGCCCCTCCTAGATCGTTACTTCGCTGCAAGCCTATCGGCCACAGCGTCCTTTATAGCGTCTGCTATGCTGCCAAGCGCTGCGGCAGCCTTCTCTATCTCATCTTGAATGGACGCCAGCAGACCGTTCTGCTCATGAAGTACGTTCGTCTGCTCCTGAACGGCTTCACGAACACCTCCAATTTCTCCTGCCATCAGCAGCAATACGGACAGTTCGTATTTCAGTCCAGCATGAGGATCATGATTGGATTTCATGGATATCCCTCCTCTGATCGTTTAGGTTGTAGCAGGAGTGCTACACCATTCGTATCTATTTAGCCGTTTTCGAGGGATTCTACACCATATTTTTTTCTTTGTTCTTATGTGTTTCACACTTCCCTATAAAGGGTAATATCTTATATGGACCCAACCCAAAATACCAACAACTACGAATGATGGAGTGTTACAGGCAACCTTATTTTTTGTTGAAGGTGGTGTTCCATAATGGAAACGTTAGCTTTTTTATTTATCATCTCTGCTTGGATTTATTTCTTGTATCTCCGCAGAGTGAATTGGCAAGCAATTCTCGTCGGATCAAGGTCGGAAGCCGAGGAACTTCAGGCGAAATACGAATACCTTAAAGACCACATGGTCAATTGCCGGTTGCGGGCAAACACTGATGTTTGCCTCAGCGCGATCCAAACCGCCTATTCCGCAATAGATCAATACCGTGATGAACGTATGAAGCTCGAGGTTCATATAGAAGATGTCGAGAAGGCCGAAGAGCTGCTGCAGTATCTTGAAAAAAAGCGGCTCAGACACTCCTTTCCATAATGCAAGAAAATCCCCCGTGACAAGGCACAGCCTCTCATCACAGGGGATTTTCTTGCTTTCATCGGGTCTGTTGGCCCTTAAATTCATAGATTCGTGCGGAAAAACATTATAATTGCCGCCCATTTTGTGTATTATAGATGTTAATAGATTTTTGCAGTTATTCATGTAAGAAAGGTTGATATCTTGTGGAAACAACGAAACCTGCATCTGCATCATCCTCCAATTATATCAAAACGATTATGGTTGAAGATTTAAAAGCGGGCAAAGTGAAAGAAATCGTGACCCGTTTTCCTCCGGAACCGAACGGCTATCTGCATATCGGCCACGCCAAATCAATTTGCTTGAACTTCGAGCTCGCCGACGAATTCGGCGGCAGAACGCATCTGCGCTTTGACGATACGAATCCACTGAAAGAAGACACTGAATATGTCGAATCGATCAAGGAGGATGTGAAATGGCTCGGCTTCGACTGGGAGAAGCTGTTTTTCGGATCTGATTTTTTCGAGGAAATGTACGATCGCGCCGTCCTGCTGATTCGCAAGGGCAAAGCGTACGTGTGCGATCTGACGGCCGATCAAATTCGTGAAACCCGCGGCACGCTCACCGAACCTGGTAAAGAAAGCCCCTACCGGAACCGCAGCGTAGAGGAAAACCTCGACCTGTTTGATCGGATGCGTAAGGGCGAATTCCAGAACGGCGAGAAGGTGCTCCGCGCCAAAATCGACATGGCCTCGCCGAACATGAACATGAGGGACCCGGTGCTGTACCGCATTTCACACGCTCATCATCACAACACCGGAGACAAGTGGTGCATTTACCCGATGTACGATTATGCCCACCCGCTGGAGGACGCGATCGAGGGCGTAACGCATTCCATCTGTACGCTGGAGTTTGCCGACCACCGTCCCTTGTACGACTGGGTCGTCCGTGAATGCGAGATGGAATGCATACCTCAGCAATACGAATTCGGCCGATTGAATCTAACCAATACCGTGATGAGCAAAAGAAAGCTCAAGCAGCTCGTGGACGAGAAGGTCGTTGACGGCTGGGATGACCCCCGGATGCCGACGATATCCGGCCTCCGCCGCAAAGGCTATACACCGGAAGCGATTCGTGAATTATGCCGCGAAATCGGCGTGGTGAAAACGAACAACAGCGTGGTCGATGATAAACTGCTGGAGCATTTTATCCGTGAGGACCTGAAGCTGAAGGCGCCGCGCACGATGGCCGTGCTGCAGCCGCTGAAGGTGGTTATTACGAACTATCCGGAAGGCCAGGTGGAAATGCTGGATGCGGAGATCAACCCGGAGAACGAAGAGATGGGCATCCGCCAAATCCCGTTCTCCCGTGAAATTTATATTGAGCAGGACGATTTCATGGAGGAGCCTCCAAAGGGATATCACCGTCTGTTCCCCGGCAACGAAGTGCGCCTGAAGCACGCTTACTTCATCAAGTGTGAAGAAGTAGTAAAGGATGCGAGCGGTAACGTGGTTGAGCTGCGCTGCACCTACGATCCCGAGACGAAGAGCGGCAGCGGGTTTACCGGCCGCAAGGTGAAGGGAACGATTCATTGGGTCGAAGCTACCCAAGCCCTGCCAGCGGAATTCCGCCTGTATGAGCCGCTTATTCTCGATGAAGACATGCAAGAGGGCGACACCTTCCTGGACAACGTTAACCCGAATTCACTGGAGATTCTGCAGGGCTACGTAGAAGATAATATGAAATTAGCGAAGCCGCAGGATAAGTTCCAGGTGTTCCGCCACGGCTACTTCAACGTAGACCCTAAGCAAACGACAGCCGATAAGCTTGTTTTTAACCGGATCGTATCGCTGAAAAGCTCGTTTCAGGTGAAATAAGCGACCAATGCCCCCAGAGCCTGGATACCAAACACTCTGAGGGCATTTTTTTAACCTTTAATCGATCCCGCGAGCAAGCCTCGGATAAAATATTTGCCCAGAAATACGTAAACCAGGAGCGTCGGAAGAGCGGCTAAGAGAGCCCCGGCCATCTGCACGTTCCACTGCACCACCTGGCTGCCGGACAGGTTCTGCAGCGCGACCATGATCGGTTGCTGCTTCTGTGTGGTGAGCGAAACCGCGAACAGAAACTCGTTCCAGATGTTCGTGAACTGCCAAATGCCTACGACCACGAATCCGGTGATGGACAGCGGGAAAATAATGTAGCGGAAAATACCGAAAAACCCGTTGCCATCGATTTTCGCCGCCTCGAGAAGCTCCGTCGGGATGCCGGCATAGAAGTTCCTAAGAATGAGCGTGCAAATCGGCAGACCGTAAACTACGTGGACCAGGATCAGACCGGGAATCGAATTGTACAGCCCGATCGTTTGCAAAAACTGGATGAGCGGGATCAGAATGCTCTGATACGGAATGAACATGCCGAACAGCATCAGCGTGAACAGCGTGTCGCTGCCGCGAAACTTCCATTTACTCAGCACATAGCCGTTTAGCGATCCGAGAATCGCGGAGAGCACCGTGGCCGGTACGGCCAGCAGCAGACTATTCCATAGATTCGGCGCCAGCTTATGGAACGCCTCCCGATATCCTTCCAGATATAACCCCGAAGGAAGCTGCCACATCTGGTCGAGCGTAATCTCATCCATCCCTTTGATACTCGTAATGCCCATCACATACACCGGCAGCAGATAAAAGAGCGCCATCAGAGCGAGCAGCGTATACAGCCCCCATCGTCTTACGTTCAGGGTGGTGTTGGTCATGCCGACTCCTCCTTTCGCATGCTCGAAATCAAATAAGGCACGATGAGCAGCGATACAAGGGCAAGCATGATCATCGAGATGGCCGCGCCTTGACCATAATGATTGCCGCGGAACGTCGTCTCAAACATATATACACCCGGCACGTCCGTAACGAACATCGCGCCCGGTCCCGTCATCGCATAGACAAGGTCGAAGATTTTGAGCGAAATATGCCCTAGAATAATGATGACGCTCACCGTAATCGGCTTTAGCTGAGGCAGAATGATCTGAAACCAGATCTCTCTCTCCTTCGCTCCGTCCACCCGAGCCGCCTCCCTTAAATCATCGGGGATCGCGCGCAGTCCGGCCAAATACATGGCCATTGTGAACCCGGACATCTGCCAAACGGTGGCAATGGCGACGGCAATGAGCGCAAGCGGCAAGCCGAATTCGATCTGTCCGATGGAAATCGCCGGCACAATCTTGGTGCTGATATACCAATCCGGCACATTCTGTACGCCCATGGCCTGCAGAATCAGGTTAAAGCCGGTGGACGGGTTGAGCAGCCACTGCCAGACCACACCCGTAACGACAAATGACAGCGCCATAGGGAAAATGAAAATGTTACGAAACAGTGCCTCCGCTTTGATTTTTTGATCAATCAGGAGCGCAAGCAGCAGTCCGATGCCCATGGTTGCCGTAATAAATAAAATCGTAAACGCCAGTGTATTGCGTAAATCCGATTGAAACCGGAAATCTTGAAACAAAAAGGAATAGTTTTTAAGGCCTGCGAAGCTTAGGTTCTTCACCAGCGTATTCCAATCGGTAAACGATACGTAGCCGGTCCATGCAATAAAACCGTAGACAAACACAGCAATCGCTATAAAAGAGGGCAGGATCATGAGCACAGGGATCCACCGCTCCGAAGCCGATGTATTCATTTATCATTCACCTCCCAAAGCGAAGCCCGGACCGGCCGGACTGCGGTCATCCCGCCGCCCGAGCCGCCGGGCCTCTTCTTCTTTACTTTTTAATGCCGCTTGCCACTGCAGCCTGCTGAAGCGACTTCGTAAACTGATCCACATCGCCTCTCGTAACAAAAATGGTCATCGCCTGGTTGGCCTGCGTTACGAAACCCTCTGGAGCGGCAGATCCATGAGCCATACTTGGCGCCAGCTTGCTTATCTTGAAATCTTCAATCGTTTGCTTACCGTACACATCGTATTTATTCACATCCGCGTCGATCCGTGCCGGTATGGACCCCTTGAGCGGATTGAACACATCCTGCCCTTCCACAGATCCCAGTACGCTCAAGAACGATTTGATCGATTCCGGATCCTTCACGCCCTTCGGCAGTCCGAACGTATCGGTAATGACCATAAAGCTTCCTTCCGAGCCGGGTGTGGCTGCCCATCCGAAATCCTCATTCGGCTTCAGCTTAAGATCCGTGGTGAAATAGCCCTTCACCCAGTCTCCCATCACGTTCATGGCCGCTTCACCTTTCGCTACGAGCTGGGCCGCATCCTGCCAATTCCGCGCCGCATGGTCTTTATTGACATAGCCGATCATTTTTTTGAACGTTTCCGCAGCTTGCTTGACGGAAGGATCCTCGAAGCTCAGCTCTCCTATCCACAGCTTCTTGTAGTTGTCAGGACCAAGGGATCCGAGCAGCACACTCTCAAATAGATGCGATGCTGTCCACGGCTCTTTATCGCCAAGCGCCAGCGGGGTGACCCCTTTGGCTTTGAGCGCATCAGCTACCTGGAAGAACTCATCGAACGTTTTCGGCGCCTTCAGACCGTGCTGATCCAGCACCTTTTTGTTATAAAAGAGCACGTTCCCCCGATGAATGTTGACAGGAACAGAGTAAACTTTGCCGTCTTTGCTGACCAGCTCGATCAGCTCCTTCGGAAACTTGTCGTTCCAGCCTTCCTTCTGGAACAGATCGTTCAGCGGCTCCATTTTATCGGCAGCCACCCAACCGGTATTGAGCTCTGCGCCTCCATGCACCTGGAATGTCCCTGGTGGATCTCCGCCCTGCATCCGGCTCGCCAGCACGGCTTTGGCGTTCGTTCCCGCACCGCCCGAGACGGCCGCATTAATGACTTCAATGTCCGGGTTTTTCTCCTTGTACAGTTGAATTAGACCCTTCAAGCCCGCTTCCTCGCCTGCTCCGGTCCACCAGCTGAAAATCTCCACCTGCTTCTTCGTATTCGCCTTGGCCGGTTCAGACGGCTTCGGCGCTGCTGCGTCCTGTCCTTGGTTCGTTGTTCCGGAGCCTGAACCAGAGCTGCAAGCGGCAAACAGCAGGCCGCTGACTGTCATGACGGATAGAACCTTTGCCATGTTTCTTTTCATTTGTACTCTCCCCTTTGGTTAAAATTGATTCTGCTATATATTGGAGTCCCACAAAAGTATGCGCTTATAAAATTGATCATACCAAGGAACATCTGCTTTCACATCGATGAAGGTCTGCATTTCTTTGGCAAAGAGCAGGATTGTTTTGACACCGATTGAAAACGGTTACTTACACTTTCATTTCATAGCACTTTTTTTTGCCATTACAGCAAAAAAGTCCATCCCCTGTAGGAAGATGGACTTTTTCTCTCTTTGCTTTGTTAGGCCTGATCAGCACGAGCTGACAGCTCGTTTTGCTGCCGATACTGCGATGGGGCAACCCCAGTCGCTTTCTTAAAGGCCCGGCTAAAATAATTCGGGTCGTTGTAGCCGACCTGATAACAGATTTCCTTTAAGCTGTACTGCTCATCCATGAGTAATTCTTTAGCCTTATCCATCCGCAAACGGATGATATGGTCAATAAACGTCTTCCCGGTCTGCAGCTTGAAAAGCTTGCTGAGGTAGTATGGATTGAGGCCTGCATGATCCGCCGCCTGCTCTAAGGAAATATCCTCCCGGTAATGCATCCGAATATATTCGAGAGCCCGGTCCAGCACCGATTTGGCCCGTCGGCCCCGCTCCTCCTGAAGCTCGTCCAGCTGCCTGTCCGTGTCGTCACCTCTCGGAAGCACGGTCAGCTCCATGCCCTCGGCCGCTCCCTCCGCCTCTTCAGATAGCCGATCGAACAGCTGAAGAGGTCCAGCCCCTTCCGAAGCTGCGGCATACAGCGCTTCGCGAAACGAGCCGCGCAAGCCGTCAATGCCTGATCTTACGGTACCTAGACCTAGCGTGGCTCTGATCGCAAGCTGATCGGTTACAAAGCTGCTTAGCTCCTTCCCCCACTGCAGTGATTCGGTCCGGAAGGTGAAGAACGGCTTGCCTTCGTCACTGTTCACGAGAAACAACGCGATCCATCGGCCTACCACAGGACCAATGACGGCATACGATACAGCCGTCTTAGCCCGGCTTCGCACCGCTTCATACAATTGCTCGCTGCCCATCGCTGCCGGGATATCGATTACACCGTCCTCCTTCACCGGCAGCGAAATTATGCAGGCGCATCCGCATATCACCTGCAAATCAAGCAGCCCAAACAGAGGCTCCAGATGATGATCGTGCAAGGGATCAAGCATCAAGGACAGCGCAATTTCTTTCTCCGCGAGCGGTATGAACTCCATCGCCCGTTCGCTTAAACGCAGCTCTTCTTCGCGTTTTCTACGTTCCCCGGCGATTTCTTCCACCAACCTGGACAGAATATCCACAATCTGATCCCGCTTCGCCGGCTTCAGCAGATACTCCTTAGCTCCTAGTGAGATCGCCTCTTTGGCATAAGCGAAATTGTCATATGCCGTAACGAGCACGAACTTCGCCTGGGGATGGCGTGACTTGATCTCCTTAACCGCCTCCAGCCCTTGAATACCGGGCATTTTAATATCCATAAATACAATATCAGGCCTCATTTCGTCCGCCCGTTGAATAGCCATCCGCCCATTCTCCGCATGCGCGATATCGAACATGTCCGGCATGGCGCGCTTTACAATCAGCTCCAGCCCTTCCCGTTCTAACGCCTCATCATCGGCGATCAGCAGTCTGTACATCACTCTCTTCCTCCTCCGTCAGCAAAGGCAGTCTTAGCTCCACCACCGTGCCCTGCCTCTGTCTTGTATTACCCAGAATGCTGACTAAATCCTCACTCCCATAAAAAAGCCGGATCCGTTTAAATACATTATGCGTACCAAGACCGGTCGATGCCTTCTTCACAGCAGGCAGCTCTCCCATCCTGCTCCCGGCCGATTTCACAGGTTCGTCGTCCAGGCGCATCAGTGCGAGCCGAGTCTCTTCCGGCATTCCAACTCCGTTATCCTCCACCCGTACGATCACTCGTCGTTCCTCCGGATTTGTCCAAATTCGAAGTGCAATCTCCGCTCCTTCTTCCATGTTCTCAATCCCGTGGATGAACGCATTCTCGATCAGCGGCTGCAGTGTCAAGCTTGGGATCAGCTGACTGAGCGCAGTCTCCTCGATCTCCGTCACAAAACGTACCCTGTCTCGGAACCTTGACCCCTGAATGGTAAAATACTCCCTTGCATGCTCCACTTCATCCTTTAAGGTGACGGGCTGGTCGAGCTTGCGAAGGTTGTAGCGGAGCAAATTGGATACAGAAACAATGAGATCGCTCGTCCGGTCCGCCCCCTCAATCAATGCCAGCTTGGATAAGCTGTTCAACGTATTGAACAGGAAATGCGGATTGATCTGGCTCTGCAGCGCCTTGATCTCCAGCTCCTTAACGAGCCGGTCCATCTCCAGCCTTTCCTTATCCCGGGCAATCAGCTCCTTCAGATTGTGCAGCATATGCCGGAACGTTCCGGTCAGAATGCCGATTTCATCCTCGGCTTGCGATGCCGGCGGTTCCACATTGAGGTTCCCGCGCGAGATCTGCTTGGCTGCCTGCACCAGCCTTCCGATCGGTTCAGTGATGCTCTGCGACAGCCAGATGGCAAACAGGATGCTCAGCAGGGTTCCCGCGACAAAGATGGCAAATCCGAGGCTGTTGATGTGATTCGTATGCTCCATAATGCTCTGGTAATAGGGCTCGTAATGGGTGAGCTCCAAGTCCACCAGATGCTGACCCTCCTGCTGGATAAAGCCGGCGGTCTTCTCCGCCTGCTCATACAGAGACGCATAGGAAGAGAGCGTCTCTCCCTCCAAGGATTGTATGACCGATGTTTCCTGCTCAATGAAGGTTTCGAGCAAATGTGTATAGTTGGAGAGCTCTAGCGGATTCAGCTCGTTTCGGCTTGCGGTCAGAAGCGCATGCAATTGCTCCAGCTTCACTCTCCGTACGGTAACAACCTCTAGATTTCCAGCTGTAGGCTCAATCAAGTAAGAGCTTAGAGCGCTCAAGTTTTCTTCCGTTCCTTGTGCAACCTGCTTATATAATAAAATCCGTTCCATCATGAGATTGTAGCTTTGTTGAACCGTTTTGCCGCTTTGAAAGATGAAAAAAGACACCGAGTTAATCAGCACGACAATCAGCGGAATAAAGACGAAAAGCTTTCGGCGAATGCTCATCCGTATCCCTCCCGCTCAAATCACCTTGAGTCAGGAGTCCCGTCTCGGTATAATGCTCCCGCGGAAGAGCAATCCCCTGCTTATGCTCAAGCATCAGCTTCACGGCATCGTACCCCATAAGATAAGGCTTCTGCACGACTGTCGCTTGAATATCCCCGCTCAGAATGGCCTGCTGCGTTTCTTCCAAATCGTCAAAGCCGAAGATGAGCAATCCTTCCCGTCCACTCTTCTTCTTCGCCTGTAGGATGCCGATCGCATCCAGCGCGCTCGTCCCGACCATGATCCTTAAATTTGGATAGTTTCTCAGAAGATCCTCGGACTGTTGAGCGGCCTGAATACGAGAAATGTTAGATGAGCGCACTTCCACTACCTTCAGCTCCGGATAATCCTTGATGACGGAAAGAAATCCTTCCAGCCTTAACCGCTGGTTGGTCGCTTCTTGGCTGCCGATGATGACACCGATCTCTCCCCCCGTTCCTGCCGTCTTGATAACCGCTTCTCCCAGCAAACGTCCTGACAGCAGGTTATCCGTCCCCACATACGTAAGTCTGGCGCTTTCCGGCGCGTCCGTATCGACGGTCACCACCGGGATGCCATGAGCCACCGCCCGATTGATCAGACCGATATATTCGCTATCGGCCATCCCCTGTGTGAGGATGCCGTCCGCCTTGGCAGCGATCACCTTCTCCAGCAGCTTCTTCTGCTCCTGCGGATTGTTGCGGTAAGGGCCGATGTACTCGATTTCCGCACCCAGCTTAGACGCCGCATCCCGTGCTCCCCGTTCTACCGTCCGCCAATACGGATTGTCCAGCTCTTGCGAAATGAGCACCAGATGAGGCCCGGACCGCTCTGCCGACGCCCCGCTTTCCATCTGTTCGACGACGGATTGAATAGCCAAACTCGTCTGCATGAACTGCCAGAGCAGCAATAAAAACACGATGAACAGCGCATATACGCCGATCGCCCATTTGTTATGCGACATGGTTCAGCACCCGACCTTTGGCTAAGCCCCTGTATTTTTGCTTGCGCTTTCATTTGAAGCGTAAGCCCATTATATGAGAAAGAGGAAAAGCCGTCTAGTTGACTGAGAATCGTTAGAATAACCTGCTGTGACTAGGACGAGCGCCGCAAGGCGCCGCAGCCTCGTCTATCCTCATGGTGAATTGCTGCGGCGACGGGCTGCGGTTTGGACTACGATAAAGAGCCCGATGGCGATGAACGACAGGAACACTCCAGCCAGACGAAAGCCCTCATCAGGCGATAAGGCAAGGGTACCTACAGTGAAGGAACCTGCTATGACGCCGATGGAATAAAAGGCATAGAACAGCCCGAAGGCCTTCCCCCTGTCTCCTTCAGGAACGTGACGGATCAAAAGGGCATTCATGGAGGGAAACATCAAAGCGAAGCCGATGCCGTATACCGCCATGACCGCGAACAGGACTCCTTCCCGGTCGACCAAAGAAAGCCCGAGCAATGCCGCGGCAATCGTTACCAGCCCGGCCAGCATGGTGTACAAAGATGGCACCCGGTCGAACACCCGGTTGGTAGGCAATAGGAACATGCCAATCGCCACGACACCGAAGGTGCTGAGCAGCAGTCCTGCAGCCTGCTCGCGAAGAACGAGCGCGTCAGCCTTCAGCGGCAGCATGTAAGTAAGCACGCCCATGGCAAACATCAGCGTGAACGCGCCAAGGTATGATTGCAAGACCGGCGTGCTGCGGAACAGATGAAGCCAGCCCTGCGTGGTGGACATCGATGAATCTTCGCCGGGCTTTGCAGCCTCTCCTTTGCCATAGAGGACCAGCCACGCTGTCAGCGCACCGAGAGCCATCAACCCCGCCACCGTCAGAAATACCGTATGAACACCAGCCTTTGCTTTCAGGATACCTCCCAACGCTGGCCCGACGATCGCCGCGAAACCGACAGCAGCGCCGGATATAGCCATATTTTTGCCCTGTCGTCCGCTCTCCGCAAGCCCGGACACAAGCGTAAATGCGCTCGGTACCAACAAGCCACCCGCAAGCCCGTGCGCAAATCTGGCGACGACCAGCTGTTCCGGCGTCCGTACGAACCAGTACATGCCAAGGAGCGCCGCAGTAACGGCCATTCCCAGAACAAGGACTATTCTCGCCCCATAACGGTCGATCCAGCGGCCGGCCAGTACATTGCCGATCATGTTCGTTAGCGAATACGCACCCACGGCAAGTCCGATCATGAACGGATCCGCCCCAAGGCTTTGTGCTAATGGACTGATGATGGGGAGCTGACTGAACATATCGATAAACGCGATGATAATAAGAATGTAAAGTATCGTTTTTTTTCGAATCACCTGTGAGATACCCCCTCTCGCATGCACTTAGACACTGATATCACTCCTTTGGCACAGGCGGATCTCAGCCGTCTTATCAAGCCTCCGCCGCAAATAAAGACCGTATTTGTACATTTTTGTCGTTTTTCCACGTGGAACAAACATCTATTCGGGAATCTTATTAAATAGGTTCATGCTTCGTGATGCAGCCGCCTGGAGCGTTAGCAACGTGCGGATCGAGAGCCTTCCGCTGAGCTCATGACATGAGCACAAAGCATCGTGGTATCATTGCACCCCTAATCCCCTATCGGCTTAGCTTTTGAGCATGATATATATGTTTATGGTACAGCGTTTGCGACCAATGCTCAACTGAAGTTCAATGGGAAGGCGGTAAACCGGGGCCATTCTGTATTCGACGTTACGCGCACAGATGGATTTCAATGCCAAAGAGCCACGCAAGGCCTAGATGTCCCTTGCATGGTTTTGATGTTAGCAGCTCGGTATGGTTAGGCCAAAGCCGCAGACATCCGCCCGCGGCTTTCGCTTTTGTCTATTGCAGCCCGTAATCAGCCAGGACGCTCTGCAGCTCATAAATGTTCAAGCTTTTATTAAACTGCTTCTGGATCGGCGTCGCATTCCCGGAAATCCAGATTTTCAGCTCGGCGTCCAGATTAAGGCTCCCGCGGTTTCAATACTGAAGTGCGTGATGCTTCGATAAGGAACGGAATGGTACCCACATTTTTCTTCCGGTTACCCCCTGCTTATCCAGCAGGATCAGGCGCTTGTTCGTAAAGATGAACAGCTCGCGTATCACCTTATACGCCTTCTCCATCGATTCGCCTTGGGCCAATACCCCAGCATATTCTTTCTGAAGATCAGCCTGACCATGTAAAAAACGCCCTCCCCCTGGCTAACAACTTCAGGAGTAGGGCGGTGCTTTCATTTAAAATATTTTGATTCCAGCTTACGTCCGAACAGCCACATAATGAAGAATACGCAGAGAATCAACGCTATTTTCCAAGGCTGCCTGAACAGGTTGTCCAAATTATGACCGGCAAACGACACAAGGAAAATCATGACACCCTTGCCCAGAGCCGTTGCAACGACGAAGGTATGCATCGGCACCTTCGAGAGCCCCGCAACAATGTTCACAAGTGAGGACGGTGTGAAAGGGAAGCATGCGAGCAGAAAAATGGGGGTAAAGCCGTGCTGCTCCAGCCAATGCACAAATTTCCCTGATCTGGGATATTTGCGTTCAATAAATCCGCGAAGCCTGCCACCGAACTTACGAAAGATCGTAAACACACTCACACTTCCGAGTACCACTCCAACCCAAGACAGCAGTATGCCTTCGCCTAAACCATAAGCATTCACATTGGCAATCAAGATAGCCACCAGAGGCAAAACAGGTATAAAGGATTCCGCCATCGGAGCCAGTATACCGGGAAGCGGCCCTAATTGCTCATATTGCTTCAGCCAATGTTCCACATCATGCCAATCCAGGCTTGTAATCGTCTCTATCCAGTTCATCTCGTGTCGCTTCACCTCGGTATAGTTATTACAAATATACTATCTCCGATGGTTCAATGCAACGGGCCAAAAACGCTCCTATGAAACCATTATAACCGTACGATCACAAATTGCATCGACGTCCTGATGATCATGGCTTACGAACAAACAGGTCATCTCCGCTTTTCTCAGGATATCCCGAAGCTCACTGCGGATGGATACTTTTAGATCTGCATCCAAATTGCTGAACGGCTCATCCATCAGGAGAATGGAAGGACGCGGTGCAAGCGCCCGTGCCAAGGCGACACGCTGCTGTTGACCCCCGCTCAATTCGTGGGGATAACGCTTCTCGAAGCCCGAAAGCTGCACCAGCTCCAGCATTTCGGCCAGCCGTGCCGCGCGTTCCTTCCTAGACAGACGGTGCAAGCCAAATTCGACGTTGCCGGCTACGGTCAAATGGGGAAACAATGCGTAATCCTGGAACACCATGCCGACGCCGCGGCTTTCGGGAGGTACGAAGGAGGTATCGTCCACCACGGTTCGTCCGGAGATTGCAATACTACCGCCGGATGGCGATTCCAAGCCGGCAACGAGTCGTAGCAGCGTGCTTTTGCCGCTTCCACTGGGCCCCAAAATTCCTACGATTTCCCCTTTGTCCATTGCGAAGGAGAAGCGGTCGATCACCGGTTTCTGTTTCGAGGAATAGGCGAATGAAAGTTTACCTATGTTTACGATTTTCATGATTTCAACTTCTTCCCTAGTTGATGAAATACGATAACAGAGATCATACTGACGCCGATAATAAACAAAGAAGGTATGGAAGCTTCATAGATTCGCTCGTCGCTTGCGTATTGGTAGGTCTTGGTCGCAAGCGTTTCAAAGTTAAAGGGTCGGAGCAGCAGGGCCAGCGGCAATTCTTTAATAATCTCCACGAACGTCAGAATGACTCCGCTGAGCAAAGCGCCCTTCAGGAGCGGTGCATCGACTTTGAAAAAGGTCTTGGTCATCCCTAAGCCGAGCATCCGCGAAGCCTCGGTATATTTCATCCCGATCTTCTCAAAGCCGGCCTCGACCGCGTTATATCCGGTTGCCATAAATCGGACCACGTAAGCGACAACCAGCATGACCAAGGACATGCTGAGCACGAGCGGCGATTCGCCCAGGCCCATACGGGAGTATAGCGGGGCAAGCCAATGATCAAGCCCGATGAATAAAGCCAGTACGCCGATAGCAATAATCGCTCCCGGAACGGAATAGCCGGCCGTCACCGACCTGGCCAGCACATAGGTTATCGCATTCGATTGTTGGCGGACTACATTGGCTACAATAACCGAGAACAGCATAATGATCACCGTAGCCGTCAAAGCAAGGCCGATTGTGTTGTATGTCAATTCGATAAAAGCTGGGGTAAGCACATCATGATAGCTCCAGGTAGCCCATACAATCAATTGGAGAAAAGGGATGAGAAAGGAGCAAGCAAACACAAGACCGCAGAACAAGAATGCAACCGCAGCGCCCGAGCCTTTCAATCTCTTCGGTGTAAGCGGTCTCGACTTGCTGGTGGAAGCCGCAAAGCTTCGCTGATGGCGCAACAGCCGCTCCACCACGAACAAACCGACTACGCCCGCCATCAGCCATGCGGCCAACCGAACGGCAGAATCGACATCGTACATACCGAACCAGGTCTGAAATATCGCTACCGAGATCGTCTGAATGCCGTAATAGCTCGATACGCCAAAATCGCTAAGCACCTCGAACACGACAAGAATCACCCCGCCGATGATAGCCGGCCGGGAGATCGGCAGGACAATACGGAAAAAGATCGAGATCGGCTTCCTCCCGAGCAAAGAAGCGTTCTCAATATAAGAGCCGCTTTGATGCTCCAGAAACGATTTCGTAATCATGTATACATAAGGAAACAAGAACATCGAAAATATGAAAATCGCGCCTCTCATCGACATGATGCCGAACCACTCCGGATTCGGCGTCACTCCGAATTCATTGCGCAGCGTCGTTTGTACAAAGCCGGTGTAACTCAGCATCGTGCTGTAGGTGTATGCCGCAATATAAGGCGGGACAGCTAGCGGCAGCACCAGCGCCCAGCGAAAAAATCGCCTGAGCGGAAAATCATATGCTGCAATCAGCCAAGCCAAGGTTACGCCGATCAGCACGGTAAACAGGCATGAAAACAACACAAGCCAAACGGTCTGGAACACATAATCCTGCAGTAGATACTGCTGGATATGCTGCCAGTTTTCATTTGGCGGATGGAACAGCGACACGAATATAGTAAAAATGGGCAGCAGAACGATCACTGCCCCCAGAAGGCTGGCGTAAAGCCAGCCGTTTTTATGCTGTTTTATATTACGTATAGCTGTTGCGAAGCGCATGCTTATTTCCAACCTACTTTATTAGAGATCTCGACTGCTTTTTTATTATGCTCTCCCAGCTTGGCAAAGTCAATTTGTTGGGCTTTAAACTCTCCCCAAGATTTTAGAAGCTCAGTCTTTTCCGCTTTAGGATTGACTGGGTATTCGAAGTTTGTCTTCGATACGAGTTCCTGCGCTTCTTTGTCCGTCAAGAACTCAATCAGCTTCACGGCGTTTTCTTGATTTTTGCTGTGCTTCACGAGACCCGCTCCGCTGATATTCACGTGCGTGCCGGTCGTGCTTTGGTTAGGGAAGAACACGCCGAGCTGCTGTGCAACTTTCACTTCTTCGGCATCTTTGGAGTTTAGCATTTGTCCCAGGTAGTAGGTGTTCATAATGGCTACATCGCCGGAACCAGCTACGATGGCTTTCGCTTGGTCACGGTCCCCGCCTTCCGGCGCACGGCCGAGGTTGGCTACGATGCCTTTAGCCCACTCTTCCGTTTTCTGCTCCCCATTCAGCTCGATCATGGAAGCAAGCAGCGATTGGTTGTACAAGTTGGTAGAGGAGCGTACGAGCACTTTGCCTTTCCACTTATCGGTGGCCAGGTCCTCGTATGTAGAGAGCTGCTCGGGCTTCACACGGTCTTTGGAGTATACGATAACCCGGGCACGGGTCGATAGACCGATCCAATCATTGTCTTTATCCCGAAGCTGTGCAGGCACGTTAGCATTGACCACTTCGGACTTTACAGGCTGCAGTACTCCGTTCAGCTTAGCGTTGTTCAGCACTCCGCCGTCCACGGTAATGAACAAATCGGCAGACGTGCTTTCTCCTTCACGCTTTAACCGTTCAATCAATTCCTCCGCCTTGCCTTTAACGACATTGACTTTAATGCCGGTCTTCTCGGTAAATTGAGCGTAAAGAACATCGTCCACTTCATAATGTCTCGCCGAATAGAGGTTGACGACCTGTTCTGTCTTCGGCTCTGAAGCTTCGCCTTTCGAATCTTGCGGCTGTGCCGCTTGTTGTCCGCCTTGTGGCGCTGTTCCGCATCCTGCCAGAAGCCCTACGCTCAAAATTGTGGCGATGACGGACGAAAAGATTTTACGGTTCTTCAACTTCATTCCACTCCCCAGTTTTCTTATAGTTGGTAATGAGAATCATTATCGTTTGTTTACATTTTGGATTCTATCACGTGCAAAATAACATGTCAACCACATTTTCATAAAAAATGCACTCACTAAAACTTTCATTTTTTTCAGCAAAAATAGATTTATCTCATTTTCATAGAATGGCTGAGCTTAAGCAAGAAAAAGTGAGTAATAGGGGGATAAGCCCATATAATTAAATTATTCTGAATATTTACATTATTTAAATATTGTTGTATTGTAAAGATAACAACAGGAAAGGGGATAGTCCAATGAAGTAGGTAAGCGAAGCATGCCTCACCCATTTCCTTGAAGGAAAGGAGTAAGAAAGTCGTTTCGCTTTATCGGGCATGCGGGAACTCAAAAGTCAGGCTGCCGAATCGCTGGATTGACCAATATGATGCAACGGAAGTTGTTTGATCGGAGTGTGTTTTTGTAAAATTGAATATCGAGGGCATGAGTTTATAGGGATTCCGGTTATCATGGATAAGCGGAATCCCTATTCGTATTGCAAGCGTACCCTTCGGAATATGACTAAAATTTACCACATCAATGTTTTTGTTTCTCCATTATCCCTTACGTGAAAAAGACACCCTTTCGGGTGCCTTCGGTCTTTATGTGCTGCTTCTTTCAGGATTAAAGGCCGCGTCTGGAGCCTATTTCCGCACCATAATCGACGCCGTAAGTATCGGCATTCAGCGAATTGTTGGTTCGGAACGCATCGTATACTTCATGGTCTATATCTCCTCGAGAATTAACCAGAACAAGAATATTTCCTTGTTTCACGTAATCGTTGTATCGCTTTGCATCCTCCTCGGGAATCCCCAGTCCGATCAACCCGCCAACCAGTCCGCCGGCTCCCGCGCCAACAGCCGCTCCAGTCAGTGTAGCCGCAATGGGACCGGCCGCGAGAATCGGACCCACACCCGGGATGGTCAACGCTCCGATGCCTACAAGCAGTCCTGTAAGCCCGCCCAGCATACCGCCGGTTGCCGCTCCCGCTTTTACGCCTTCCTGAACATTGGTCCCAGTTTGATCCGTGATAGCAGACACGTCGTCTTGATCTCTGGCAATAACGGAAATGTCGTCTGAGCTGTAGCCCTGCCTTTTCAGACCTTCAATCGCACGAATGGCTTCCTGCTCCGTTTGAAAAACGCCTACCAGCTTCTTTTCACTCATGGTTATTACCTCCCGGTTTGTATGATGATAGACTAGTCACGATACCTCGATGACCAACTCTCGTATTCCTTCTCCGCATCGTCTTTGGCATAACCATATCGCTCCTGCAGTTTTCCGACGAGCTTCTCACGCTGTCCCTCAACGACATCCAGATCGTCATCCGTCAATTTGCCCCACTGTTTCTGAGCTTCGCCTTTGAGCTGCTTCCATTTACCTTTAAGTACATTGCTGTCCATCACGATCACTCCTTTTATGATTTAGTTGGACTTGCATGTACTTTAATTACCCCGGCCAAATGGGTTTCAATCACAAAATAGGCGACAACAATCTGGCACACGATTCTTTAAACCGGTTGACCAGCGGTCTATTGTTATACATCACCTTAGTCAACTCCGTGCTGTAGTTGAGATCTTCCAAGAAAAGTTCATGGAGCTTGGAGGATGTTTCTGTATCATAAATGAACGCATTGATTTCAAAGTTCAGCTTGAAGCTCCGGTTGTCCATATTGGCCGTACCCACCGTTGCGATCCGACCGTCCACGACGATGGTTTTAGCATGCAAAAATCCTTTTTCATATAAATAACATGCCGCTCCGCTATTCAGCAGCTCTCTAAGATTAGAATAGGAAGCCCAATATACGAGCTTGTGATCCGGTTTGCTCGGAAGCATGATCCTGACGTCAACGCCGGACAAGGCGGCCATCTCCAAAGCCGTCAGCAAGCTATCATCGGGAATGAAGTAGGGGGTTTGGATGTAGACAGTTTCCTTGGCCGCGAGAATCATTTTGATAAAAGCATTCTTGATTTGCTCCCATTCATTGTCCGGTCCGCTCGCCACGATTTGGAGCCCTACCTGTCCTAGGGAAACTTTAGCCGGGAAGTAACGGGCCTCAACAGGGAATTCACCTGCAAGCGCGAGCGTCCAATCTAGCAAAAATTGGGCCTGGAGCTGCATCACTGTGCTTCCCTGCAGCTTCAAATGCGTGTCCCGCCAATACCCGAAACGACGATTAAGCCCCAAATACTCCGTTCCGATATTCAAGCCTCCGATATACCCGCATGTTCCATCGATGATGGCCAGCTTGCGGTGATTCCGGTAGTTTACTCGCAGATTCAGATAAGGAATACGCGACGGGAAAAATGCCGCCGCCTCTCCCCCCGCTTCCCTTAAGCTTTGGAAGAAGTTTCGCGGCAGCCCGGAGGAACCGATGGCATCGTACAAAAACCGGACCTCAACACCTTCTTCCGCCTTGCGTGCAAGCTCATGAACGAGCTTGCGACCCAATTCGTCATTGCGTACGATAAAATACATCAGATGGATGTGATCCTTCGCATCCTTGACATCCTGAAGCAAAGATTGATATTTGTCGTTACCGTCCGTAAAAATATCGACCTTGTTATCTTGGGTGAACAGCGCATTACTGCTCGCCAAATTCATGTAAATCATGTCTTGATAATATGCGGCAGAGGAATCGTTATATTCGATTTGACCGCTGCGAAACTGCTGCTTCTGGAACTTCACCAGTGCGTCAACGATTTGGCGCTTGTCTTCCTGAACACGGTACAGCTTCCGCTTACTCAAGTTTTGCCCGAGGATGAGATAAAGAATAAACCCAAGACCAGGCAGGAAAAACAAGACCAGCAGCCATGCCCAAGTGACTGCAGCGTTCCGACGCTCCAAGAAAATCACCGCGCCCGCGAGAAATAAGTTCAATAACGAAATCAGAGAATACAAGTCCTGAATCATAGCCATAAAATCAACACCTCATCTGAAGAAAAACGATTCCTATGCGGTACCGCTGTTTCCATTTAAACACAAAACAAACCCCCACGTATATGTGAGGGTCACGGTTGTGCTTAATAATTTTTCGTTTGCAGCTGATCCAAGCTCTTAAACTCATATCCTTGCTTGCGGGCGTCGTCAATGATTTTGCCTAACGCCTCGGCATTGTCTTTGGACACGGCATGAAGCAGGATAACGGCTCCGGGATGAAGCTGCGTCATCACATTCTCGTAAGCATAAGCCCAGCCTTTTTGCACTTTAGTGTCCCAGTCCTTATAAGCGATCGACCAAAACACGTTGGTATACCCGTATCCTCTGCTGGACGCCAGCAGCTTTTCGCTAAAAATTCCCCGGGGCGGACGCAAATAAGGCATTTCCTTTTGCCCGGTCAGCTCAGCCACTTCCGCTTTGACCTTATCCAGCTCTTCCTTCAGCTTCTGGTCTGATACCCGGGTCAGGTCCGGGTGGCTCCAGGAATGATTGCCGATCAGGTGGCCTTCCTGTACCATTCGCTTTAGCAGCTCAGGCTGGTCTTGAACATAGTGCCCTGTCACGAAAAAGATAGCCGGTACCTGCTTTTCCTTGAGCACATCCAAAATTTTACCCGTAAACCCGTTCTCATAGCCGTTGTCAAACGTAAGATAAAGCTCCTTTTTCTTCGTGTCCCCCAAAAAGATCGCTTCATGCTTCTGAACGATCGGTTGAAATCCCTCTTCCTGAATGGAAGGAAGCTCATGGTTCCTGCTCTTTTTAAACCCAAAGTGATATGGCATGGTCGCATGAGCTTCTGCCGAATACGGGGGAATCATACATAGGAGCACAGCTAGAACGGCGAGTATAGAAACATAACGCTTCATATAACGATCTCACTCCTTAATCTGGCGGTTGTTCTTGTTCGGTCATCGGCTAAGGGGTAATGTTCCTCAAAAAACGGAAAGTTATGTGTTAGAAGCGAAGCGGATCGTATGCAGCGACAACGGGGCGATGTGCCTTTTACGGTGCGGTTCCTCCCAACTCCGTTTCCTGTAGAAACTGAAAAAAATGAAAGATCAAGGAATACCCAGTTGCCTTCCTACACCGAATCCGTCATACTATAAGAAAGTAAGTAACTGACTGGAGGTAATATGAATGATCCAAATCGATGTCTATTCCGACATGGTATGCCCATGGTGCCGAATCGGCAAGAAAAATTTACAAGATGCCCTAGCG
Source organism: Paenibacillus sp. PvR098 (assembly GCF_017833255.1). NCBI lineage: Bacteria > Bacillati > Bacillota > Bacilli > Caryophanales > Paenibacillaceae > Paenibacillus > Paenibacillus sp. PvR098. The sequence continues at coordinate 3,134,256 of NZ_JAFIBU010000001.1, forward strand.
GCTTGGGATCATAAAGACGAAGTAGAGATTCGTTTCCGGGCCTTTCAGTTGGATTCGACTCTGCCGACAGAGGGACTACCCTTCCATGACGCCATGATTAAGAAGATGGGTGGTAATGCCGCTTCGTTGAAGCAAATGACAGATCGGGTAAGCCAAGCCGGGGAAGCGGTGGGCGTTCCTTTCCGTTTCGATCAAGTGACCCGTATGCCGAACACGCAGCTTGCTCATCGACTGGTAGCTCTTCTGCCTGCATCCGAACAGGAAGCTATGGTCGACGCTATTATGACAGCCTACTTCGAGCAAGGTCAGGACATTGCACAGTTGGATATTCTGCTGGACATCGCAGCAACCTGCGGTCATGACCCGAACCCTCTTCGGGAGAAGCTAGCACAGGGCCAAGGAACCGACAAGGTTACGAGCGACGAGCAAGAAGCGAGACAAATCGGTGTTACCGGCGTACCTTTCTTCGTATTCAACAATCGGTATGCCCTCTCCGGCGCCTACCCGCCTGCCGAGCTAATCAAAATACTCGAGAAAGTTGCAACCGAATAACCCACAGAAATAAAAGAGGACACCCCCACCCGGGTGTCCTCGCTTGTATGTATTCTTTCAGCTGAAGGCAATCATAATAACGCCGACCGTAATGAATCCAATGCCGACTCCACTTAACCAGCTGATGCTTTCCCCCAAAAACACGATAGCTGCAATCGTCGCGATCACCACGCTTAATTTATCGACTGGAGCGACTTGCGATACTTTCCCGAGCCGCAAAGCCCAAAAATAAAACAACCATGAAGCAGCACCGGCTACCCCGCTTAGAACGATAAACAACAGCGTCTTTTTATCTTCCAAAAGCGATGGAATTTTCCCAATATTGCCTTGCAGCGCAACGACCGCCACTAACAATAACGCCATTATAACGGCTCTAACCGCCGTTGCTGTATTGGCATCCACCGATTGCAGCCCCATTTTCCCGAAAATACTGACCATAGCGGCAGTTACAGCAGATAATAAAGCAAAAACCAACCATAGATAGCTCATAAGATCCCTCTTTGTAGGTTATTGGTAGTTCTCTTAGGTTGGCTTCATGGGGATCAAAATACTCCGTATACCAGAAAAAAGGCAGAGCAGCGACCCAGTACCGCAAGGGCACTGGGCCTAGTAAAGGCTTCTCCTATTCGGATGGATTCCGCGAAGTCTTCTCCACGCCACTTGCATCGTCCAAGCTGAGGGACACTTTGGAGAGAAGCTCTCCTTTTTCCCAGCTCGCAAAAAAGTCTTCCCACACGACATGATAAAAATTATCATTCGTTTCCATCACGATGCCTCGTGCCCGATCCAAGGAAAACACAACGCAGTCGCCAATCTCAAACATCAGGCTTCACCCCAATCTAAAGACGATTCCATGACCACCTTTCGGGTATTCCCATTTAATATTCTGATGAGGACAGCCAATGCGGCAGCTTCCGCATTCGTGACAGCCCTCGTAGCCGACATGCATGCGGATCTCCTCCCATTTATACACTTCGGCAGGACAGAAGATCGTGCATATTTTATCAGGGCAATCGGTTAAACAAACATCCGTGCTTAAGACATGAAGATGAGACCGCGTGTCTGCGTTAAAACGAAGAAGATACTGCTTTTCCTCAATCGTCTGAGCTTTGGGCTGCTCACTCATGATTCACTTCATCACCTTCCATGCCCGGTACATATCCCGGGCGATTCTGAGCTTCTCTTTGACCGGACCGATCTCATCCCATATTTTTTTCTGCTTCTCCTTCTTGGAGGTGCCGTCTACGGTAAACATTTGGCTCGCTGCGCGATTCATCATAGGAATATATTGATCAAAATATTGGGGGAATCGGTCGAAGTGGTGGGTGGCGTCTTTATATTTTTTCAAATCCTGGCCTACGAAGCTGTCCATCAGCCGCTTGCGGTAATGATCCAGCACGAGCTCTGAATAATCGCCCGCCTCTTTCGCCATCACGACCGTTTCGGCAGCCAGGCGGCCGGAGGTCATCGCCATATTCGACCCTTCCCGGTGAATTGCATTCACAAGTTGTGCGGCGTCTCCCACGACAAGGACGCCATCGCCAACCACCTTGGGCATAGAATAGTAGCCTCCTTCGGGGATCAGATGAGCCAAATATTCTTGAGGCTCGCTCCCTTGAAGGTAGGGACGAATCATCGGATGGTTTTTGACATATTCCAGCAGCTCGTATGGCTTTATTTTATGCTTGATCAGCCCTGAAAGTAACGTGCCGACGCCTATACTGAGCGAATCTTTATTCGTGTACAGAAATCCGGTGCCCAAGATGCCCTTGGTGGCATCGCCGAACAGCTCAATGGTGCAGCCTTGGTCCGGCTCCAGACTGAAGCGGTCTTCAATCATTTTGCGGTCCATCTTCAAAATCTCCATGGTAGCGAGCGCCACTTCATCCGGCCGAAATTCCCTGTGAAACCCGAGGGACTTCGCCAGCAGGGAGTTTACCCCATCGGCCAAGACAACGACATCCGCATACAGGTCGCCCTCCGGACGGTCCGTGCGCACACCGACAACGCGCCCGTCTTCTATGATGCATTCCAGCACGACCGTCTCGTTCACGAGCAAAGCGCCCTGCTCTACCGCTTTCTGGGCGAACCATTGATCGAATTTGGCGCGAAGCACGGTGAAATTGTTATACGGCTCCCGCCCCCATTCCATTCCTTTATAACCGAAGGTCACGGCTGATTCCTTATCCATCATCATAAATCGTTGTTCGACGACAGGGCGTTCGAGCGGAGCCTCCTTGTAGAATTCCGGAATGACATCCTCCATCATGTGCCGGTACAGCACACCGCCCATCACATTTTTGGAGCCGGGATATTCTCCCCGTTCCAGCAGCAGCACGTTAACTCCGGCTTTAGCCAGCTCATAAGCACAGGCAATTCCCGCAGGCCCGGCGCCGACGACTATACATTCAAACTTCTCGGACATGCCCGTCTTCCTTTCCGCCTAAGGCCATTCTGCACTGTTCAATCAGCATGGGAATGATTTCGAACGCGTCGCCTACAATCCCGTAATGGCAGCTCTGGAAAATCGCCGCGTTCGGATCCTTATTGATCGCAATGATCAATCCGGAGTTTTGCATGCCTACGATATGTTGAATGGCTCCTGAAATACCAATAGCAAAGTAGATCTTCGGAGTGACCGTTACTCCCGTCTGCCCCACTTGATGATGATGCCCGATCCATCCCGCCTCTACCACATCCCGGCTGGCGCCTACGGCTGCGCCCAGTACTTCTGCCAGCTGATGAATCAGCTGAAAGCCTGCGGGACCCCCTAATCCTTTGCCTCCGGCCACCACAATATCCGCTTCATCGATACGCGCGTTGCGGGCGGTTTCCCGCACGATCTCCACTACTTTGGTCCGCACCTCTTCTTCCTGCAGCGGAATCGATTCCTCCACCAGATTGCCCGTTCGGCCAGGCTGAGGGGACAGCGCTTTCATGACTTTCGGGCGGACTGTAGCCATTTGAGGCCGGTACTTCTTGCACAAGATCGTCGCCATGATGTTGCCTCCGAAGGCAGGACGGCTGGCCAGCAGCAGCCCGGTATCCTCTTCCACATCCAGCATTGTCGAGTCCGCGGTTAAGCCTGTAGGCAGATCCGTGGCTACCGCGCTAGCTAGATCCTTGCCTGTCGAAGTGGCGCCATACAGGATGATCTCCGGCTTATACTTTTGCGTACACGCGAGCAGGGCTTTCATATACGTTTCCGTGCGGTAATGCCTATAAATCGGTTCATCGTACACGTAGAATGTATCCGCACCGTAGGCAAACACCACATCGGCCAAGGGTTTCACGCCCTCGCCGATGACGACCCCGGCCAGCTCCGTTCCCCGTTTATCGGCCAGCTGTCTCCCCGCTCCTAGCAGTTCAAGCGACACCGGAGCGACCTGTCCGTCCTTCACTTCGATATACACCCACACGCCGCGGTAATCCTCGAAGCTCATCAGGCTTCACCCCCAGCTTGGAACAATTCCTTCTTTTCCATCAAAATGCCGAGCAGCCGCTCCACCTGAGCCTGCGGTCCACCATCCAGCAGTGTGCCGCCTTGAGGCTTCTGCGGCGCCCAGACCGAAGATACGATCGTCGGTGACCCTTTCAAGCCGAGCTGCGTCCGGTCCACATCCTCCAGATCGCTCACGGACCATATGTACGGTTGATAGCGAGCAGCCCGAATAACGTTAGGCAGAGGGGAGTATGGGACTTCGTTAATCTCTTTTTCCACGGAAAGCAAACAGGGCAGTGTCGATTGAATTACCTCATAGCCGTCTTCCAGCTTGCGATGAACGACCGCATATCCCTGTTCCTGCCGGACCTCAACGATTTTCTTCACCGAAGTGAGCGGAGGAATATCCAGTCTTCTGGCAATGCCTGGACCGACTTGGCCTGTGTCTCCGTCAATGGTCATTTTGCCGCAAATAATCAGGTCAATGGGCCGAAGCTTGGCGATTTTGTCTAACGCTTTCGTCAGCGCATAGCTGGTAGCCAGCGTATCCGCCCCGGCAAACGCGCGATCGGAGATCATATAGCCTTCGTCCGCTCCGATTTCAATACACTTTCGGATCGCCTTGACCGCGGGAGGCGGTCCCATGGTAAGCACCGAGACCGTCCCTCCGTATCTCTTCTTTAGCCGAACCGCCTCCTCTACCGCGTGAGCGTCATAAGGATTCAGGATCGCCGGTGCGCTGGCACGATCCATCGTATTGGTCTTGGGGTTCATCTTGATGATCTTCGTATCCGGTACCTGTTTAATGCAAGCGATAATGTGAAGCACTGCACAGCACCTGCCTTATAATCCTAGTAAGTAGTCATAATCCAGTATATAAGGCTAATACAGATAAAATGCATGGGATTCCATTGAGCTTTACCGGCCTTGGATGTTCTTAACAGCTTCCTCATGTGTTCCCAGCCCTTGTTTACTCGGGTAAATTCGACTCTGCGTGTAGAAAAATGTAGAATTGTCACAACTCAGAATTTACTTGCTATGTTATAATTACATATGTTCAACATGATCAACATACATAAATGAATAGACATTTTAAGAGGAGGCAGATGATATGGACGAAAAAAAGTTAACGACATCCAGTGGAAGCCCGGTAGCGGATAATCAGAATTCACAAACGGCTGGTCAACGTGGACCTGTAGTCATGCAGGATGTACATTTGCTCGAGAAGCTCGCCCATTTTAACCGCGAACGTATCCCAGAGCGGGTCGTTCATGCAAAAGGCGCAGGCGCTTTCGGCTACTTTGAAGTCACGCATTCTGTCAATCAATGGACTAAAGCGAAGTTCTTATCCGAGGTTGGAAAGCAAACACCGGTCTTCATCCGTTATTCGACGGTCGCCGGCGAAAAAGGCGCTGCTGATACCGATCGTGATCCACGCGGTACGGCTATTAAATTTTATACTGAAGACGGTAATTATGACCTTGTCGGCAACAATACACCGGTTTTCTTTATTCGTGATCCATTAAAATTTCCGGACTTCATCCATACGCAGAAACGCAATCCTCAAACCAATCTTAAAGACCCGAACGCGATCTGGGATTTCTGGTCTCTCTCCCCGGAATCGCTGCATCAAGTTACCATCTTGTTCTCTAACCGCGGTACACCTAAATCCTATCGTCACATGCACATGTTCGGCAGCCATACGTTCCAATGGATCAATGAGCAGGGCGAAGCGGTCTGGGTAAAATACCATTTCAAGACGGAACAAGGCATTCAGAACCTTCGTCGGGAAGAAGCCATCCGCATCGCCGGTGAGGACCCCGATTACACAACCCGCGATTTGTTCGAATCGATCGAAAAAGGAGATTATCCGGCCTGGACCCTGTACGTTCAGATTATGCCGCTGCAGGATGCAGATACGTATCGTTTCGACCCGTTCGATGTAACGAAAGTGTGGTCTCAGAAGCACTATCCTTTGATCCCGGTAGGACGCCTCGTGTTAAACCGGAATCCAAAGAACTATTTTGCGGAAGTTGAGCAAGCGACGCTGTCACCGGCGAATGTGGTGCCCGGCATCAGCTTTTCACCCGATAAAATGCTGCAGGGAAGGTTATTTGCCTACTCCGATGCACATCGGTACCGTGTAGGAGCAAACCATAACCAGCTGCCGGTGAACCGCCCGGTAGTCCCTGCAGAAAATTATCAGCGGGATGGCGCGATGAGATTTGACGATAACGGCGGCAGCTCCGTCAATTACGAGCCCAACAGCTTTAACGGCCCGAAAGAGGTGCCAGAAGCAAAGGCTCCTCCGTTGCCGATATCCGGTGCAGTCGACAGCTTCCCGTATGATCGCGATGATCACTATACGCAAGCCGGCGATTTGTATCGCTTGCTGAGCGAGAGCGAGCAGACGGATCTCATCGACAACATCGTTACTGCGATAAAGCCAGTGAAGCAGGAGATTCAACTCCGGCAAATCGAGCATTTCCGCAAGGCCGATCCCGAATACGGAGCGAGAATCGCTAAGGGCTTAGGGTTAGGTTAAATCAGTTGAAATAGGAAGCCCTTATCTTCATTGATAAGGGCTTCGTTTTATGACAGCAAAAAGGACACCCTCCACCAGGAGGATGTCCTTTTATCAGTCTCATATGTTGAGACGGATAGACCTTACAGTTTTACAACGTTCTCAGCTTGTGGACCACGGTTGCCTTGTACAACGTTGAATTCTACGCGCTGGCCTTCGTCCAACGATTTGAAACCGTCGCCTTGAATCGCGCTGAAGTGTACGAATACATCGTTGCCGCCTTCAACTTCGATAAAACCAAAACCTTTTTCTGCGTTAAACCATTTTACTGTACCTGTTTGCATAATGGATGACCTCCGAATTTAATTTTAACATGTTCCTTTTTTCGGAATAAAAAAATTCACATATTGAAAAAAGTTCCATCGTAAAAATGATCCCCTTTTCAATATGCGAATGGTTTCAATTTTTCCAATTGATATTATCTTATCACAGTCCATTCCAAAAAGCAAATGACTAAATCAGCAGCCTTTCCTCCGATGACATGTGAAAAGACACCCATTAAGGTGCCTTTCCCCTCATCACTTACCGGTTAATCTTCCCATCCATGGGATCATATACTGGGTAGTCGTCGTAATACTTTGAATCCGAGAAGGATATTTAATCTCCTGAGTCATCATAGAATTAATTTGATACTCAAAAGTTACAAACAAGTTGATGGCTACTAACCATTTTCTTAACCTTCAAAAGTCCAACGAATATCGTTTCTCCTTAATATAGTATTGGGTCTTGCGTCAAGGAAACGATACGTCTTCTACACCGCTAATCACTGGTCCTTTCCATATATTCGTTATACGATGTCTGTATCGGCAGCTTTCTGTTCTTTGGACAAGAACCAGCCACCGATGGCTATGCCTAAGAGAACGCTCCAGAATATCAACTTCCACGTCGTGCTTTTGGGGAAAGTGTATTCCAGTATTGCAATATCCGGATGAGCAAGAGTAGATACGGCCAATTTTACGCCCACCCACCCTACAATAAGAAAGGCTGCTGTTTCAAGACCCGGCTTTTTCACCAAGAGGTTTCCGAAGTAGGACGCCGCAAAGCGCATAATCACCAAACCGATAATACCTCCGGCAAGGATCACCAGGAACTGTCCCCCGTCTAGCCCGCCAATTTGGGGCAAGTTGGTTTCCGGCAGCATAACCGCTAAGGCAACGGCCGCCAGAATGGCGTCAACGGCAAAGGCAATGTCTGCCAGTTCTACCTTCAATACCGTGACCCAGAAATTTTCCTGTTTTTTCTTCGTTTCCTTTTGCTTAGCCTTCTTTTTCAAGAACACATGTTTGATCAGGTGGTTTAGTGAAATAAAGATGAGATAAAGGGCCCCTAGGGCCTGAACCTGCCAAACGTTGGCTAAAAATGAAATGATGAACAATGATGCAAATCGAAAGACGAAGGCTCCGGCCAGACCATAGAAGAGAGCTTTCTTTCGCTCTTTTTCCGGCAGATGCTTGACCATGATCGAAATAACAAGAGCATTGTCAGCTGCAAGAATCCCTTCCAAAGCGATCAGAACCAGCAATACCCAGCCATACTCCAATACTAACCCTATATCCATACTCCGTCTCCTTAATTAGAATAAAACGAACCCTTAGGGTATTGTTCCTTTTCTGGTAAAAAAAATACCTTCCCCACAAAAATTACTGTGTTAAAGGTATGGATATCCTTGATGTGTACAATAGGAATACCTCCACCCTCAGGCAAAGGTCTCGCCTCCAGCAATGGCATTGTTGTCAATAAGCCGGACACAGGAATGTCACGTAATGACGACTTTATTATAGTAGCTATTCCCCTTTACTATTAACTGCATTATAGCATGTTCCACGATCTGTATAAAGAACGCCTACGGGCGAAATTCTGGCCATTTTGATTAAAACCGCTTAAATTTTAAAAGCAGCTGCCTCGGCGCGTTACTACACGTCGTGTCACATTATTCAGCTAACGGTAGCTCTATCTTTCACTTCGGTGCCTTCATGATAAATGCTCTCAATACGGATCGTTGAGCGCAGGAAAACAGTTTTATAAAAAAAGGCTCTCCTTAGCGGAGAGCCCTATCATACGTATTATTTCTTCGTCATCCATTCCGGCTTAGAGAAGCCCTTGAATTGCTCGTCGATGGCTTTCTCAAATTCAGCGGATTCAATCGTAGCTTTCAGATCTTTGGCAAATTGGCTGTCTATGTCTTTCGTATTCACAACAAGCACGTTGCGATAGTCATCCGCCATATTTTCCAATTGCAAAGCAGCGGTTAAGTCCATTTTGGCGGCAAGAGCAAAGTTACCCGGTACCGCAGCCAGATCTGCGCTATCTACCGTACGAGGCAATTGAGCAGCCTCTAGCGGTTTAACGACAAGATTCTTCGGATTTTGGTCGATATCCTTTTCGGAAATTTTAGACGGGTCGGCATCCTTTTTGATGGTAACCAATCCGATATCCTGAAGCATGAGCAGCGTGCGGGCCAGGTTGGCCGGATCGTTGGCGATCGTGAGCGTGCTGCCTTCTGCGATTTCATCAATCGATTTGAACTTATTGGAATACAGACCCATTGGCGCGGTCGGTACACTGATGACTTCCTTCAGATCCAATTTATTGTCGGCCGCAAACTTCTTCAAATAAATAATATGCTGAAACAGGTTTGCGTCAATCGAGCCGTTGGCAAGCGCTTTGTTCGGCTGAACGTAGTCGTTAAACTCTACAACTTCGACCGTGTAGCCTTTGCTTTCCATGATCGGTTTGATGGCTTTTCCGACCATATCGCTATAAGGGCCAGCCGTTGCTCCAATCTTTAAAGCTTTCTTTTCCTCTTGTTTAGGTGCATCTCCAGCCGGAGCAGCGCCATTGTTGTTCGCAGCTTCTTGAGTGCCGCAGCCTGCGAGCAAAGATAAAACCAATGCCAGAATCATAATGAGTACAGCGTTCTTTTTCATGGTTTTCCTTCTCCTTATAAATATATAGTATCTATCTCAACGCTTATCTACTTTACGCGCAGCCCAATCCCCAATATGTTGAATGATTTGGACCAGTACGATCAGCAGAATAACCGTTGTAAACAAAACTTGATTATCATATCGGTAATACCCGAAACGGATGGCCAGGTCGCCAATGCCACCGCCGCCGACCGTACCTGCCATAGCAGAGAAGCCAAGCAAGCTGATCGCCGTGATCGTCAGCCCCGAAATGATCCCGGATTTTGCTTCCGGCAGCAGTACTTCGCGAATAATGAGCCATGGCTTCGCACCCATCGCCACCGCAGCTTCGATAACGCCTTTGTTCACTTCCCGCAGCGATGCTTCCACCAACCGCGCATAGAAAGGAACGGCCGCCACCGATAACGGGACTGCTGCTGCTGACGGACCAATGGTAGTACCAAGGATCCACTGCGTGAACGGCAAGAGCAGCACAAGCAAGATCAGAAACGGGATAGAGCGAACCATATTCGACACAAAGCCTAACACCAAATTGAGCGTACGATTCTCAGAGAACAATCCCCGATCACTGACAAAAAGCAATATCCCTATCGGAATACCCAGCACGATGGCTATGCCGAGTGAGATGCCGACCATGTACAAGGTTTCATAAAAGGCCTTGAGCATATCGGGCAACAATTGAAGAAAATCGCTACTCGACACGGGTTACCACCTCCACTCCGCAGGATCGATCAACCAGATATTGCAGCGCATTGTCGATCTCTAGCCGTCCTCCTGTCACTTCCATAATAAAAGTGCCCAGAGGCTTCTCCCCGATATACTCAATCTTGCCATGCAGGATGTTCGCCTTAATTCCGCTGGCTTTCAGCATGTCATAAATAATCGCTTGTTCGGCCGCTTCATCGCGAAATAACACTTTAACCACTTTCCCAGCCGGATCGAGCTTGTCCCATAATTTCTGGGGAAGTTTGAACTCCAGCGTATTTGAAATAAATTCTCGGGTCAACGGCTGAATCGGGTTGGCAAAAATATCGTAAACCAAGCCCTCTTCAATGATTCTCCCATCCTGCATGATGGCAACGTGATGACACAAGTCCTTCACCACTTCCATTTCGTGCGTGATGAGTACGATGGTCAGCCCCAGGGTCTTGTTGATATCCCGAAGCAAAGACAGAATCGATTGGGTTGTGGTCGGATCGAGAGCGGAAGTCGGCTCGTCGCACAGCAGCACCTGAGGGTCATTGGCTAATGCCCGCGCTATACCTACTCTTTGCTTCTGCCCACCGCTGAGCTGAGCGGGGTAATGATCAGCCTTGTCAGCCAGTCCCACAAGCTGCAAAAGCTCGGTAACCCGCTTGCTGATGATAGAGGGCGATTTACCTGCGGCCTTGAGCGCAAACGCCACGTTCTCGAACACTGTTTTGCTGCTGATCAAATAGAAATGCTGGAAGATCATCCCGATTTTTTGACGGGCAATCCGCAGCTCTTCCTTCGAAAGGGACGTTAAATCCAAGCCATCAACCATAACCTTACCCGAGGTAGGCTTCTCCAGCAGATTGATACACCTCAGCACCGAGCTTTTACCGGCTCCGCTGTATCCGACAATGCCGAATATGTCCCCTTTACGGACGGTTAAATTGACACGATCGACACCGAGGACCGTTCCCTTTTTGGTCTTATATTCTTTATGCAAATCAATAAGTTGAATCATATCGTCCCCCCCAAGCAAAAACACCTTTTCCGCTAGAAAAAGGCGTCACCCATACGAAGCACACTACTTCCGCTTATCTGCATGTTGATAATACCGGTAACTGTAAAATAGCTCAGACTGAATAAATCATACTATCTGGATGGGGCACTGTCAATAAAATGGAATGGATTTTTTGTCGAATGGTGGCGATCCTCGTATTCTGTTCGCTTAGATATACCCTCAGACTGAGTACCAGCTCAATACTATCCTTTTGGATACTATGTTACAAAAAAGTTTGTACTTGTATTCCATAGCTATATGACTAATAATAACCATAATCCATTATAGCTAAGGCGTCCCTTTACTCTATTGGAAAAGGACGGTGAATAATAATTGAAACCAAACAATGGATGATTGATCCATCGTTTGGTTAAACCTATTACTATTGTTCTGCAAATGATGATAAGGAGTGAATTTTAATGACAACATCAAATCAAAGCCATAAATTCCCGACCCTCTTTTCAGATATCCAGATTGGCCATTTGAAACTCAAAAACCGGGTAGGCGTAGCGCCGATGACACGAGTTAGCGCTACCGACGACGGCCAAGCTACGGACATCATGCTGAGATATTATGAAAGCTTTGCCAAAGGCGGATTCGGCCTCCTGATCACAGAAGGTGCCTATCCTGATGAAGCTTACAGCCAAGGGTATCTCAACCAATCCGGAATTGCGAACGATAAGCATGCTGCGGCATGGCAAAAAGTGACCGATGCCGTTCATCAAGCCGGAGCTAAAATTGTTGTCCAGTTAATGCATGCGGGAGCACAAGGACAAGGGAATACGTATAAGGATCAGTTTATTGCTCCATCTACCGTGCCATCCAAAGGCGAGAAGCTTCCCATCTACGTTGGAGAAGGTCCATATGATAAGCCTAAAGAAATGACCAAAGAAGATATTCAGGATGTCATCCACGGCTTTGTCGAGGCGGCCAAACGGGCCAAACACGCAGGATTTGACGGTGTAGAGATTCATGGAGCCAATGGCTATTTACTGGACGAGTTCTTAACGGATTACATGAATCAGCGTACAGATGAATATGGAGGATCTACAGAAAATCGCGCTCGTCTTCTCCTTGAAGTCGTGGAGGCCGTCCGTCAAGCGGTTGAATCCGATTTTGTCGTAGGCATCCGCATCTCCCAAGGGAAAGTCAGCGATTACCAGCATAAATGGGCCGGGGCGGAAGAGGATGCCGAAATTATCTTTTCCCGTTTATCCAAAGCAGGAGTCGATTATATTCATGTGACGGAGTATGATGCGACTAAGCCGGCCTTTGAGGGAACAGAGCTTTCTCTTGCGGCACTCGCTAAGAAGTACGGAACTGTTCCTGTGATCGCGAACGGGAACCTGGAAGACCCTGAGAAAGCGGAGCAGCTCCTGGCAAAGGGCGAGGCTGATCTGATTACTTTGGGTAAAGGAGCACTAGCCAACCACAATTGGCCGGAGCGCGTAGCGAAAAGCCAGGCTCTACAGGAGTTCAACCCGGAAATCTTAGGACCCAAGGCGAATATCAAGGAGCAAGAAATCCAGGCCTAGAACTATCTTCTATTGGAAACCTTAAATACCGACCCTTTCCAAGCCGCTGCCTGTCACTTTAGGCAGCGGCTTTTTGTGTGTCTATTTTGGCGCAGCCATGCCAAGTCGTATTCATTGCCCATACCATTTGCTCAAAAAGGACATATCATAGTTCAGATATTTCATTACAGATTTGTGTAAATGGAGATGAAAAGATGACACTTCCAATCCAGAGTCCAGCCGAAAGCAAAACCAAAATAGATGTGCTCATCCCCGCAATCGAGAAGGATTTAGGTACACTTCCATATGTAATTGATGCCATAAGAAAGCATGTAAAGCATCCTATAGGCAGCATTATGATCATTTCTCCAGACAGCCCCAAAATCAAAGCATTATGCCGCCAAAAGGGCTGCCGATTTATTCATGAAACGACCGTGCTGCCGATGACCAAAAAACATATTCATTACCGTTCCAAAAAATGGGACCGGTCCGGCTGGCTCTACCAACAGCTGCTAAAGCTTGGCGGTAGTTCACTAGGCTCCCAAAAGCATTATCTGGTGATGGACGCCGATACAGTGTTGATTCGTCCCCACAGGTTTAGAACTGGCGGGAAAACCGTGTTTTACTGCAGACATTGGAGTCAGGATGAATATTTCCAAACCTATAAAAAGCTGCTGGGAAAAAGGGCCTCTGCACCCACATCTTTTGTCACCCACTATATGCTGTTTGAGAAATCGAAGCTGGCCAAGCTGAAGAAAGCCATTGAATCCAAACATCATACAAGCTGGTATTCGGCGATCATACGGAATACTAATAAATCAAAGCAGTTTGGTTTCTCTGAATTCGAAACGTATGGGAACTTCCTCTACTCCAGATATCCCGGTCAGTTCATCCTGAAGAAGGCCTTGAACAAGAGCTTGAATATGAATGCTTCGCAGCTATCCCCGTCAAAGATCAAGAAGTTGGCCAAAACGTACAGGTCCATATCCTTCCACAAGCGAAAATGGTATGCCAGAAAACCAAAGGGACCGATACAATGACAACTTATCAAGTGATATGGAGAGGGCCTGTAAGTAAAGCCAGCGGTCTTGGAATAGCAAGCAGAGAGTATGTTCTTGCTTTACAGAGGCAAGGCGTGGATGTCAAAGTGGATGGGAGATCGCATCAATGGACGAGAAATCAAAGCAGAACGAATACCCCGATAACAAAATTCGCACAAAAGCCCTATGCCCAAAACAAACGCAGGGTGTTAATCCATCATGGTCCGCCCAGCACCATTAACCTGAAAGAGGAAAGAAAGCGATTCGATCATATCATTCTGAATACGGTATGGGAAACAACAAAAATCCCGAATCAGTGGCTGCCCAATATCAATAAATTTGATGCCGTTTGCGTTCCCTCTCGTCACAATAAAGCGGCTATGAGAAATAGCGGGGTGAAGATTCCTATATTCATTGTGCCTCACGGCGTGCATAGCTATATCTATACGCCAAAAAACAGGAAAATACGATTAATAAAGACGTCGGGAAAGTTCACTTTTGTATCCGTATTTGGCTTTCAGCATCGCAAAAATCCCGAGGCCTTATTAAGGGCTTACTGGAAGGAATTCTCTCCGGCTGATCGTGTCGCATTAGTGATCAAAACGAATGGATACAGCCGGACTGAAACCGCGAATTGGATTAAAAATAAAATACACAATTACAAGAAAAAGCTTGGAATTCGCAAGCCAACGGCTCCGATTGCCATTATCGCACAACATCTGCGGCCACAGCAGCTTAAAGGAATATATACTCTTGGTTCCGCCTTTGTTCTTCCTACCCGAGGAGAAGGAGTAGGCTTGCCGTTTCTCGAGTCGCTGTCCAGCGGTGTTCCCGTCATCACAACCGGATGGGGTGGACACATGGACTTCTTACATTCCGGTAATTCTTTTTTCATCCGTTATCAGCTTAAACCTCCGGCGATCAGCATGAACAGCAACCACGCCATATCACGCAGCTTCCGCTATTTATTTGCACAAAAAGGACAACGATGGGCGGAAGCGGATATTCAGAGCCTACAAAGGCAAATGAGATTGGCGTACCAAAATCCCGGTCTGTGTAAGCAGAAAGGCCGGCAGGGCCGCAAGGATATGCTAAACCGATCTTGGTCCCGGGCCGGCTTCGCATTGAAGCAAGCTATCGAAAAGGTGATCCGAATAAAGAAACAAAGATCCCAAAGCCTTTCAGTAAGGAGGAATAGTCTTGCGAATCGTTTTGCTTTCCGGCGGTTCCGGGAAAAGACTCTGGCCGCTCTCCAATGAGATCCGATCCAAAATATTTCTCAAGCTGCTAAGCGCTCCTAACGGCGGCAGGGAATCCATGATCCAAAGGGTATGCAGACAATTGGATTCGGCCGGACTGCTTCAGTCCACCTCGATTGTCACCCATCAAAGCCAAATTGAAATTATGCAAAACCATATTGGAGACCAGATCCCCATCATCAGTGAACCCCATAAAAGAGGAACTTTCACTGCCGTCGCTTTAGCCGCATCTTATTTCCATTCCCGCACGCATGTCGATGCCAATGAAACGGTCTGCATTATTCCCGTCGATCTTTTCGTTGAGGAGTCCTTCTTCCGTATATTCCACAGATTATCCAACATCCTTGCTCATTCCAAAGCGGAGCTTGCCCTTCTCGGAACCAATCCTACGCACGCCTCCAGCCAATTTGGCTATATTGTCCCGGCAATCAAGAACAAGATGGAATACTACCCGGTTGTTCAATTCGTTGAAAAGCCCGATGAAAAACACGCAAGCCTTTTGCTCCGAAAGAAAGCCTTATGGAATTGCGGTGTTTTCGCTTTTTCTCTACAATTCATGCTTTCATACTTAAGCAGCCAAGGTCTTCCCGTTATGTATGAGGAATGGCTACAGCGTTACGAGCAGCTGCCCGAGCTCAGCTTTGATCAAGAAGTCGTGGAAAAAAACCGTCATTCGGTTGTCATTCCCTGTGGCGGGGTTTGGAACGACTTGGGAAGCTGGGAGACTTTAACGGACCATCTTGGCAGCAGCATCATAGGTTCGGGCCAGGTGTCAGAGGACTCGATCAATACCCATCTGATCAATGAGCTCTCTTATCCCATTCACGTGATTGATGTATCCGATATCATCGTTGCCGCGAGCCCTGATGGTATTCTGGTCGCAAGCAAAGCAAATGCCAACCGAATTAAGCAGCAGATCGGCAGTATCCGGCGAAGGCCCATGTATGAAGAAAGAAGATGGGGAAACTATAGGGTGTTGGACCACTCCAAAACCGAAAAAGGAATAGAAACGCTGACCAAAAAAGTCGAGCTCCTGCCAGGCAGAAATATCAGCTATCATTCGCATCAGAGGAGAAGAGAAGTCTGGACCATCCTATCCGGTTCCGGAGAACTGATCTTAGAGGACCAACTCTCTCCTGTACAAACCGGCGACGTGATTCAAATCCCCTGCGGTGCCAAGCATGCAGTGAAGGCTATTACGCCAATCGCATTGATTGAAGTCCAAATAGGCCATGACCTTGCCGAAGAGGATATTCGCCGTTGGGCCGTGACCTGGGAGGATGCTATCCAATCCGGCAAGAAGGACAATCCTTCCTCATAGCCTGCTCGTCTCATCATGATTTAACAAAGCAAAGGGACCGCTACTTTGTCTAATACAGACATCGGAGTGGTCCCTTTACGTCTTACACTTTAAATGAAGACATTTGTTTCTGTAAGTTCATAGCCATATTGGAAAGAGTATTGGCTGAGGCGGTTATTTCCTCCATGGATGCCAGTTGTTCTTCCGTTGAAGCAGCCACCGAATGGGTGTGACCCGCGTTGTCTTTGGAGATCTTGGTAATTCCGGCTACTGTTGCGGAAACCTCCTGTGCGCTAGCCGACATTTGTTCTGCCGTAGCAGCCATTTCATCGATTTGGGCTCCAATCCGCTCCATGGATTGATGGATTTCTTTAAAGCTTTCCTGTGTCTTTTTAACCACTACCAGTCCGTCTTGGACTTCTGATTTTACTTGAGTGATCGAATGTGTTGAACGACCCATATGATGCTGAATCTCTTGAATTAACTCGGAAATCTGAGCTGACGATTGCTGCGATTGCTCGGCAAGCTTACGTACCTCATCTGCAACAACGGCAAAGCCTTTACCATGCACGCCTGCTCTAGCCGCTTCGATCGCCGCATTTAAAGCCAACAGATTCGTTCGGTTCGCAATGTCCGTAATTAATGTGGATATTTCACCTATTTCTCTGGACCTTTGATCTAATAATCGGATTGCTTCTCCACTTTCATTCACCGATTGATGGATCGCATTCATTTGTTCAGCCGTACCTTCAACAAATTGTACGCCTTGCTTGGCTCTATCTGTAGCATATTTCCCTTTTTCCGCAATATCCGCCGAGGTCTCTGCAATATTCTGAATGCCGATCGTGACTTCTTCTAAAGCTTTCTCGCTCTCTTCCACCATGATCGTTTGACTTTCCGCACCACTGGCTACCTGTTGAATCACCTCTGTGATTTCTTCAGCCGCTTTGCTTGACTGCTCAGCCCCAGCGGTGAGCTCTTTCGATGATGAGGCAACATGCTCCGACGTTTGCACCACATCGATCACCATGCTTCGCAGGTTCTCTCTCATTCGGTTGAAGCTATTCGCTAAATCACTAAGCTCATCTCCGGCACCATCAGTAACCCTCGTTGTAAAATCTCCGTTGCCAGCCCGATCGAGAGCCGTCGAAATCGCGGTTAATCTTTTTTTCAATCGGTTGGTAAACCATAGAATGCTGAGTGTAGATATCACAATGATAACAGCCAGAACCGCGATGAATACTTTCAAAAAGGATGTGACCATGGTATCGATCATCTCTTGAGATGCCCCGACATAGAAAATACCGATCGTTTCCCCGTTGGCATTCTTTATTGGCTTATAGGCGGTTTGAAAGGTTCGTCCCGCAACGTTGGCCTCTCCGTAGTAGGGTTCACCTTTTTTTAACACGACATCGGCTACAGCTTCAGAGACTTTAGTGCCTACAGCACGTTGTCCATCTCTCATGACATTGGTGGAAACACGCGTATCCCCCTGGAAAATGGTTACGGTATCCCTGGTATCATTACCGATCTTATCGACAGAATCAAAATTATCGTTGATCAGCGTTGAGCCTTTATATAACTTCCCGTTTTGAATCGCCCAATCACCGGGATATTTGTTGGCTATATAGCGGTAAGCCAACTCCACATCCCCTTTCGCCTTTTCAACGGCAACTTCTTCTATGCCTGCTGTAATCTGATGAACGACAACAGCCCCTGTTACCGCCGATAAAAATAAAATAACGGCCAGAACAATGAAATTGATCTTTGTCCCCAACTTTAATTTCCATTTCTTGATAAACATTTGATATCCCCTTTTGTTTTTTATCGATATAAAATATTTGTCGACAAAATACGCCCAAATCCTTAGGCCTTCTTGATAAGTTCATAAAATCATTACATTGGTCAAGCCCGGTTCTTTCTCGCCATCGGTCAATTTTTTATACAAAAAAGGGGAAGCTGCTTTAGCTTCCCCTCCTGGCTATAAGTGACTCATTTGATGTCCCATTGTAATGTTGAAACCGCAATTTCCTTCTCAAAAGCTGCCCCAAATTGATACAAGGTCGCCTCATCAAAAGGTCTTCCGATAAACTGCATCCCAATCGGCAGGCCCGTCTTTGAAAAGCCGCTAGGAATCGAGAGGCTGGGCAGGCCCGTTAAGTTGGTTGGCCCCGTTAATCGCAGTAGGGCGGCACGTACCAGCTCACTCTGTCCTTGGATTTGGATTTCCCTCTGTCCGATATCCGGAGGCAGTATGGGAAGCGTTGGCGCCACCATGACATCCACTTGCTCGAAGGCACGACGGAAGGACTCCTGAGCGCGGCGGCGAATGTCTTGTGCTTTCACATATTCATAGCCCTTGGCCTCCGCGCTTGCCCGCAGCCGTTCCAGCACTTCCGGATGATACTTCTCCGCCGAAGAACCGAGGTGCTCTTCGTGAACCGCATAGGCTTCACTTTGTATTGTTTTCAGCTGTGCCCACGAGACTTCAGACAGAACAGGCATCTCCACCGTTCGGATTTCCGCCCCCATAGCTCTCAGCAGATCAATGGCTTCCTCCATTTTGGAGCGGATTTCATCGTCAATAAGGTCAAAATAAAAGGTCGATGGAATACCAACCACCTTACCGCGAATCGCCTCCCCTAAGTAACGCGTAAAATCTTCTCCCGCTTGCTGCACCGAGTAAGGGTCCTCAGGATCGTGACCGGCCAATATCCCCAGAAGTTCTGCGTTATCCCTAACGGTCCGTGTCATCGGTCCGATATGATCCAGCGTGAACCCGAGCGGGTAAGCACCATGTTTGCTTACTCTCCCAAAGGTAGGCTTCATCCCGACAATACCGCAAGCCGAAGAAGGAATCCGAATGGAGCCGCCGGTATCCGTGCCTAAAGCTCCGAAGCAGAGCGCAGAAGCAACTGCCGCTCCGGAACCGCTGCTCGATCCCCCGGTCATTTTGGACGTATCATAAGGATTGCGCACCGGGCCAAAGTGAGAGACATCTCCCGTAGACCCGTAAGCAAATTCATGAGTATTTAATTTTCCGATGATAATAGCACCTGCGTGCTTTAATTTTTGAACCACGGTGGCATCAAAGTCCGGTATGAAGTCTTTGAATATCTCCGAGCCCATGGTTGTTTTTATGCCTTTAGTATATATCAAATCCTTCAATCCGATGGGGATCCCGTGGAGCGGCCCTCTGTATTGACCCGACGTTATTTCGGCTTCAGCCTGCTTGGCCTGCTCGAAGGCTTCTTCTGCAGCTACCGTTATGAATGCATTAAGCACCGGATTGACGGCTTCTATTCGGTTTACTAATTGGGCGACAATTTCCTTTGGAGATACTTCCTTGCTGCGAATTTTCTTCGAAATTGCGGTTATATCGAGCTTTAATACATTAGAATCGGACATTGGGAGTCTCCTCTCACCATAGACTTGGAAAACCCTCGTATGCACGAGGGTTAGCTTGAACTATCATAACGCCGGCGATCAAGCCGTTCTTTCTCTCTTGCCGGGCTTCACAAAGATCATCGCAACCATACCTACTGCTGCAGCAACCGCTGCGGCTACAAACATGGCCGTATAACCGCTGCTGGCAACAAGTACACCTGTTAACGTAGGAGCCACAATCGTAGCGATATTCGTTATAAAATGCGTAACTCCACCGAACGTTCCCGCTCTGGATGGTTCGGTGTCGATGATGACGGTCCAATATACGGAGTTTGGCAAGAAGTTAAATGCATTCCCGATGGCCATCAGCGCGAGCACGGCCCCCACGCTATCAACCGTTGGAATCAGCATAAAGCAGATCGCCGTAAGAAAAAGGGACACAACGGCCAAACCGGAACGGGCTATGCGCAAGCTGCCTGTTCTCTGGCGCAGGTAATCGGAAATTTTTCCTCCGAGCAGTACGGTAACGCAAGCGCCAATCCAAGGGATCATCCCCAAATACCACAGAGAGGACAACTTAAAATCAAACGTATCCTGCAAATACTTGGGTGTCCAAGTTAAAATCAAGAAGTTAACGTATTGGAAAGCAAAATACCCGATCGCATTCATCACCAAGGTTGGATTTTTAAAGAAATGATACCATGGAACTTGAACCTTTGGCTGATTGTTCACGACCTGTTCAGTTTTCAACAAGCCTTCTTGGGAACGGATTTCAGCCAATTCCTCCTTGGATACCTTAGGATGATCCTCCGGATTGTCGGTAAACATCTTCATCCAAATGACAACCCAAATGAGTCCAATAATACCCAGGACAAGGAACATTTTTTTCCAGTCCATAATGGAAAGCAAGCCTACAGCTACAGGCGCTGTCAATAAAGCGCCCAGCGGGGAGCCAAGCAAACCGATCGACGCGGCGAAGCCTCTTTCTTTGGGAGCGGCCCAGTTGGCCATCGTGCGGTTGATGGTTGAGAACAGCGGACCTTCCGCTAAACCGAACAACACTCGAAACAGCGCGAATCCGGCAATGGCAGACCCTCCAAATAAGGTCATTCCGATGTAGCCGGCATAAGCGGTTCCAATCTCAAAGATGGACCAAGCAATACCTGCCACAATCCAAACAAACTTCGGTCCTTTCTTATCGGCCAGTATCCCGCCGAACAGCGCTCCGAACATGTAACCGTAGCCAAAGTATCCGAGGATTTCACCCCATGACTTCGGGTTTAGACCAAACTCTGCAATAATCGAGGCTTGAGCATAGGAAATCGCTCCCCGGTCAATGTAGTTAATAACCGTCATAAATACGATCATGCTAAAAATCAAATACCGGTACTTCAATTCTCTCACTCCTTTTCTTGTTAAACAACATCATCTGCAAACGCTTTCGTCGGGTCGACTTCTTTCATAGCGTTACTCTATCTTATATTTATAACAAGCCTAAGGAAGTAAAACAATATACGCCAAAACAAAAAACTATGCGATATCGCATAGTCATTTCATCATAATCCTTTTAAAATCAAAGGATTCATTATACTCATCGTCCCCTATTTATTATGCATTTATACATAATCATTTATGCAAAAATGCATAGTTAGTTATTCTTCCTTCCATCGGCTAAGCTTTCTGCTAATGGTAGATTGATTGACTCCTAGCACCTCAGCCATTTTCGTGGTGGAATGATATCTTTTTTGAGCCAGCTGCAGCATCTCTTTCTCCAAGAGCTCTACGGCTTCCTTTAAAGGCATCAGCTTATGAATCTGGATGCTCTTTTGCTCCTTGGCACTCATGTTAACATGGTCAGGCAGATGCTCTTCATGAATCCAATCATCTTCCGTGGTTACAAACAATCTTTCGGTCATGTTCTGCAGCTCACGGACATTACCCGGCCAAGCATATTCTTGCATTTTTTTCAAAACCAACGGATTAAACTTCTTCTTCAGCCCATACTTTCTGTTCAGCTGATCTGCAAAGTGGATAATTAAGGGGATTACATCCTCTTTGCGTTCACGCAGCGGCGGAATAGCAATAGGAACTACATTCAGCTGGTAGTAAAGATCTTTACGAAACTGTCCGGACTGTACCTTTTGCTCGATATCCTGCGTTGTAGCGGATATGATCCTTACATTGACCTCAATAAAGGTGCTCCCTCCCATGCGCGTAACCCTTTTTTCCTGAATGGCCTGAAGCAATTTTACCTGCAGAGCCGGAGGGATTTGCTCCACTTCATCCAGGAACAGCGTTCCTTCATGGGCCATCTCCATACAGCCTGGCTTCACTTCCGCTCCTCTCTCGTCACCAAACAATTCGGTTTCCAGTAACAGCGGAGGAATGGCCCCGCAATGAACGGTAATAAACGGCCCTTCATGACGGTGACTCCACTTATGGATATAGGAGGCCATGACTTCTTTGCCGACTCCCGATTCACCTAAAAGCAGCACACTGGAATCTACCTTGGCTACCTTTTGGGAGAATGAAACGACCTTCTCCATTTGCTCGCTCCGATAAATCATTTCCTTCTCAAATTCCTTTTTGGAACGCAGGTCCATAATTTCCTTCCGGTAGCTTTCCGTCAGCTGCCTGAGCAACTCAATCTCGGATTGAAGCTGACTAACCTCCGTAACATCTCTGGATGCATTGACGACACGGATAATTCGCCCTTCTTCGTCTTTGATCGGGGTACCCACTACCTTCAAGCGGCGACCGGTCTTGGTCGTTTGAATCATCGACACTTGCTCTTTCTTTTCCAAGACGAGACGAGTAATGGAAGGGTAGTACACTCCCTCTCTTTCCAGCTCATACACGCTTCTACCTACGAGCTCTTCTTCCTTATAGCCCCATAAGGTTTTGCACGCCGAGCTCACCCGGAGGGTAATCCCCTGGCCATCGGATACATAAATCACATCATAAGAGATATCAAAAATTGCTTTTAAATCGAAATTCAAATTTTTATATAAATCCAGCTCCCCGATGACCTCCTCCAACAAGGCGGCCTGCTGGAAAATCAATACTTCCCCGTCTCCCAATTCCTCCAGATAAAAGGGGAACCGCTGAGCGACAAAAGCTTCATCTCCCAACTTAAATTGCAAACTTCTCTTTTGATCGGACAGATCTATATTCACATTTTGGAGTATATCCTTCAAAAATATACCCTTCTCCAATTTCCCTGGAAAGCGATCCGCAGCAAACCGATTCATGAGCACCATTCGCTCGTCACGGTCCATAAAAATAACTCCAAGCGGGATCAGATCCAAAGTTTCTTGTCCCAAGCCATTCATATGAATTCCCCCATAAACACAACGAACCCTGATTAGAGTTCCTTTGACATCCGTCTAGCTATGTTCCATTTACTCTAACATAAAATAAGATATTGATAAACGTGAAGACTTTACCTGCCCTAAAATGACCGATAAAGAAAAAAGCCATCCGCGAGGGATGACTTGATTACTGTCGTTTGAACCTAGAAAGGTAAATGCCCGCTAAGCTTTTATTGGGAAGTCAAAATATTCCTTGGCATTGTTAAAGGAAATGCCTTGAACAATACTTCCCAGAAGCTCCATGTCATCCGGGACTTCTCCATTCTCAACCCATTCGCCGAGCAGGTTACAAACCAATCTTCTGAAGTATTCATGCCTAGTATAAGACAAGAAGCTTCTGGAATCGGTTAGCATCCCTACAAAACGGCTCAGCAGCCCAACGTTCGCCAATGTTTTCATCTGCTCGAGCATGCCGTCCTTCGTATCGTTATACCACCAGGCGGATCCGAGCTGCATTTTCCCTGGAATACCGCCGTTCTGGAAGGCACCCATCACCGACGCCAAAACATAGTTGTCCTTGGGGTTCAAAGAGTACAGGATCGTTTTATGCAGGGCGTTTTCTTTGTCCATAGCATCGAGCAATTTTCCTAATGGATAAGCAGGCGCACTGTCGTTGATGGAATCAAAGCCTGTATCCGGACCCAGCTGCTCAAACATCCGCGAGTTGTTGTTTCTGGCTGCGTTAATATGGAACTGCGTGACCCAGCCTAGCTCTGCATAAATTTTGCCTAAGAAAATTAACGTATATGTTTTAAACATTTTCTCTTCTTCTAAGCTTACCGCTCTTCCTTGCATTGCATAGGCAAAAATATCTGCCGCTTCTTCTTTGGTCGTCTCGGCATATGCTACATAGTCTAATGCATGGTCGGAAACCGTGCCGCCCACGCTGTGGAAGAACCTGGCCCTTGAATCCAGAGCAGCCAGGAAATGATCGTAGCTGCTGATCGGCTGACCGGATACTTGCCCAAGCTTCTCTACCCAAGGCACGAACGTGCTTCTGTTGATTTCCAGTCCTTTATCCGGTCTGAAAGCAGGTAGTACGGCCACGCTAAAATCGTTCTCTTCCTTCAGTTTGATATGATATTCCAGGGAATCCGCAGGATCGTCTGTCGTACATACCACTTTTACATTGGACTTTGCAATCAAATCCCTCGCACTGAAGCCTTCTCCACCCAGTAAAGCGTTTACTTTATCCCAAATTAACGGTGCGTTCTTTTCGTTAATTAATTCGTAGATGCCGAAAAACCGTTGAAGCTCCAGATGAGACCATTGGTACAGAGGATTGCCTATGGTCATGGGTACGGTTCTGGCCCATGCTAGGAATTTCTCATAGTCGCTTGCATCACCGGTAATGTACTTCTCGTCCACACCGTTAGCTCTCATGACTCTCCATTTGTAGTGATCTCCGTACAGCCAAACTTCGGTAATATTTTTGAAGGTTTTATTTTCATATATTTCCTGAGGGCTTAAGTGGCAGTGGTAGTCAATGATCGGCATATCTTTGGCATAATGGTTGTATAAATCGATCGCAGTGCCATTGTTTAACAAGAAATTTTCATCCAAAAATTTTTTCATAAACACTCCACCTTTGCCTTTTTAAGATCAATGTTCACGTGTGCTTTAATAGTACTTCTTTTATTGAGCAATTACAATACAAAAATGTTCACGTTAACAATCTATTTTTAGATATCCCTATGTGAGTTTTACTATGAGATCCATACACGTTCTCTCACTAAAAATGGAGGGCTGATTTGCTTTTTCTGCAAGCAAATCCAGCCCTCCATTTCCTATCTCATTACGACTCTTTTATGGTTTGACGAATACGGTTTTGATCGAAGTGAAAAATTCGATCGCCGCTTGACCCTGCTCACGGGAATGGGAGCTTGATTGTTTCATACCGCCAAACGGAGCCTGCAGCTCTACGCCCGCACTTTCGGAATTGACACGGACAAGACCAGCGTCCATATCCTTGATGAAATTCAGGATATTGCCGATGTCACGGGTGAAAATAGACGCGCTGAGACCGAACTTCACGTCGTTAGCGATCTCGACCGCTTCCTGCACGGAATCGACCTTAATCAAGGCAAGCACAGGTCCGAAAATTTCTTCCTGCGCGATGGTCATCTCGGACTTCACGTTCTCAAACACGGTCGGCTCCACATAGAAGCCGTTCTCCAACCCTTCTCCTTCAGGTTGACTTCCGCCGTGAAGAAGAATTGCCCCTTCCTCAATCCCTTTTTGAATATACGAAAGAACGGTATCCAATTGGCTTTGGCTGGCGCAAGGCCCCATCCATGTTTCGCTCTGCAGCCCATGGCCGACCTTGATGTCTTTCACCTTGGCCAGAAGCTTTTGTTTGAACTCGTCATATACCGCGCTTTGAACGATAACACGGCTGGTTGCGGTACATTTTTGACCAGTGGAACGAAGACCGCCGCTGATGGTCGCATCGACCGCAAGATCCAGGTCCGCATCGGCCGCCACGATAACCGGATTTTTGCCGCCCATCTCCAGCTGGTATTTAGCACCGCGTGCAAGCGCACCCTGTCCAACCATTTTCCCAACGTTATCAGAGCCGGTGAATGTGATACCGTTAATGTCCGGATGATCGATAATGCCCTGTCCGATGACGGACCCGTTGCCTGTGACCAGATTCAAGACGCCGGCAGGCAGCCCGGCTTCAGTCAAGCATTCGATCACTTTCGCTGCAGTGACAGCCGTTTCTTGGGCAGGCTTGATGACAACAGTATTTCCGTATACGAGCGCGGGTGCCATTTTCCAAATCGGAATGGCCACAGGGAAGTTCCAAGGCGTAATCACACCTACCACGCCCAGCGGAGCGCGTGTGGTAAACATCAGAGCATCTGCATCGGTAGACGGAATGACATCGCCGTTCTTACGCATGCCCTCACCTGCGTAATAACGCAAAATCGCAATGCCGCGCGCGGTTTCGCCCTTGGCTTCAGGCAGCGTCTTCCCCATTTCCCTCGTCATCGTTTCCGCTACTTCATCGAGACGCTTTTCCAGGGCGTTCGCCATTTTGTACAGGTACTCTCCACGAGCCGGGCCGGACAGCTTTTTCCACTGCGTCAGAGCCTTCTTGGCAGCAGCTACGGCACGGTCCAGGTCTTCCTTGCCGGATTTTTGAAAATAGCCGACAATTTCATGCTTGTTCGCAGGGTTAATGCTCGCGTCCGTTTTACCGGTGGAAGCGGCAGTCCACTCTCCGTTAATGTAGTTCAAATAGGTTTTGGCTTCAGTTTGTACGTTCATTTTTAATAGGACTCCTTCCGAATAACAAATTAGAATGTAGGGCCAATGCGCCAGATACCGAAATCATGCTGTTTTAATATTTCCGTCATCCGCTTATTGGCGTTTTACGAAGTTCGTCAGCACACCGATATTTGTGATTTCATTCTCAATGCGGTCGCCATCCTCCAACGTGAACTCATTCGGCGGAACGATGCAAGTCCCCGTAAGAAGGACCGTGCCGTCAAAAATTTCATTATCTCTAATTAGGAAAGAAACCAGCTCATCAAGCTTTCTCTTTAACTGCCCGGTGCTTGCCGTACCTTCAACGACCTTCTCATTATTGCGGTAAATTCGGCATGCAATTTCGAAAGTGTACGGATCCTTCACGGTTTCCGCCAAACGGATGGACGGCCCGATGGAGCACGATCGTTTCCAAACTTTAGCTTGCGGAAGATAGAGCGGATTTTCCCCTTCGATGTCACGGCAGCTCATATCATTACCGACGGTATAACCTAGAATCGTCCCTTTGCTGTCGATGACAAGTCCGAGCTCCGTCTCCGGAATTTGCCAGTCTGAATCGCTGCGCAGGTAAACATCGTCATTGGGACCCACGGTCCTTGCGGCAGTCGATTTCAAGAAAATTTCCGGACGCTCCGCATCGTATACTTTATCGTAAAACGTCGTTGCATCCAGCTTGCCGCCGGTAGCTTCATAGTTTCGGGCTTCCTTGCTTCGGGCATAGGTAACGCCGGCCGCCCATACCTCAGGGGCTTCAATCGGCACCAGTAGACGAAGGCTTTCGACGGCCGTTGGAAGAGGGTTACCGCCTTCGATTTCGTGCTGAACGAGCTTCAATGGAGTCGTGCCCTGCTCCGAAGCAGCCTGCGTCAGCTCCATAAATCCTTGATACGGCAGCACAAACACTTGATTCTCGTCCGTTAAAGCAGCGACCGTAGATACATCGGACTCATTAATATATCGAATTATACGCATAAAATATGCCTCCCCAGTTTGTATATATTGAACTCCCTCATATCCTTAGAGCACTTCCCGGGCATGATGAAATGAAGGAATGCCGAATCCCATCTGGTCTGAAATTTCCTCAGCGGCCTGCTGCAGGAATTTCACGTGTTCAATCAACTCCGCATCGTTAACGCGTGCGATGAGCGTTGACATACTGATCGCGGCGATAACCTGCCCAGTATGATCCCTTACCGGGACTGCGATGCAGCGCACACCCGGCTCATTTTCTTCATTGTCGACAGAGTAACCCTGTTCGCGTACCTTCTCAAGCTCTTGCATAAAATAAGATTCGCTCATAATCGTTTTTGGCGTATGTGACCTGTAAACATAACCTTCAAGTAATTTCTTTAACTCTTTTGGAATTTTATAAGCAACGAGTACTTTGCCAACCGCACTGCAATGAATTGGAATTCGTTTGCCGATACGGGAATAACGGATAATGGCCTTTGGTCCTTCCACTTTATCGATGTAGACGCCCTCTTTGCCGTCCAGGATGACCAAATTGGTCGTCTGGCCGGAACTGCTCGATAATTGGATCAGGTGCTTTCTTACAACGTTCCGAATATCGAGATTATGCATGACGATCGTCCCTCTCTCGAGCAGCTTCATTCCCAAGCGGTATTTTCCATTTTCGGGATTTTGCTCAATATAGCGATGAACCTGAAGCGTTTTTAAGAGAGAATGAACGGTGCTCTTATGCAGAACCATGCGATCGCTGATTTCGGTGATTTTTAGCTCAGTGTCATACTCATCGAACAAATCCAAAATCAAAAGTGCGCGTTCTACAGATTGAATCATCGGCATGTTTTTTCACCCTTTTACGGAAACCTTTCATTTTTACTCGATCACAGGAACCCCTAATCCGGCAGCGCCTTTTTCTGAGGTTTTCAAATCGGGACTGTACCGCTTGATCATATCCAAACCAATTCTTGCTCGTCTCACGCGCTCTTTGCACAGTGCAATCGAGGTTTGCTCCAAATGCGTGCCGGAAGGGTAAATGTTAGGTGAATTGCGCAATCCAAACTTAATATATACTGGAGCAGCCACACGGATGATTTCCGGAATTTCGTAATGCCGGATAAATCCGCCGATATCGTCTGGGACTTCAACATAAATGTCGATCGGAATATCAATAGCCTGACGAATCGCAGCAAGGCGGGCCAGGGTAAGATCGGTCGGAACGTTATAGGTGTCTGCCCCTACGCTTTCGATCAGTTTAATGGAAACGGGGTTAGCTTGCGCCATTTGCACGGAAATTTTTACGACCAATTCTTCCGGCAGCTCGCCCTTCTTTTTAAACTCATTTACAAGCCAAAGCAGCCCTTCATCCGCTACGAGAATACTGCGGATGCCCATGTCGCAGGCACGCTTAATATCCTCGATCGAATAAACGAGCTGATCCATGCTTTCTACACGAAGTCCGATGACCTTTCCGGCACTAGCCCAAGGCATAGCGTTAGTATCCCACGTGCCTCGAGGTCCGACAAACAAGCTGACCTCCAGGTTTTCGCGCTTGCCGATTTCCGCCATTTGCTTCAGCTCTTCATCGGTAAGCAGCATGATGCCGCTGCCCTGAGACACACGGTGAATCAACACATCATATTGCTTGCAAGCTTCAATCACCCCCTCAAAGGAGGCAGGTCCTTCGACGCTGGGAATTTCAACCCGATACTGGGCGCCATCCGGAAACGTCTTGGTGGAGGACGGCAGATCATGAAGGTCACCACGCGGGAATCCAAGCTGTTCAATCACATCACGAGTTTTTTGCAAGGGTCGCATCTCCTTTAGTTAACGTATTACTGGTTCAGAGCGAACCATTTTCAAATCGATCTAGTCATGCGCCTTTACGGCAAAATCCATGGAAAGCGGCTCCGAAAATATCGATACTCCTGTTGCTCCCAGCCAGGCCGCTTCCGGAACATGCCGCGTTGCCTTAATTCCCGCGCGCCTTGTTTACTTCATCGTACATTTCTTTGATTAAAGCTTCGCCTAACTCTTTGGAGAAAGTATCGAGGACAGGCTTGACGATTTCCTGCATCTTCGCTCTGTCTTCCGGTTTAACTTCATTAACCTGCATACCGGCCTTCTTCAAGTTTTCCAATGATTGCTTATTTTTCTCCCGGTTCATTTCACGTTGGAATTTACCTGCCTCGATAGATGCTTCCTGCAAAATCTTTTGCTCATCCGGAGTCAATCCGTCCCAGAACTTTTTACTGACAAGGAATACGAACGGCGTGTAAACGTGATTCGTCAAGCTCAAAAATTTCTGCACTTCAAAGTACTTATTGGATTCGATCGTCGGCAGCGGATTTTCTTGTCCATCAACCGTTTTGCCTTCCAATGCGCTGAATACTTCGGAGAACGGCATTGGCGACGGATTAGCTCCTAAAGCGCTGAATGCTTCAATATGCACTTTGCTTTGCAGTGTGCGGACTCTCAGTCCCTGAAAATCGGCTGCCGTCGCAACCGGCTTCTTGCTGTTCGTCAAATTACGGAAACCGTTCTCCCAATAAGTTAATCCAATAAGTCCTTGCTGCGGCAGCATATCGAGCAATTTTTTCCCCACAGGCCCATCAAGCACCGCATCTGCTTCTTTGTCGTTATTGAACACGAACGGAAAATCGTACATGCCGAATTCTTTTACCATCGAGGTGAGCGGAGAAGTCGAAGGAATCGTGATTTCCTGCGTGCCGGCTTTTAGCGCGTTCGTCATTTTCAAGTCATCGCCCAATTGAGCGGAGAAGAATGTTTGCACCTTCATGCTGCCGCCGCTCTTTTCGTTCACCAGTTCGGCGAATTTCTTTAAGCCTTGACCCTGCGGATGATCCTCATTCAAGCCGATCCCTGCTCTGAGGGTACGGGATTCTTTAGCTGGCGCTGCTGCCGGAGCTCCGGAATTCCCCTGTGCCGGCGCTGGGTCATTGCTCGTCGTTCCACCGCAAGCGCTCACTACAAGTAAGCTCGGCAGTGTAATACCGATCATTGCTTTTTTGAACCATTTCATGTGTGATTCCCCCAATCTTATTTTTGGATTATATGCTTAAAGGGTTTGATATCGCAGCTCCGGCTGTGAGGCCTTCATTTCTACCTGCTCCTTCACCTTCTGATTCACCAGGTACTTCGGATATTCACCGGCAATCAATACATCGACTACACCCATAGCTGCTTTGGAGCGCATCTCCGCTGCCGATTCTTCCGAATACCAAGCCACGTGAGGCGTTAAGATGACGTTATCCATCGACAGGAACGGATGGTCCTTTGCGATCGGCTCTTCTTCCACAACGTCCAGCGCCGCTCCGGCAATCTGTCCTCTAGTCAAAGCATCGACAAGTGCCTTTTCATTAATGACCGGTCCTCGGGAAGTATTGATGATAATGGCCTCTTTCTTCATCTGGGCAAATTGCTTCTCACTCATCATCCCGCGCGTAGCTTCCATAAGCGGAGCATGTACGGAGATAAAATCGGATTGGGCACACAGCTCATCCAGCTCGACCAGCGTGACCCCCTTCTCTTCAGCCGAATGCTTCGGATAATAAGGATCATAAGCAAGAATCTTCAAGCCGAGCGGCTTTACTTTTTCCGCCAGCATCTGAGGAATTTTGCCGAAGCCGACTAAGCCAATCGTTCTTCCGCGGAGACGATAAATCGGCTGCGTGACCTTGAAGTCCCAATTGCCGTTTTTCACATGATGATTAGCCAGCGTAATCTTCCTGGTCCAGCTCAGGAGCAATGCTAGCGCATGGTCGGCCACTTCATCCATGCAGTAATCCGGCACGTTGGCTACGCAGATTCCCTTGTCCGTAGCGGCATCCAGATCAATCGTGTTCACCCCGACGCCATAGCGCGTGATGACCTTGCAGTTCTCCAGCGCTTCAATGACCTTGCGGCTAAGCGGAGCGTATTGGTTGATCAGCGCATCGGCGTCTCGGCATACCTCAATCACGTCTTCCTCGGTTTTGCACTGGGCAGCTACGAGTTCGATAGCTTCGTGGCGAAGCAATACGCTTTCCTCAAACCGCAGATCTGTATACTCCCAATCCGTAACGACAACTTTCCATTTTTTCATCTACCATTTCCTCCTCTATGAAGTAAACCAACCAAGTGGAACAAGTACGATCTGCGGGAACAAAGTGAGAAGAAGCAGCACGATGAGTTCGACCAGCAAGAACGGCCAAACGCCCTTCATAATGTCTTCCATGCTCAGTTTCCCTACCCCGGCCACAACGTTCAGTACGGTTCCTACCGGAGGCGTAAGCAGACCGATCGAGCAGTTAAGAACAAACAGAAGTCCAAAAAGCACCGGATCGATTCCTCCAGCAATAACGATCGGCATAAGCACCGGCGTCAGGATCAGAATCGTAGGGGTCAAATCCATGGCCGTTCCGACCAAGAAGACAACGAGGTTAATCATCATTAAAAGAAGCAATTGATTGTCCATCAACGGACCGAGCATGGTCGTCAGTTCGTTAGGTATATTCGCTACAGTGATCAACCAAGACGATACCAGCGCTGCTGCAGCCAGGAACATGACAACGCTCGTCATTTTTCCTGAAGAAACCAGTACGCGATACAAATCTTGAAGCTTCAGCTCACGATAAATTACGACACTGACGAACAATGCATAGAAAGCCGCAACAACCGCCGCTTCAGTCGGTGTAAATGCTCCCCCGCGCAAACCGGCAATGATAATCACCGGCAAAAAAAGCGCCCATATCGCTTGACCAGATGCTCTCAAAATTTCCTTCCCCGATTTTTTCGGGAACACTTTATATTGATCCTTACGTACAATCAAAAACCAGGCAATAGTCAAACCTACAGCAAGCAATAACCCAGGGATAATGCCAGCCATAAACAATTTAGTGATCGATACACCGCTAGTCACGCCGAAAATGATCATCGGGATGCTTGGCGGAATGACGGGAGCAATGATGGCGCCAGAGGCAATCAACCCTGCGGAACGGTTTTTGTTGTATCCCGCCGCAACCATCATTGGAATTAATATCGCTCCGAGCGCAGCCGCATCCGCAACAGCAGAGCCGGATAGACCTGCGAAGATCACACTTCCGAGAATCGCTACATAACCGAGCCCTCCTTTGATATGACCGACGAGCGCCATAGCGAAATCTATAATGCGCTTGGAAATGCCGCCCGCATTCATAATTTCCCCCGCAAGAATAAAAAAAGGAATGGCCAGCAGCGGGAAGTTGTCGGCACCATCAATCAAGTTCTGGGCCATAATCTGGCTGTCGAATATATCCATCGTGTACATCAACACCACTCCGCTTACCAACAGCGAAAAAGCGATCGGGATGCCAAGCGCCATGGCGCCAAGCAAAGATCCAAGGAATACGGCAACGGTCATCTTGACACCTCCTGATTCGTATGAGAGGTGGAGGGACTTACATGTGAAATCATTTCCTCGGATTCATGTATCTGCATGTATTGATTAACATCCTCATTAGCAAACAAAATGCGGTATAACTTTATAATGACGATCAGCGCCATACCGACACCCATAACAATACCCGTTCCGTAAATCAGCGTTAGCGGCAAGCCGGTCGCCGGCGCGGTACTGCCAGCGTTAAGAAGCGTAATTTTCCAGCTTCCTTCAACCACCAGGTAGAGAACAAACAGCAGAATCACATTGCTGATAATAAATACGATCTTTTTCAGCGGTTTTGATAGTCTTTTGACAAGCATATCGACACCCAGATGTGAATTGTCCTTGAATGCAGCAACTGCGCCGAGAAGCACGAGCCAGATGAACAGAAATCTGGCCATTTCCTCGGACCAGGTAATTCCGGAGTTAAACAAGTAGCGCAGCACGACATTTCCAAAAACCAGGATAGCCATGAGCGATAGCGCAAAAGCGATGAAACCGTTAAACAGATGCTCAACAGCCTTCCCTACATTTTTCACGCAGATTTCCCCCTCACTTATAATCAGATCAGTGTTTACCGAAGTCATTCTAAGCAGCCAGCCCATATTGAGCGGTATTTTTTTATAACATCAGAAAGCGGATCTTCCAGATCAAGTGATCCTTTCTGATGTTATAAAAAAGGGGCTGGGTGTGCCAAACCCTCGCGCTTCCTTCCTTTGCAGTTATTGCGCTTCTGCCTTAATCTTTTCTACCATTTCTTTACCCCAAGGATATTTCTTGTAGAATTCCTCGTACAATGGAGCTGCGGCATCCTGCATCGCCTTCTTGAAGTTGTCGTCCGGCGTGATGAACTGCAAGCCCTTTTCCTGCAGGAATTTCTTATCCGCTTCAAAGCTGTCTTCAAGCAGCTTCCACTCATGGCTTGCCGCTTCTTTCGATGCATCTTGGATAACCTGCTGCTGTTCCGGCGTCAGTGTATCCCAGAATTTCTTGTTGATGATATACATATTAGGGCTGAACATGTGATTGGATTCCAGCACATACTTTTGCACCTCATACCAACCGGATGCGCGTAAGGTAGCGATCGGGTTATCCTGACCGTCAACCACCTTTTGCTCGAGTGCTGTAAACACCTCGGAAATCGGCAGCGGCGATACGTTGGCTTTCATGGCTTGACCCAGTGCGATGTAGTTCGGAATGTTAGGCAAACGGAGTCGGAAGCCTTTGAAATCCTCCATGCTGTTAAGCGGCTTGGTGCTGGAGAACATCCGGAACCCGTTAGCGCTCCAAGCGAGCACTTTCACGCCGTGTTTGCTTTCCATATCTTCAGACATCTCTTGACCGATTGGACCGTCAAACACTTTCTTGGCATGGGTAAAGTTTTCAAACAGGAACGGCCATTCGCCGACCTGCATTTTCTCAATATCCGCCTGCATAATCAGCCCCGGGATCCCCATCTCGATCGTTCCGCTGCGAACCCCGTTATAAAATTCTTTCTCAGCGCCAAGCTTGTTGTTCTCATAAATCTCTACTTTGAGAGAGCCATTGGAGTTGGTCTCAACCAAAGGCTTAAACTTCTCTCGAAGAGCTACGTTCTGCGGATGATCGATTGCAAAATAATTCGCTACTTTGATCGTTTTCGGCGCTTGACCCGAATTCCCCGCATCCCCGGAGGTTCCCGAACCGGTACTGGCGCCTTGATCGGCTCCTCCGGCGCAACCTGCAAGTACAACGGAAGCAGCCAGAAGAAGAACGGCTGTCATTTTAAACCCTCTTTTTACTCTCACAAATGACACTCCCCTTTGAATAAAGTTTGAATCATTTATTATTTCTGGAAATCCTGAAGGTTTGATTCCCAGTTAATAACCTTATGAAAGCGGTTAAATTATATCTTAATGTTTTATATTATAAAACAATGTTTTGGTTATTGTTCACAAAAAGAAGTGCTATAGTCTGAAGATACCAAATTGAAACGTGTAGGCTTCATGGGAAGGAACTGCTAATCGTCTAGGAGTATTGGTGCGATGTTGTTTTATAATATAGTACATCGTTTTATATATTTGATTTGAAAACGCTTTAAATGAAATATAAACCAGGCTGGTGACTTTTGTCAATCACCCCAATGGTTTTTCCTACGGAAGCCCTACAAGTGTCGGATCATACATCATATGACGGTTGGCCACAGATAGAACGTACTCAACAGCTTGCAGGGCTAAACATGTTGTAGGCCGAATTTAGTCCACCTGAATTGCCGCATGCCCACGAAGCGCAGCTCCATCCGTCCGATAAAGCTCATTCAGAAATTCGATTTGAAACGTACCCGGGCGGTCAGAACCCGATACTTCCAAGGCCTTTTCTGCGGCAACTCCATAGTAGGCCAAAGCAGATGCTGCGGCCAAGGTCAGATTCTTCTCCACAGCCGCAAAAGCGCCGATCACCGAGGTTAACAAGCAGCCCGTCCCGGTCACTTTGGTAAGCAGCGGGGTACCGTTGCTGACTTTGTAGGTCACCGTTCCGTCGGTCACGATATCGTCTTTCCCGGTAACGACCACTACGACCCCTAACGCCTGAGCCGCCCTACGGGCAAGTCCCGCTGCATCGCCTCCCGCTTCCGCGGCGTCGACACCCTTAATACTCCGCGATTCTCCGATGACATTGGCCACTTCGGCAGCGTTGCCCCTAAGAATAGAGATATCGATTTCCTTCATGATTTGGCGTGCTACTGCCGTTCGATAAGGCGTGGCTCCTGCCCCTACCGGGTCAAACACGACGGGCACCTGATGCGCATTCGCCGATTTCCCGGCAAGCAGCATTGCATGGACGACCTCTTCATCCAACGTGCCCATGTTCAATACAAGAGCGCCTGCAATCTTAGCCATATCGGCAACTTCCTCTTTGGCATAAGCCATGACGGGAGAAGCTCCTAAGGCAAGCAGACCGTTGGCGGTGAAGTTCGTCACAACGACATTGGTGATATTATGCACCAGCGGGTTCTTTTGCCGCACCTTTTCCAAAGCTGTGATCGCTTCTTGAATGTCCATTCCGGAAATCCTCCCTTTAACTCATTTCTCATGTACTAATGCATGGTCAATCCGCCATCTACTCTCAAGCATTGCCCCGTGATAAACCCTGCCCATTCCGAGGAAAAAAACAAAACAGCACCCGTAATGTCATTCGGGGAAGCGAGCCGTCCCATCGGCGTCAGACGGACAATCGCATTCTTGACATCTTCTTTCGTCTCGCGGCTCGAATCGGTAGGGGACGTCAGTCCAGGCGCCACACAGTTCACCGTAATGCCGAAGGCTCCGAGCTCTGCAGCCAGATTGCGGCTGTAGCCAAGCAGGGCCGACTTGGCCGTTGTATAATCGTGATAGGGTACGACAGGAAAATCAATCAGGTTGGTGACCATGTTCACGATCCGCCCGCGGTTCTGTTCCTTCATGTGCGGAATGACCGCTTTACAAACATGAAACGCTCCTCCAAGACTCCCGTCCAGCTGTCTTTGATAGTCGTCCCACTCGATATTCCACGCCGTTTGGCGCTGCTTGGGATTGAAGCTGTAATGACTGAGCGCATTATTGACAACGACATCGATTCCTCCAAAAGCATCCACCGCTTCGGAGATCATCCGCTGCACGGATTCCCCATCCGTTACATCGGCCTGCAAGGCCGCGGCCTCTCCGCCCGTCTGCCGGATGTGATCCACCACTTCCGAGGCCGCTTTTTTATTGCTTATATAGTTAACGATAACCAAGGCTCCCAGAGCACCGAACGCCTTGGCAATACTTGCGCCGATGCCCCGGCTCGCGCCTGTGACCAAAACCGTCTTTCCTGCGAAGTCCATTCGCATCCCCCTTTACTCTACATCGGGATCGTAACGTTCGGCATCCTGCTCAACGCTTCGTTCCAAATCGACCCAGCGGACCAAATCCAGTAAATTCAAGTGTCCGTCATGATGCCAGCCCGAAGGAGTACGCGACATCTCCCCGACCGCGCAGATACGGGTAGCCCCGTACATACCAAGCAGTCCGGCCACCGGTTCTAACCGGTCCGGACCGACAGCCAGGCCGACCGTCTGCAGGTAGTCCCGGTAAGGCTGTATCTGATCAGCGGCCGACTCCAAGGACTCACATGCAAACACATGAACCGTCCGGTTCAATGGAGACGCTTCGAAGCCGGGCTGACCATGATAAATAACGGTCCAATCCGTTCCCGTCCTACTAGCATAGACCGCTATGGGCTCTCCCCGTAGACCCATCATTTCAAACCGCTGTCTAACCGCGTGAATAGCCATCGATTCCTCGTCCGACAGAACCGCTCTGGGCTTCTTCTCGTGATAGCGCTCCATCTCGGAAGCCAACAGCTGCCCGAACTGACGCGGAGTCACCGCTCCGCCTTCTTCGACAAACACACTATGCGGCGCCAAGCACCCCTGCTGATCGTAGATCGATGCATCCTCCGCCAGCCTCCGAGCCGTTTCCTGATACCGGTCCGCGGTCAGCGCCTCTTTCCCGATCATGGCGAAGCTGATCTTATAGCCGTAACTGACGAAGCGCTTTGTCCCCGGCACTCTTGACCGCAGCTTTTCCACCGTTTCCTGCGAGCCGTAAGCGACAATCGCTTCCGCCGCATCAATGACGGTCTGCTCCAACGCCTCATTGCCGCCCTTCCACGGCAGTACGGCTAAGCAGTCCGCAAGCAGCGGGTCCACTTCCGCCAACGTCTCCGCGAACAGCACAGCCATGAGCGGTTCGGCCGAGGACGTCTTGCCCAGATTCGCCGATTTCAATAATATTCCCATGACTAAGCTCCAGATCGGAAGCCCAGGCACATTGCCGGAAAAGACGTGAAATAGCAGCTCAGGCCCATACGCCCGGCTCATTCCGCCATTTTTGCGCGGCCGAAACTCATCGAGTACCGCTGAAGCATCGAACTCTTCGTCCAGAAAGCGAAGCAGCTCCTTCCGTCGAAAGGTCCGGAAGAAGCGTTTAAGTTCGAGCCGAATCATTCCCCCGTCGTAGCCCGTAATAACCGGCAGCCAAGCCTCCGCCAACCGGCGGAGGTTATAGTCCGGGTCCAACCATTTGCGCACGGCCAGGTCTAATCGCTCAACAATCTGTTCTGTTCTTAAGCGGGACAAATAATCCCTTCGCCGCATGGATATTTCCCGGGCGATGTCCCCGATCAACTCCGGTGTCAAATCCGGGTATTTAAGAACGAGCGTTCCCTGAGGACCATTGAAATGCCGCTCCGTGAACGAGGTCAGCCGGATTGCATCTGGGACTTTATACGCAGTTCTTACGGTTATCCTCTCCATTGAGCTCATACTTTCACCTACTTCTTATTTGAACTCATCAGCTGGTCGATGGCTATGGAGCAGCCGCGGGCTTCCGAGCCTTTGATCCTCCCCAGCAGGACAAGCCCGTGTTCGTTCTTATACCCCATATCCTCCGTGAGAACAGCAAATGCCGAATTCCAACTGCCCAGATCATAATGGGCAAGCACACCGGTTTCCCCATCAGGAACCGGCTCCAATGAATCAGGATGAAGAACAAGCGTTCGAATCCAGGGGGGATTCGCTTTTTCGTGCACGGTGCGTCCCGTAAGTAAGCTGCTGCGTATGGTCTGATCATAGATTTGGGAGCTGAGCTCGGTCATCCCGTACATATTCACGCAGGACTCGCGCTTCAGTCCAAAATACCCTTCGATCTTCTGGTACAGCTCCTCCGCCGCGATCTCGCGGGACTGTCCTTTCAGACCGCCTGTATCAAAAAGACGGCTCCCCTGCGGAAGCTCGACTTGATATGAATGTTCAGCACAGTAATCCAGCAAATGCACATAAGCAAAGGTGGCCCCGATCAGAAGCACCGGTTCGTTACGAGCCGCACACTCCTGAAGTGACGCAAGAACCCCTTCCATATCCAACCCGCCTTCTTGCGAGTAGAAAAACCGGCTGCCGGATGTGCCGTAATGCTCCACAGCCTTCGTCAAATAACGGGAGAGGGAAGAATTACGATTCAGGTCGGCCGCGGGAGACAGCACCAATACCGTAATCTGGTCACGGTCCGGAAGCACATAATGTTTGAAAGGAGGCGCCATCGAGGCATCCCATACCTCCAAGGTCGGATGATAATGCTTGCCCCGCTTGTCCGCATTCGTTGTTCCGCTTGTCATGAATACGGCTTCCGCTTCCTCCGCCGGCTCGCAGGATAGCGTCAGCTCTTTAAACGCCTGAATCGGGATCGGCGGAATTTCTCGCCAATCCCTTACCGTTAATGGGGATTTACGCCGGGCCTGGCCATATTTCTTGTACGCTGCGTTATGCTGGAATTGATAGCGAAACAGCTTCATGGCTGCCTCTTGAAACGAAGCCTCCGTTTCCGCCTCCGTTACATCGCCTGCCGAGAAGCGCTCGATATACCCCAAAATATGTTGTACGATTTCTCTCGATTCCGCCTTCAAATGCGTTCCCCCTCCCTATATCACAATTCCCATTATTGAAAGCTTGATTCCGGCTCACACTTAGGGCATTACTTCTTCGGCACCAGGTCATTGGTCACAATGTCATTTAGCTTCAAATTGTTTTCGATCAAACCGAGCTTCTTATATACATCGGCGCCTTCCTGCAGCACAGACGCATCCAGCCAACCGAGTCCGTTTTTGTCCGTATCTGCGGATACCGTCGATTCATTGCGAAGTTTAATAATCTCCACATTGCGCTGCTTATCTTTCCCGTCGATTGCTTTTGTCAAAGCAACTTCCGCTGCCGCGTCGGGATTCTGAATCATCCACTCTGCGCTTTTCTTATAAGCCTCCAGGAAGTTCTTCAGCATTTCTTTCTTCTGCTGGAAGGTCTCCTCGGTTACAACGAACACATCGCTCGGTACATTCAAAGAATCCCTCACGTTGATGACATTCACGTCTCCGAGTCCCTTCAGCTTCGCATCGGACAAGCCCGTATCTGTGGCCGCCGTTGCATCTACCTGTCCTTGGATCAGAGGAGCGAAATTGGATACGCCGGTTTCCACGATGGTGACGTCCTTTTCCGTTAGTCCAGCCTGATTCAGAACAACCAGCAGGTTATGCCGGGTGCCGCTGGATAGACTGTATACCCCGATCTTTTTCCCCTTGAGATCTTTAGGATCCTGGATGTTTTTATCCTTCAGAGACACGATATTAAATACGTTTTGAGGATAAATATTATAAATGACATGCAGCTTCTCGCCTTTATCTAAAGCAAAGTATAAGGAACCCGGGTCTGTAAACGCAATGTCGGCCTGCTTGGACAAAATGTTCTTAATCGCATCTCCGCCCCCGGCACCCGGAACAAACGTAAAATCAATACCTTTTTCCTTAAACCAGCCTTGCTCCTCCGCATGATAAAGATTCGTTTGTTCGGTGATCGGCTTGCTCCAGCTGGCCATTACGACCTTTTGCGGCTGCGATGGCGCCTCGGCTGCCGGTGGAGCTGAATGGGTTTCATTCGAGGATGAGGTGCCACATGCCGATAACAGCAGACTCCCCGCCAATATCATGATGGCTGCGATAGAATATTTTTTCATTTGTCTTTCTCCCTTTTATATGGTTTTAATTTGATCCGCTCTACGATAATAACCACTTGATACAAGGCCATGCCCAGAACAGTGAGCAGCAGCAGCACAGAAAACATCAAGGGCGTATCCATCATGCCCTGGGAGGCGATGATCAAAGCGCCGAGGCCTTGGTTGCCCCCGATAAACTCACCGACCACCGCCCCCACTACAGCCAACACCACAGCGACGCGAAGCCCTGAAAGAATACCAGGCAATCCCGCCGGCAGCTTCAACCGGATCAACGTCTGCCACCGGGAGGCCCCCAGCACCCGGAACAAGTCCCGCTTCAACGGGTCTACGTAGTGGATAGCGGTTACAGTGCTTTCCAGCAGAGGAAAGAAGGAGATTAACGCCGTGATGACGACTTTGGGGGTGGTTCCGAATCCGAACCAGATCATAAATAACGGAGCCAGCGCCAGCTTAGGGACCGCTTGACTGGCCACGATATAAGGGGATAAAAGCCGCCTTAACCACGCCCACTCTCCCATCCCGATTCCGCAAAGAACCCCGAACAAGCCGCCCAGCAGCAAGCCGAGTACAATCTCGAGCAGCGTTTGGCCGATATGTTTCGTAAAATATCCAGTGACCAAACCCGTCCACAGGGTATCCGCTATGACAGAGGGGGCAGGCAGTACCAGCTCTGAGACCCCGCTGGAGCGGACAAAGCCCTCCCATACGGCGATCATCAGTACAAAAAGCCCGACCGGAAGGATAGAATTCCGAATCACTTCCGCTCCCCTCCTTCCATCGCCTGTCTTACCGCTAGACAGACTCGGTTAAATTCGCTGTCATAGCGCATCTCATAATGGCGCGAATCAGGTAGAGGTACGGAGTATTCCCCCGCAATTCCTCCTCCATGAAGAACAATGACACGATCCGATAAATACACGGCCTCCGTAATATCATGGGTAATAAAGAGGACCGTGATCTTCTTGCTCCTGCACAGCTGGAGGAGATCCTCCTGCAAAGACTCCCTTGTCAACGCATCCAACGCGGCGAAAGGCTCATCCATCAGCAGCAAGGACGGCTCTCGTATCAATGCTCGGGCAATGCCCACGCGGCTTTGCTGTCCGCCGGACAGCTCGGCGGGATATTTATCCGCATGCAGAGCCAAACCCATGCGTTCCAAATAGGCATCTGCCGCTTCCCG
This sequence comes from Paenibacillus sp. PvR098, assembly GCF_017833255.1. NCBI lineage: Bacteria > Bacillati > Bacillota > Bacilli > Caryophanales > Paenibacillaceae > Paenibacillus > Paenibacillus sp. PvR098. The sequence continues at coordinate 3,175,779 of NZ_JAFIBU010000001.1, forward strand.
GTCCGCCCGTGTCGGCTTACGCACCAAAGACACCGGCAGCAGGACATTCTCCCTTACGGTTTGCCATTCCAACAAAGTAGGCGCTTGAAATACAACACCAACTTGGGTTTGCGGCTTCGTTACCGGCTTGTCCGCGATCCGGACCTTTCCTTCGTCAGGCGTCAGCAATCCTGCTGCCATTTTTAACAGGGTCGTCTTGCCGCACCCGCTTCTCCCGACCAGGGTAACAAATTCACCCTCCTGTACCTGCAAATGCAGGCTATGGATGACTTGTTGCTCCCCATTATAGTTGTGACTTACTCCTTGAAATTCCAGGTAGGTCACCTTAATCCTCCCCCTGCCCTCAGCTAACAAAAAACACACCTTGCCCATAGCAAAGTGCGTTCCCTCACCTCTCCCTACGCTGGCATGACCCAACAGGTTCAAATGGTTAACGGCGAACCAGCCGTACTCTCAGTCCGATTCCTCAGACCCCCATGCTGTATACAATTACATCCATGATACGCTATATATTATCGGATGGTCAAGAAAGAGCCTGTGTTCCTATATTCGGAACACAGGCTCTTTATTACATATCCTTAGGAGCTAATTCAATGGCATCCCGAATGGCCGCTAACATGCTTCGTTCATCGGCAACATTTTTACCTGCAATATCAAAAGCGGTTCCGTGGTCTACCGAGGTGCGAATGATTCCGCCTTTTAACCCGACCGTAATGTTAACCCCTTCTTCCAATCCCAATACCTTAATAGGTCCGTGACCTTGGTCGTGATAGCAGGCCACAACGATGTCAAAATCGCCGCGAACCGCACGGAAAAACAACGTATCGGCCGGGTACGGTCCTGTGACATCCATGCCCTCTGCTTTAGCCTTCTCGATGGCCGGAATCAACTTCTCTTCTTCTTCCCCGTTCCCGAACAATCCATTCTCACCGGCATGGGGATTAATCCCGCATACCGCAATTTTCGGCTGGGATTTCCCCGCACGGGTCAGCGTCTCATGAGCCAGCTTAACGACCGTATACGTTCTTTCCGGATTAATCATTTCGATCGCTTTAATCAATCCCACGTGAGTGGTGAGATGGATGACCTTGAGATTCGGTGAGGATAACAGCATAGAATAATCCTCAGTATCAGTTAATTCGGCCAGGATTTCGGTATGACCCGGATACAGATGTCCTCCTTTATGAAGGGCTTCTTTATTCAAGGGAGCCGTACAAATCGCATGAATTTCCTTCGCCTTGGCGAGCTCCACTGCCTTTTTAATAAATTGGAAGGCCGCGTTCCCCGCTTCACTCGACACTTGCCCAAACGGTAAGTCTTCCGGCAAAATATCCAAATCAACACAATCGATGATGCCGTGCTGGAATACAGCCTCGCTAAGCTGACTAATTTTACGAATGTTCACGTCCGCCTGCACCACTTTTCTGGCCCGCTCCAGAATTTTGTAATCGCCTATGACAACCGGCTTGCATTGATCGTACACCTGAGCGGATTGCAGAGCTTTCACGATAATTTCCGGACCAATGCCTGAAGCATCGCCCATCGTTATACCTATGACTGGTTTCATATGGTTCATTCCCCCTTGAGCTTTTGTATGGAATTGAGCAGCGATAAGTCCGTACCGAATGCCCCCGCTTTGGTGATGGCATACATGGGCTTAGCTCCAATGGTGCGGCCAAGCGGGATGCCGATTTCCACTTCGGCAATGAGATGAAATCCGGTCACGCCCAGCTGCATGCAGACCTGCTTCGCCGTATCGCCTCCGGTTAACACCATGCCCTTGATTTCACAGGCTTCGATGAGCCATGAAGTCACTGTTCCCAGCGCCCCGGATATCGAATTGCTCACAGCGCTTTCGTCCATCCCGTTCTTTTTCCCCAGCCGCTGTGCCTCTTCAATATCTTCAGGTCTTCCTGAGGAAAAGAGAGCAATATCATGCCGATCATCCAGTGCCCTCTTCGCTTCCTCATACACCCTTTGCATCTCTGCCTTGCGTGATGCATTATCGGCTACAAGCAAGGAAGACCGGAGCTCTATTCCTTTAATATGAGGCTGTTGAACGACAATGTCCAGCTGCTTTCGGGTGGTTGGGCTTACGCTGCCGACCACGAGCAGCACAGGCTTTTGATCTCGCTGAATGTCAAGCTCGATCTCCTTCGTTTGCAGCCCGTAGATTTCCGGCAAATAGTTGGCAAGTCCTGCCGAGCCTACCCAACAAACGGAGCGGCCGATGCGGGCCATCGTTTGAACAATACGCCTTAAATCCTCTTCCTCTTCGGCATCAAATACGACATATCGGATTCCATCTTCCTGACACTGGATAAGCTTCGCCTGAACAGCTTCCAATCCAGAACGCAGCTCCTCATAAGTAACCAAGGCGATCGGCTGCTCCGACTGACTTTGAATAATGCTCGGAATAAAGGAATCGCGAACAGGCGTTTTCGGATCTTTTGCGATTTCCGTTTCACTCAAAGGTTTCTCGTGAAGATAGTGATAGCCATCGATCGTTTTTCTGCCATTCTTTGGATAAGCAGGTGCAATCACGACAAAGTCCGGGCGGAATACTTCGTATAAAGCGTCGATCTCCGCTCCAAGATTTCCCCTCAGGGTAGAATCGACTTTTTTATAAATCACATCAAAGCTGCCGGATTTGAGTACCTGCGATACTTCTTTTACCTTATCGTACGCTTGACTCCGGGGTAACCAGCGGCTGTCCGTATCGATAACAACCGCTTCCTGATGGATTGCCGTTACATCTGGCTCGAACAGCACTGACGTATTCAATCCGTAACGAGCCAGCTGCACTCCGCTGTCATTAGCCCCGGTCAAATCATCAGCAATCATCGCTAATTTCAACGCCTTCACCTCTCTTGGAGTAAGTTCCGGGCAGCTGCAGCTTACTGCTGAGCCGCCTCTCCTCTTTGAATTCCATACTTTTCAAGTTGTCCCTTCTTTTCCAAACGTTTCACGAGGAACGCAATAAAAATCGGCATCAGAATGGCTGTCGTTACCACACTTGCGGCGACTTGCACTGTGGCCAATTCGGCCATCGGAGCGAATGCGGCGTTGGCGGCGGCGATGGCTGCAGGCGTTGCTACGGCGTTGCCTGCCGTAGAACCTTCGGCCGCTCCGACAATAGGGTTCCAGCCGATCGCTTTAAATACGAGGTAACCGCCCAAGCCTGTAAATAGGACCGTGGCCACACCCAGCATAACCCCGCTGATCCCGCCATTGATAATGGCGTTGAAGTCAATTCCCATACCCAATGCGAACGCAAAGAACGGAATTAACATATTGCTGCCCTTCGCAAAAAATGTCCTCATTTCGGGATCCAGATTCCCAAGCACCATCCCTACCACAATCGGAAGTAACACAGAAACGAAGGATACAAACGAAAACATACCTTCAACAAATCCCATCGCTCCAAAAATCGATAAAGCCACCATCGTCAAAAACGGGCCGTCATTCAGCGCCAGCAAGGAATACGCCGCTTTATCGTCTTCTTTCCCGTATTGACCGACAACCGCCATGTAGAGGCCGCCGTTACTGTTGGTCATTGCCGCAATAATGGCGATAGGCGCCAATCCAAGGAATAATCCGTTAGGTCCGGCCAGCAAAAAAGCCGCTAAACCGAATAAGGCTCCGATTAACCATTTGATGGTCAATAAGGTTGCGCCTTTGCCTAAGGAAACTCCAACATTTCTAAGATTGATTTGGGCTCCTGCACAAAGAAGGAACAGAGCAATCAACGTCGAAGCGCCGTTAACGAACAACGCCTGTGTGAAATTTCCGATCCTTAATAAATCAGGCGCAAACGTATTTATAGTTGCAGCCAGCAGCAAGGGTACGACCATCATCCCCCCCGGGATGCGTTCTAAGGTTGCTTTGATTTTCATGATGAAACCTCCTGGAATGTTTAAATATTATACAAGTATATTAAAACCGCTTTCATTTTCATCTCAATCATAAATCAAAGTGTTAAAAAAATCAACATAAAAATCATTATTAGACCATAAAAACAAAAAAACTAACCAAGGTGTTTATTTTTTAAACACCTTGGTTAGTTTTGGTTGCTTTCAGCTTTCTCCACAATGTAGCTCGCGTAATGCCCAGCCGCTTGGCCGCTCTGGATTGATTCATGTTCTCCTCGGTAAGAACTCTCCCGATAATCTCGTACTCAATCTCCTCAAGCGTTTGGCCGATATCGATTTCCATGACATCGCCTCGTGCTGTATTTTTGACCTTGTCCGAATGCATTGGCATGGACAGCAGGGACAACACGGGCTCTTCGATATATTGTCCTTCCGACAACCTTACGAAGGCATCAACCATATGTTCAAGCTCTTCCAGGTTGCCTTGCCAAGCATATTCAGACAGCTTCTCCAGTACCTCTTCCCGGATCCCGACAATTTGCTTTCCATACTTTTCATTATATTTCCCGATAAAATAGCGGATATACTCATCCAGATCCTCCAGCCTTTCACGTAAGGGCGGAATATAAATTTCATGGGCCGAGATGAGGCGATACAGCTCTTCGCATAGGATTCCTTGATCGAGCATGGCCTTCGAGGATTCCCTGAAGGATAGGATAAACTTATAGGTCTCCCGCTCCAGCAGCCGGCTGATGACGGACTGACTGGAATGGTCAAATTTATCCAGCCCTTTCAGATAGACCGATCCGGCTTCGCCCCCTGATAGTGCGTCTTTTAATCCGGAAAGAGCGCCGGGAGTGCCTGCCTTGATATCCACTTCGATAAACAATCCGTTCCCCGGTCCAAGCGACCCGTGAATGGCACCCGCAATATATTTTTTCCCTGTTCCTTCTTCCCCATACAGGGTAATGAGGCGCTCGGCGGCCGCTTGCTTCGCTTTCTCGACGGCTTTCTTGCCTGCCTTGGCTGATCCTAAGATTTGAGTAAACGAAATGATAGGCGGCTCCTCATATTGAATCTCCAGCTCATCCCCTGCGGCCCGCAGCGATTTCATTTTTATATAATACAGCCGCTGATGCTTGTCCTCTTCAAAAATCCCCATGGTCCACTGCAGCTGCTGACCGCCAGCATTCACATAGGATATCGCCTTTTTATTTTCATTCACGGTTTGCACTATGGCGATCCAATCGGGAAACAATTCAATTAAAGATGGGTTTGCCTGCTCTCCGAAAAGCTGCACAAACCGATGAAAGCTAGGATTGGAAAATCTGATCCTCCCCTGCTCGTCCACAATCGCAATGCCTTCCTTCAGTTCATTGAGCAGCACTTCATAAGCCTGAATTTTCTTATCGCTGCGTGAGAGCACCTGATATACCTGCTTCGCGTGATGGAAGGCTTCAATAACAGACTCTCTGCCTGAAGTAATCAAGACCCCCTGTAAGCCGTGCTTCTTGGCCATTCTTATGGTCACGGTATCTCCCACAACCACCTGGACGCCCTTTTCTTTCGCTTCCAGAATAATCCCCTCGACTTGTGACTCTTCATGAATCACGGTATAAGGAATATCGATCCCCATCAGGTGGGAAACCGCAATGACTCCATCGCAAATATTCGGAAAAGCCACCATCTCCAGCTTTCCCTTATAGTCTTTGATTAAGGTTAATGTCCGAAGAATATCGAAGCCTGATAAAGGGATTTCAATCACTGGCTGTGGCACATGATCCCGGAGAAGATTAGCCGTTCCTCCGCGGCTTATAACCATTTGGTACCCTTCGTTTTCCAAATGCCTATAGATGGCCAACGCTTCTTCAAGATCGCCTTCCCTTACCGTGATATCAAAATCATTTTGTTCCGAAGCAAGGCTTAAAGCTAGTTCCTTCAATCCTCTATATGGGGCTAGCAATAAAATCTTGATCTTCATAGCAAGTAGACCCTCCGACTCTTCTTGATTGCTGTTAATCAGCTGCTTGCTCAAACAACAAAGCACTTTAAGCCCCTCCCTCTGTTCGGGTCACCTAAAGTGCTTAAACTGTTTAAAGTGTATCACTATCCGTATGATAATTCATCCCTCTATTTTTCCTGCGACGCTCCCCTTTTCTCGAGTTAACAAGCCACACCCCGGCAAGAATACAGACGATACCGCCCAAGGTTGCAGGCTTAAGACTCTCGTTCAGAACAAGAACCCCCGATAGTACTCCGACCACCGGAACCATCAGCAGCGAGACGGATGCTTTGCTTGCTTCTAATGTCGATAGGATACGATACCACAGAATAAAAGCAAACGCCGATGCGACAACTCCCGCAAATACAATATACAGGACAGGCATGATCCCCCAGTCACTTTCCGTATGCTCAAAGAGAAATGAATACAGGAAGAGACCTGCGGCCCCCACAGCCATCTGCCATGTCGTAAACTGCATATTATCGCAATGAACTAATTTCCTTTTCATAATGACTGTGGATACCGCCCATGTAACACCCGATGATAGTGCCAGAAAAAAGACGCTGTATCCCCCTCCCAAATGTACATCGAGAGTTAAAAACAACCCGGCTATTCCCAATATCACCCCGGCCGTTTTGGCGAGGGTTAACCGCTCCCCCGGGATCCAATAATGGGCCATGACGGTAAGCCACAGCGGCATGCTGTACGTCAGAACGGAAGTTAATCCGGCGCTCATGTCATTTAAAGCCAGCTGTATGGCAATATTGAAATAGGTGGTGTGCAGGAGACCGCACGCGATGATCCACTTCCAGTCCTTTTTATCCGGTAGCGGAACTCGTTTATACACATAAAAGATCAGCAGCACCGCCGCACCCAATCCGAACCTGTAACCTGCGAACAACACCGGGGGGAAAACGGTATTCGCCTGCTTCATCACAACCCAATTAAATCCCCAAATTAAACATAAGATCACAATCATCACGTTCATGACTAGCTCCTCTAGATGTATTCCATTCAAATTGCCTTTTTATTTACCGTACTTCCCGACTTCATGAGGTTGACTTTCCGATGATGCAAGCCATAATAAATGACTGCCGTACAAGCAACAACCAGACCAGCGATGAAATACATCGTATGATAACTGGTGCTGGCTGCCACAATGCCTAGAAGATAAGCGCCCAGGCCGTAGCCGGTATCAAACAGGACAAAATAGGTGCCCGTTGCCACTCCTCTTCGATGATTCGGGGCCGATTGAACCGCTATCGTTTGGAAACTTGGGAGAAGCGCGCCAAACCCGAGCCCGATGATCCCCCCTGTCATCAAAAACACAAGCGGCGTTTGAGCCAGGCTTAATCCGATCATGCCTAGCGAAAACAGTACGATGCCCGGGTAAACCAGAACATGAGGTCCTAACCGGTCAAATATTTTTCCCGTAAAGGGTCTGGATACGACAATCATTGCAGCAAAAATCATAAAAAAATAACTTGCATAGGACCCCATCCCCATGTCAATCGCATACACGGATATAAAAGTGGTGATCGCTCCGTAGGAAAAAGCCAGAATACTTCCAGCTAACGAAATAGGCAGCGCCTCCGGTTCGATAAACTTCCTCCAGCCCGTGGCACGTTCCGTTTTCTTCCGCTCTTCCTGTTCGGGGATCCTTACCATGATCCCGCAAATAAATGATAATAAAGCAAGCACGACACAGAACCCGAATAAAACAGCATCATTAAAATGCTCCATCACGGTCAGCCCCAAAAAAGGCCCGATCACCATGGCAAGACTCATAAACAGGCTAAAATAGCCGATCCCTTCCCCTTTGCGATGATCTGGAACCAATCCAATGGCAATCGCTCCTGTCGCCGTCGCGGCCATTCCGAACCCGATGCCGTGCAGAAACCGTAAGACAAGCAAAGCATAGAAATGATCGACAAGCGCATAGACGGCGGTGCAGCCCATAAACAGCGCCAGCGATAAAATAATGATTTTCCGTTTATTAAACTCGTCAATCCATTTGCCCGCCAGAGGCCGAAAAATAACGGCCGCAATTACAAACACGGTCATGACCAGCCCGATTTGCTCTTGTCCTCCCATTAATGAATCCGTAACAAAGATCGGAAGCGTGACGGCCAAAATATAAAACGTCATAAATAAAAAAAAGCTGCTGAAACATACAGCAACAAAATCGCGATTCCATAAGCCTTGTTCCCTGTTCAAAGTTGTTCCTCCACCTCATTAATGATTCGGTTGGCATTTCTGGTAATCCGGTTCAGCATGACTCTAAGAAGGTCAATTTCTTCCTTCGACAAACCCTGTAAGGCCGAGTTTATGACCTCTTTTTCGACAGGCAGCAGCACCTCGTTTACCGATTTTCCTTTGTCTGTAATGAACGTTAAAAAGGATCTCCGATCGACGGCGTTCGGCCTTCTTTCGACGAGACCTTTGCGCTCCAGCTGGTCTAATATTCTTGTGATGTTAGTCTGGTCTTTTTCCGCTCTTTGGGCTAAATCCTTTTGACTAATTCCATCCTGCTCCGCCAACCGGTTCAATACCGTCCATTGCTCTGTTGTAATGGCATAAGGCTGATAATGAAGCGAGAGCAGATGACTTAATCTGCGGCCAGCATGATTTATAATGAAACCTAAGGAATGATCAATATTCAAGAATGGACCTCCCCATTTAATTGCTATAGCAATTATAGGTTCGGCATGTATTTCTGTCAATGAAGCCAATCCATCTTGAGCTCAAAAAAAATGAGCCCTTGGGCTCATCATGTATGAGATGTATTCCATTTATTCAAACTTCCAAGCGCTTAAACTGAGGTTGCCGTACTGATAGCTCCGATGCAGCAGCGTCGCCTTTTGATTGGAATCGCCGCTGCCCATCGCTAATAACAGCGGGATAAAATGCTCAGGCGTGGGAACCGCTTCTTTAGCATACGGTGCGATTTCGTGATATCGAAATAATGATTCCACATCCCACGCGGTCAGTTTGTCTTCAAGCCATTGATCAAATTCTGCTGCCCACGGGTTGATATGGGATGCTCCCCATTCCAATCTTCGTAAGTTATGAACCGTGCCTCCGCTTCCGATGATCAATATATCCTTCTCTCGAAGTGAGGACAATGCCCTGCCGATACGGTATTGTTCAGCATTCGTCAAATGACGGTTTACGGATAGAGCGATCACCGGAATATCCGCATCCGGATAGAGCAGATGCAGGACGACCCAAGCGCCATGATCCAAGCCCCGAACGGGATCGATTCCCGCCGGGATATTCTCCTTTTGGAATAAAGCTTGAACTTCGCTCGCGAGGGCCAGATCACCGGGAGCAGGATATTGCATTTGATACAGCTCATTCTGGAAACCGGAAAAATCATAGATCGTTTCGTACGCCGCTGACCCGGACACCTGTAGTTCCCCGCTCTCCCAGTGAGCGGAGAATAAAACGATGGCTTTAGGCTTGGGAAGCTGGGAAGCCAACTCCTTCAAAAAGGTGGTATATGGGTTATTCTCTAATGCAAGCGACGGGGCGCCATGGCCAATAAAAAAGGATGGTAGCATAGCAAAAGCTCCTTTATGATGTTATAGTCATCGCATTCTGCTGCAGCCAAATGGTAAAGTCTCTTTTGTTCTCAAGGGTCACTTCATGGCCGGCTGCATAAGTTCTGTAGGTGACATGATCGGATACTTGACGGAGATAGTCATGGTTGTCATCACCAAGCTGCCTCGGAAAAATGGGGTCAAATTCGCCATGAGATATAAAGACGGACAACTTTTTTACCGTTTGAATCGGATACTCGTTTTTCACAAATGATGGAATATATCCATTCAAGGCCACGATTCCTTTGATTTGTTCTCCCATGACGAGGGCCAGCGACATCGACAGAATGGCCCCCTGACTAAAGCCGAGAAGATAGCGGCGAGCAGGATCAATAGCGTATTTATTCGTAGCATAACCCATAAATTGCTCCAACCGCTGTACCGCTTGATCGAAGAGTTCGCGAATCGGATTGCCGATGCTTTTAATATGGAAATAAGCATACCCACTCCCCAAGGGGAGGTCACCACGAATGCTGATCACGATAAAATCTTCTTTTAAACCATCAAGTAAAGGAATCATATTTAGTTCATTAGACCCTTTCCCATGCATGGCGAAAATGACCGGATACTTCGTTACAGGGTTATAGCCCTGGGGCAATATAACCTCATATTTATAGTGTGCAGACATCGGAATCCTTCCTTTACTTAGGATATTTAAGGAATTGGTATTCTTATACAAAACTTTAGTTCATATTTGTTAACTTAAAAATACCATCCCACGTTTGTACTGTCAATCATTTGTTTGGTAATATGAATAATATATATTTAACAATAAACCAAGGGGCGTTCCGTATGGATATTGGAGCTACAATTCGTGCAATACGTAAAAGAAAAAAACTGACCATTCCGCAGCTGTGCGAAGGAACCGGACTTTCCAAGGGTTTTATCAGTAATGTGGAAAATAATAAAACCTCCCCTTCCATTGCTACTTTAGAGAGCATTGCTGCTTTTCTCAAAGTTCCTCTCCCTTATTTACTGCTGCAAAAAGATGAACGTATGCACGTGACCCGGAAAGAAGAAAGGGAGCGGACTACCACAGGCAAAGAAAAATTAAACGTAGAACTTCTCTCTGCCAAAGCAGGCCTGCGCATGATGATCGTGGAGTTTCCTCTGGGAGCCACAACCGGGGACAACCCCCATGCTCATGAAGGAGAGGAGTGCCATTTCGTTTTAAAGGGAACAATCTTAGCAGAGCAGGGAGAAGATCAGGCGGTGCTGGAAGAAGGAGATTCCTTCAGCTGGAATGCCAGTGTTCCCCATAAAGTAACCAATATCGGAGAAGACCCCGCCCTTGTGCTAATCTCAGTTTATAGAGAGGCTCACTCCGATGATATGATGTAACGCAAGCTCAACGTATATTGACACATCGAGGTTTCAAGATATAATGAGAGGCATGAACCCAATACTCGTTTTTAAAGCACTGTCGAACGAAACACGTCTGCAAATTCTCCAATGGTTGAAGGAGCCTGACAAACACTTTCCCTTGCAAGAAGGCGGTGACAATAAGAAAATCGGGGTTTGTGTCGGTCACATTCAAGAAAAGGCCGGCTTATCGCAATCGACGGTTTCCCAGTACCTGTTGATGCTTCAGAGAGCGGGTCTGCTGGAGGCGACTCGTCACGGCCAATGGACATACTACAGACGAAACGAACCGGCTCTTCAAGAGCTGGCCGGTTATATCAAGGACCAGCTATAGCATAGCTTCCCAAGATACATGGCTGAGTTTTCTTGCCTCATTGGAAATTCATCCATGTTTTATCGCGGTTGGTATATCTAAAAAATTAGATATACCAATAAATAAATTTAACTACTGGGAAATCGATATACAGTAAATAATAAAAAACTGGAACTCTTCATAAATGAAGTTACATTCCAGCCGGAAGGGGAATCTGCAATGTCAGAAAGCAGCAATGCACCTAAACGAATTCGAGAAATTCCCATTTCTATTTTGGATCTTGCACCCATTGTCGTAGGCAGCACGGCGGCAAAATCTTTTAAAAATACACTCGACCTTGCACGTCATGCCGAGAAATGGGGCTATCACCGTTACTGGCTTGCAGAGCATCACAACATGACAGGGATCGCCAGCTCAGCCACATCGCTTGTCATTGGACATGTCGCTGCCGGTACGGAAAAAATCCGGGTGGGCTCCGGCGGAATCATGCTGCCCAATCATGCGCCCTTGGTGATTGCCGAGCAGTTCGGAACTTTAGAATCCTTATTCCCGGGCCGTATTGATCTTGGATTAGGAAGAGCACCGGGATCAGACCAGCCGGCAGCCCGTGCCCTGCGACGTGGTTTGGGGAGCGACGGCCATGATTTTCCTGAACAGTTAAGCGAGCTTCGGGCTTACTTGAATCCGTCTATGGGATCACGCCCGATGGGGGTAAGAGCCGTCCCGGGTGAGGGCTTGAATATCCCGATCTGGCTTCTGGGCTCCAGCGGCTTTAGTGCGCAGTTAGCGGGCCAGCTTGGTCTTCCCTTCGCTTTCGCCAGCCATTTCGCACCGGATTATATCCTGCAAGCGTTGGAGCTGTACCGCAGCAACTTCCGTCCTTCAGAAGCGCTGGATAAGCCTTACGCCATGATCGGCATGAACGTTATTGCAGCCGATACCGTTGAAGAGGCTAAGAAGCTGGCCACTTCGCAGGAACAGCAGTTTCTTAACCTCATCCGCGGTCGTCCCGGCCAGCTAAATCCACCGGTCGATAGCATGGATTCTCTGTGGGGCGCCCATGAGAAAGCGATGGTTCAAAAACAGCTGAGCTTTACTGTTGCCGGGAATCAAGAGATGCTGCGGGAGCAATTAGAAGTTTATCTTGAACAAACACAAGCCGACGAATTGATTGTGACGGCCCAAATCTATGATCATCAAGCCCGATTGCGATCCTATGAAATTCTGGCAGAGGTTATGAACGGCAAGTAAATCACCTTGGGCAACCAGATAAACATCATAGCAAAAAGAGAGGTAGCGCTGCGCACCTCTCTTTTTGCTATGATGCTTGGACACGGCCGTCCGACTCATCGGAAAGTATCCGCTGATGACGGTCACAGGCAGCTCCTGATCGACAAGCAATTGGAGCAGCTGCCGGCGGTCGGATCAGCGATGGCTTGAAAAACATCATGCTTTGGTGAAGGGGCCGCCATATTAAGCCTCGACGTACTCGCTCAGCGTCTTGAGAAGGCCAACCCAGCCATTGTCCATCCGTTCGCGAATCATCGCGTGTGTTTGCCCGAATTCGGTTGCCTTGTCCGCATCCCAGCCGGAATGGATCAGCGTAAACTCGGTTTGATTACCCTTCTCCATTAATTCGAAGGTGAGGGTCCAATCTTTGCCCCACTTGAAAGAAAGACGGTGAGGCGGATCGATTTCAGTTACTGTGCAAGGAGACTTCCCGAATGCACCTGCTTCCAGGTGAAACTCATGTCCGACTACAGGCTGAAAATCATTAGGCATGAACCATGCCGAGATTCCCTCCGATGTCGCCACGGCGTCCCACACTTTTTGAATCGGGGCGTTCAACAGCTGCATCTTACGGATGTCCGGCAATGTATTTTGATTTTTACTTTCCATAGACTTACCTCCAGGTTCATTGATGAATAACTCCGCATTATATTTTGTGACCACATTTCCCAAACTATCCTATTTGTCATCGGATTTATGAAACCAAATGGTTTATGCATTAGATGCTACGACACCATTTGGTTTCATGTCAAGACTCTAGGTATTTGTCACATCCTTTCCCCCATTGCATATTATTTTTGTATACTCAATCATCACCTGAACATTCATGACATGGAGGGATACAAATGAGCAAGCTCACTGTAATGGGGATAGACCATGGGAACGGGTATTTTAAAGGATACAGCAATGATGTCAAAGGATTAGTGCTTCCAAGTGGATTTCTTACGAAAGATAGTGTGAAAAGGGAGGACTCCACGGGAGTAGGCGATATCAAATACAGTGAGTTTGAGTCCAGTCTATACGAGGGAGAACGTTATATGTGGGGCCATGCGGTGAATTTAGCCAAAGGCAAGTTCCTTTCCACCTATACAAGCGAAGACCGATATGCTCAAAAATATTACAAGTTATTAAGTCAATTTGGCTTGGCCAGCCTGATCCAAGAGGAAGAAGGAGCATTTGACGTTTTTCTTGTCACCGGTTGTCCTTCGCGGGAAAAGGGTACAAAGCGGGAGGAGGAACTCGCTCGTATATTCAAGGGCAGACACAGTGTCCTAATGAATGATCGTCTTAAAGTCATTAACGTAAAGGAATGCAAAATTTTGCCTCAGCCGCTGGGGAGTATCCTGGACTTATACATTGATGACGAGGGACATATCGACCGACAAGAGATCGGAACTTCTTATATCGGCATTGTAGATATCGGTTCCGGTACGACAGATTGTGACGGAATTGATTCGTTAAGAGCCATCCCGGAGGATCGTCATACGATTCCGGTAGGGCTTCATGAAATATATCAACGCCTTGCGGATTTCATCAATTCCGAGAACCCGGATGCTTATGCGACACCTAAAAGCGTAGAGATCCAATTCGATTGTGATGATTACCAAGTCTCAAAACGTCTTACCATCCCTATTAAAGAGGTTAAGGAAACCATAGTCCGTGAAACGGCGGAATATATCATTAATGAGCTTCAAATCCGTTGGAGAAACCGCAGCAAGTTTGACATGGTTATTTTGACGGGCGGCGGTGTCAAAGTCATGGAACCTTGGTTCAAAACATTTATTAAAGACATCACCGTTATCGAGGATTATCAAATAGCCAACGCCAGAGGATTCCTGAAATTCGGTTTATTGCTTTCTAAAAATCATGATGACGCCGAAGAACGCCTGAACCGGCAGGCCGTCCTAATCAGGAGCTGATATACGTGAAGAAAGCTGGATCCATTGTTTTTCAATTAAACTCCAGTGACTTCGAAAGCAAAGGCAAAGCGGATCGTTTGTTGACATTTTATAAACAACTGCTGAGAAACCGTCGTCTGGCTCGATTCTGCAAAGAGGCTTTTATCGAAAAAGCCGATCGTCATCTGAGTGGGTTAGAGGAACAGTACACCCTGCTCCATAGCCACATTAAATCAAAGGGCTTGGATTATATCCTGGATGCCATACGAGAGAAAGAAACACGAACGTCGTCCGTTGTAGATGAGGAAGATTTCGAAAAGGCAGTCCAACAGATCCTCCAAGCTCTTTTGAGGGAGTTTCACAACGAGCATCACACGCCTATTTCCCTCGATCCCCAAGAACCCATCCCTTTACCAAAACCAAAACCGGATATGGTCAAATTAATGGCTTTACTGTAATGGATGAAACCACTTGCCGCTGCGTAGAGTAGGGTGTCCGTGCCACGAGATAAACACCGGCGGCAACCATCGTAGCAGCATGAATCAGAGCACTGATCGGCGTCGGACCTTCCATAGCATCCGGCAGCCACGTGTGCAGCGGAAATTGCCCAGATTTCCCGATCGCGCAACATTCGGTTAATGACGTAACCGTACAAATGCAAGATGTTTATGAAGCTGCTCAACACATGATGGCACCCATTGATCAAATTGCTTCTAGCATAAATCAAATCGCTCATATTTCTATGGAAAACGCATCTAAAACCCAGCAAGTTTCCGTTTCCGTGGACAACCAGTCTTCTTCGTCTGAGGAAATCAATGCATCTGCCGCGTCATTGGCCAAGATGGCCGAGGAGCTTCAGGAAATAGTTCAGAAATTTAAAATTTAATTTGGGTCGTATATGGGTTTTCTTGAAATAATAAAAAACAGGCTCGCACTTCATACAACGAGCCTGTTTTTTTTTGCCCCAATCTGCCTGTGATATGGATTGCTGATATTGTCCGTATTGAATCCTAGTACTAGTTGGGCTACAATGATTGTATGAAATTGCAACACACCGCATTTGGAGGTCCCCTATGAACAAAATATTAGTGATCGCGCCTTACCAAGGATTGAAAGAATTGTTTCTGGAAGTCAACGAGGACCTTCAAAAAAACATCCATGTCGAGGTAGGCGATTTATACAAGGGCTTGGCCATAGCCAAAGAAAATGAAAATAAGGGCTATGATGTGATTATTAGCAGAGGAGCAACAGCCATATTACTGCAGGATCACTGTCAGCTTCCCGTAGTAGATGTGAAAATTTCTGGCTATGATATCTTACGGACGCTAACGCTGATCAAGGGATATCCTGAGAAAATTGGAGTCATGAGTTATCGGAATACCATTCAAGGTGCCGATGTAGTAGGCAAACTGCTTGAGATGGATCTTACTTTCTTTCCCATAAGTACGGAAATGGAGATTGAAGGCCAAATCCGTTCAGCCATAGACCAAAACATCCAAGTTATTATCGGGGACCGGATATCCACATATACGGCATCTCAAATGGGATTAAAGGCCATTTTGATCACTTCAGGGAGAGAGTCGGTTGAAGAGGCTTTAAAAGAAGCCGAGAAGGTAGCGTATTATACGAAGAAGGAGAGAACACTTCGTCAATTATATGAATCGATTGTACAGGATTACCCGGATGGCATTCTTGTCATGGATGAACATGGTCAAATTCAGGTGCTAAACGACAAAGCGGAGAAATTGCTTGACCTTCCGAAAGAACAAGCTACAGTACAAAAGCTTCGGGGAATTCATCCTGCATTAGGTGTTTCCCATGGTGCGCAAAGTGGAACAGATATAAAGGAAATCATCGAAATGAACGGTGATACCGTGATTTTGAACAAAAGCACTATAGCCGTTCAGGGAAACCTGCCCGGCGAGCTGACGATTCTGCAGACGGTAAGTGACATCCAAGAAACGGAGAGTCTGGTTCGTCAAAAGCAATCGCTTAAAAGCTCGCGGGCGACCAAGCATTTCAATCACCTCGTTGCCAGTTCCCCAGCCATGAAAGAGGTGATCCGAACGGCCAAACAATTTAGTAAATCAAACTCACCTCTATTGATTTACGGTGAACCGGGAACAGGCAAGCACAGTCTGGCTCAGGCGATTCACAATGCAAGCGGACGAAAAAAACAGCCGTTTCTATTTATTAACTGCGAGGCTTTTAACGAAAAAAACACGGAGCTGAAACTACTGGGAGATCATCAGGAGCAGGTACCGGGGATCTTTGAGATTGCGCATGGCGGAACGGTATTCATTGATGCCATCGGAAAATTATCACTTTCACTGCAAGCCAAGTTAATTAACATCTTAATGGAGAAGAAGGTTTCCCGTCAAAATGGCGGAAAAACAATCCCTATAGATGTTCGTATCATTGCCGCCCACCCCAATTCCCTGCATGAACTCGTGGAATCAGGCCGATTCCGTGAAGATTTGTACTACCTTTTGAATGGGGGGACAATTGTTATTCCCCCTTTAAGGGAACGCAGAGAAGATATTCGGGAATTGATCCGTTGGTTTATCGTATCGGCCAATCTGAAAATCGGAAAACAGATTGTGGGCTGTCGGGAAGAGGTGCAAAACAGATTAATACAAGCTTCATGGCCGGGAAATGTGTTGGAATTAGAGCTTATGGTTGAACGAATGTGTGTATTTACGTCAGGCCCTTTCATCGAATTGAAGGATGTGCTGCCTTTTTTAGAGGAAATGGATATGAATGCAAACCACCAACCGCATGTTCAAGGTGTTGATATTGCGGGCAAAACATTAGATCAATTGGAGAAAGAAATTATTTCCAAAGTCCTGGAAGAAGAAAATCATAATCAAACGTCGGTAGCCAAACGATTAGGCATTAACCGTTCGACTCTGTGGCGTAAAATCAAGGAAATTGAACTAAACCAATAACCAAGGCTAATCTATTAGCATGTAAAGACTTATTTTACAATGTCACTTGAACCGTTTGGCGGGTGTATATCACCTTTGAACGGTTAGGGTGACATTTTTGTTTTTAAAAATGTTGCTTTACTACACAAATGGAAAATAAAATCTAAAAATCGCCCTACCTCGTCTCATTAGAAGTCACTAAAACTGGATAAATCCACCATTTAATTGTTCTATTTTGAAAAATAATTGATGCGAAATATAATAGTGTTTTATTTCTCATCATTTTTTTCAAAAATAGGTATTGTAATTTTCAACAACTTCGTGTATTTTAATTATGAAAACGATTTCTTTATAAAATGTATCAGGGGGTAACATGATGAAAAAACTAATTCCTGTTTTGACACTGGCAGCCATTCTAACGTTAACCGCATGCGGCGGAGGTGGGCAGTCGCAGGGCTCCACTGACGGAGGAGCGAAAAAGGTTGCTCTGAAAATAGGTCATACGCTTGCGGATACGTCCCATTATCAAAAAGGGATGGAAAAGTTTAAAGAATTGGTTGAGCAAAAATCCAACGGCGAAGTTACGCTTCAATTATTTCCGAACGGATCCCTTGGCGGTGAGCGCGATATGATCGAAGGCTTGAATGTAGGCAGCCTGGATATGGTGCTGACTTCGACGGCACCTATGAACGGGTTCGTTCCGGAAATTAGCGTCGTAGATTTGCCTTTCTTGTTCCGTGACGCCGATCATGCACATAAAGTATTCGACGGTGAAGTTGGACAAGATCTGCGCAAGAAAGTGGAAGACAAATTACCGAGCGTAACGACGCTGGCCTGGTGGGAGAATGGATTTCGTAGTGTGACGAATAAATCCGCTGCCATTACTAAGCCTGAAGATCTGAAAGGCATTAAAATCCGCATTCAGGAAAATCCGATTCACAGCGATACCTTTAAGGCCTTTGGCGCTCAGCCGACTCCAATGTCCTTTACAGAGCTGTTTACCGCGCTTCAGCAGGGTGTAATCGATGCGCAAGAAAATCCTGTTCCGGTCATTTACACCTCCCGGTTCAATGAAGTTCAACAGCATATGACCTTGACTCGCCATTTCTACTCACCGTCGCTGCTTATGATCTCCAAGAGCACATTTAACAGCCTGACACCGGAACAACAGAAAGCGCTTAGCGAAGCTGCAGTGGAAGCAGGAAATTACGAGCGTCAAGTTGTACAAGACATGGAGAAGGAATATCTCGCCGAGTTGAGCCAAAAGGGTATGAAAATTATCGAAACACCGAACATTCAGTCTTTCATAGATGCCGTGAAACCGGTTTATGATAAATACGAGCCAGAGTTCGGAGAGCTAATTGAAAAAATTCGGAATGTGCAATAAGTTGCAACGGCTACTGTGGCGGATGAGAATCTTATCCGCCATTCCCAATCTAGATTAGAACAGGGTGAGAACGTGTGGATACAATCATTAAACTCATTGACAGGTTAAATGTCGGAGTGCGTTATTTGTGTGCGCTGCTGTTGGGCATTATGACCATTGCTGTCACCTTTCAGGTGGTCACCCGCTTCGCGGCAAAATATTTTGAACTTCACTTGCCGGACTGGTCCGAGGAACTGGCGCGATACAGTATGATTTGGCTCGTCTTTTTGGGGACAGCTTTAGCAGTCCGTTACAGTGCGTTAATCGGTGTGGAAGCCATTGTGGAACGGTTGAGCCCAACCGCGAGTCGGATCGTCCGTATCCTGGTTACCATTGTGACCTTGTTTTTCTTTATTATCCTTATTTATTACGGATTCATGATGCTGGGTCATGTTTCGGCACAAGTCTCCCCAAGCCTGCGAATCCCTATGTCGATTCCTTATGCAGCACTTCCTATTAGCGGTATATTCATGCTCTTAAACGCGATAGCCGTGCTGTTGGAAACGATTAAAGGGAAAGCCGGACTGCAAAAAGAAGTATTTTCGGGGAGTGAATAACGATGGCGCTGATAATGATTGTTTCTTTATTTATTATGCTGCTGCTCAGCGTACCGGTAGCCTTATCATTGGGACTTGCTTCTGCTGTAGCAATTCTCAGCGATGGAAATATGCCTCTGCTCGTTCTTATTCAGCGTATGTTTGCTGCTTTGGACGTCTTCCCGCTGATGGCTATACCTTTCTTTATTTTAGCCGGTTCCCTCATGGAAACAGGCGGAATATCTCGTCGATTAGTCAATCTGGCTAATTCGCTCGTGGGTAGCATGACGGGCGGTCTGGCCATTGTGACCGTCGTAACGGCCATGTTCTTTTCTGCCATTTCGGGCTCTAGTGCCGCTACGACAGCGGCGATCGGGTCCATCCTGATCCCGGCCATGGTAAAACGCGGTTATGATATCAGGTTCGCTGCGGCTAACCAAGCCGTATCGGGTGAACTAGGGGTAATCATCCCTCCATCGATCCCGATGATTCTGTTTGGTATTTCAGCCGGCGTATCCATTGGCGATTTGTTCTTGGCTGGTTTTTTACCCGGCCTTATGATTTCACTCTCTCTGATTTTAGCTTGCTGGTATATTTCCAAACGGAAAGGCTATAAAGGAGAAGGAACATTCTCCGTGACAGCGGTAGCAAAAGCGTTCAAGGAAGCTTTACTGGCGCTTCTTATGCCCGTCATCATTCTTGGGGGAATTTACGGCGGTTTGTTTACACCGACGGAAGCGTCCGTTGTTGCCGTAGTCTATGCGTTTATCATAGGGGTGTTTGTGTATAAGGAACTGAAATGGAAGGACCTTGTGAACATCTTCGCCAAGTCCTCCATTACAACGTCGATTATCATGATCATCATTGCGAATGCCGGCATGTTTGGTTGGATATTGACGCGTGAACAGGTTCCGCAAGAAATCGGAGCATTCTTCACCTCGATTTCCGATAGTCCTCTTGTTTTCTTGTTCTTGATCAACTTATTGCTTTGGTTCGTGGGTATGTTCTTTGAAACTTCCGCAGCGATTATCATCCTGGCTCCATTGTTGACGCCTGTAGCAATCGCACTTGGAATCGATCCCGTTCATTTCGGTATGATCATGATTGTCAACTTGGCTATGGGAATGGTTACACCTCCTGTCGGCGTGAATCTATTTGTCGCTTGTCAAATTGCAGGTATTCGACTAGACCAAATTATGAGACCATTGGTTCCTTTCTTGTTCGTACTTATTATCGATATCTTAATCATCACTTATATTCCTAAAATTTCTCTTTTCTTGCCCTCATTATTTAAATAAGTGCATTATCGAGCCATTTTTTAGAGAGATATAGAATACACTATTTGGATTAGAGAGGTGCTGTTTAAACCATGCAATTTCCAAAGTGGGTTAAAATTAAGCAGCGATTTACCGGACCTGTTGTAACCGACATTGATGCGGCCATCTCGCAGGAATTCGCAAAGGTTAGCCTGGCTGAAAAGATCAGGCCGGGACAACGCATTGCGATTACTGTGGGAAGCCGGGGGATTGCCAATATCGCGTTCATCGTGAAAGCGGCAGTACAAGAGCTGAACAAGCTAGGCGCAGTCCCCTTCATTATTCCAACGATGGGAAGTCACGGCGGTGCGACAGCCGAAGGGCAGATCGAAGTACTAGAGAGCTTAGGCGTTACGGAAGCATTTTGCGGCGCGCCTATTCTATCTTCCATGGATGTGGTCCAAGTAGGTGAAACTCCCCAGGGGATGCCGGTCTATGTAGATAAATATGCCGTAGAAGCTGACGGCGTCCTGCTCATGGGAAGAATCAAGGTTCATACCGATTTCAAATCGCCGATCGGTATTGAGAGCGGTTTAATGAAAATGGCCGCGATCGGCATGGGCAAGCATAAGCAAGCGCTGCTGATTCACAGCTACGGGGTGCACGGGATTCGTGACATGATGCCGGAGGTCGCAAAGGTGATGCTCCAGCAGGTGAATATTGTGTGCGGCGTCGGCATTGTGGAAAATGCTTTTGAACAAACCGCCATCATTGAGGCCATCCCAACACCATTAATACAGCAAAGGGAAAAAGAGCTGCTGCAGCAATCAGCAGCTCTCATGCCCAAGCTTCCTGTAGAAGATATCGATGTTCTTGTTGTTGACGAGATTGGAAAAAACTACAGCGGCACCGGGATGGATACGAACATTATCGGGCGTATCCGAATTTTGGGCGTTCCTGAGCCCAGCAGTCCGCGTATCAAATATATTGTCGCGAGTGATGTCAGCGAGGAATCGCATGGGAATGCGCTGGGTATCGGGCTTGCGGATTTAACCACCAAACGTCTATTTGATCAAATTGATTTTCAAAAGATGAATGAGAATGTCATCACCAGCACGTTCTTGACTCGAGCAGCCGTGCCGATCGTACTCGACAACGACCGTGAGGCCTTGAATGCTGCACTTCGCTCCAATTGGGGCGTAGAACCGGAGCAGGCCAGAATCATCCGCATTCCAAACACGCTTCATTTGGAATATTTATATGTTTCAGAATCACTTTTGCCAGAAATTCTCAATCAGTCTCATATTGAAGTCGTCGGGGAACCGGAAGAGATCCGATTCGATTCGACAGGTTATTTTTCTAAAACAGATTTTACTCATGCCTAAGGAGGAAAAAGCAAGCATGGAAACTTACGGTCATTACATTAACGGAACATGGATTCAAGATGAGAAACACTTTACGGTTTACGACAAGTACACGGGTGAAGCCTTGGCTAGCGTTGGAAATGCGTCTGCGGAGACGGTTAAAAAAGCGGTTGGTGTGGCACTCGATACGTTCCGTTCCCGTAAGCTGAGCCCAACCGAACGTTATGACATCTTGATGAAAGCAGCACACCTTATTCAAGAGCGTAAGCAAGAATTGGCTCTCGTTATGGTGCGTGAAGTAGGAAAAGTACTGAAGGACGCGATAGGGGAAATCGACAGAGGTACCCAAACGCTCATCGCTTCGGCGGAAGAAGCCAAGCGCATTTCAGGTACGGGTATTCCTTTGGGTCAGCCCGGTAACGATCAGAAAATGGCCTTCAGCATTCGCGTGCCCGTAGGCGTGATCTGTGCGATTACTCCTTTTAATTTTCCGTTCAACCTGACTGTTCATAAAGTAGGACCAGCCATTGCAGCCGGAAATACCATCGTTTTGAAGCCGGCTGAAATGACACCTCTTATTGCTTGTAAATTAGCTGAAATCTTAACGGAAGCCGGACTTCCTGCGGGTTATTTAAATGTGGTTAACGGCTTAGGTTCGGAGATGGGTCAATATTTGTTGGAAGATGAGCGCATTGCGATGTATACCTTTACGGGAAGCCCGGGGGTAGGACGTCATATCAAGAGTGCGACCGGGATCCGTAAGGTGACATTGGAGCTTGGCAATAACTCCCCTAACATTGTTCATCGGGACGCTCCTGATCTGCAAAGAGCAGCTGAGCTTTGCGTGACACGCGGCTATTCCAATGCAGGTCAAGCTTGTATCTCGGTTCAGCGCGTTTATGTTCACCAAGACGTATTTCATGAGTTTGTAGACAAAGCCATCCAGGTTGCTCAAAAGCTGAAGGTCGGCGATCCGAAAGACCCTTCGACCGATATCGGCCCGATGATTGCCGAGAAGGAAGCGGTTCGTGCAGAATCCTGGATTAAGGAAGCCGTCGAACAAGGCGCAAAGATCGCATTCGGAGGCACGCGTGAGGGAGCTGTCCTGCAGCCGACCATCCTTACGAATACTACCCCGGACATGAAAGTAATGTGCCAAGAGGTGTTCGCGCCTGTCATCAGTATAGTGCCATATGAGGACATTGACGATGCATTCCGGCAGGTTAATGATTCCCGCTTCGGGCTTCAAGCCGGATTCTTCACCAATGATCTTCAATTGGCGATGCGCGCGGCTCACGAACTGGAGTTCGGTGGTGTCATCATCAATGACGTTTCTACTTATCGCGCGGATGTCATGCCTTATGGCGGCGTGAAGGACAGCGGGACCGGAAAAGAAGGCCCTCACCATGCGGTTCAAGAAATGACGGATGAGAAAATTGTCGTTATTCATATGTAATAATTAGCGTGGATTATCATGATTATATCTTATAGATAATGGGGTAATGGACATGAGAAACGTATGGGAATATTTTTCTACAGAACAAATTGTATTTGGTAATGGCGCCATTCGTGAGTTGGATAAAGTTCTTAAACGCCTTAAAGCGAGCCGCGTTCTATTGGTTACCGATCCGGGAATCAAGCAAGCGGGCATCGCCGATAAAGTGGTTACTATTTTGCAGGATGCCGGTTATACGATCGTTGTGTATGACAAAGCGGTACCGGAACCTCCGGTAAGCTCGGTATTGGAATGCTTCGCATTCGCCAAGGACCAATTGAACCCCGATGCCGTTATCGCTTTGGGCGGAGGCAGCAGCATCGATTTGGCAAAAGTGGTCGCCTTATTGATGGCTCACGGCGGACATCCGCTGGATTATGTCGGGGAGAATCTGGTTCCAGGACCAATTGCTCCTTTGGTGGCTATCCCAACAACAGCAGGAACAGGCTCCGAAGTCACCTCTGTCGCTGTACTTACCGATACGGAAAAAAATCTTAAGGTAGGCGTCTCCGACAATTACCTTCGTCCAGCTGTCGCTTTGTTAGATCCTGAATTAACACTGGGGCTTCCTGCTTACGTAACGGCCTGTGCCGGTATCGATGCGTTATCTCATGCGGTTGAGGCCTACACAGCCAAAAATCATAAGTATATTCAAGCGGAAGGCAGTATCTTGTTTCAAGGATCCATCCCGATCAGCGATGCGCTTGCCATGGAAGCCATTCGCCTCATTGCAAACAATTTAACCGTCGCCGTACAGCAAGGAAGCAACGTGGAAGCTAGGTCCAATATGCTTCTCGGCAGCTTGCTCGCCGGATTGGCTTTCTCGAATGCAGGGACAGCTTCAGCACATGCACTGGCTTATCCGATCGGCGGTCTGGTCAAATCTCCTCACGGCGAAGTGACAGGGCTCCTTCTGCCTTACGTCATGGATTTTAACGGAGATGTAGAGCCTTATAAAATGGCCAACATCGCAAGAGCATTTAATATGAATGTGGATGGATTGACTGACCGGGAGATCGCGGAAAAAGCATCCTTGGCGGTATTGAACACCTTACGCGCGATCGGTCTGCCTACAAAGCTATCCGAGATCGGTATCCGCGAGGAAGACATTCCGCATATCGCTCAAACCGCTTTAACTATCGCTCGTCTTGTCCGGAATAATCCAAGGGTTCCTACACAAAAAGGATTTGAGGAGCTGCTTCGCAAAGCTTTGTAATAGAGCCTGAAGTGTAAGAGGCTGCTGTGAAAGATGAGGAACAGTGTACCTGTTTCCCATCTTTTTGTTCACGTAAAAGAGGCTTGACACTACGTCAGGCCTCTTTTACTTATTATTTTTTAATAAAAGCGCAGTTTCCTTACACTTAAAGCATTTCTATTTTAAAGAAATCAGCCCTACTGAATACAGGAAAATGAGCACAATCAGTACCGGACACACGACTCGAAGCAAGAACATCCATAGCTTATACCAGAAGCCGGACAGTCCCGCTTCCTCACCGGCACGTTTCCATGCATACCCAGTAAATAATGTAACGATAAGACCGCCAAGCGGCATCAATACATAGGAAGTAGCAAAATCGAACAAATCGAAAATCGTTTTGCCCCCGACTTGGAAGGGGTTCAGGATTCCCGCAACGGAAAGGGCTGACGGAATGCCCACTAAAAAACAGAGGATCGATGTATACACGGAAGCTTTTTTTCGGCTCAACTTCCATTTGTGCATAACGTACGCTACAGGCACTTCTAAAATAGAGACCGCAGAGGTTAGCGCAGCAATAGCAAGCAGCAGGAAGAATAAGCCTCCAAAGAAAAATCCAAACGGCATTTGCGAAAATGCAGCGGGCAGTGCCATAAAGACCAGTCCTACACCTTCACCGGGCTTAAGCCCATAGGAGAACACGGTAGGAAAAATAACTAAGCCTGCAATAAACGCGTAAATCAAATCGCCGAATCCAACGGCTAGCGTGGCAGCACCCAAGGATTGCTTTTTCTCAACATAAGACCCATAAGTGAGCATACAGCCAAATCCGAGTGATAGGGAGAAGAAGGCATGCCCCATTGCCACTAGCGCCGATTCTGCATTAAGTTTTGTGAAATCGGGTTTTAGGAAAAAGCTTACCCCCTCCCCTGCACCCGGAAGCGTTAGAGAACGAACCATAAGAATAAGCAAAATAATCAAAAAGCCTGGAATCAAAACCTTATTAAATTTTTCAATTCCGCCGGAAATGCCTTTGGCCAAAATCCAGCCGGTAAGCAGCATGACAACAGCCTGCCAAAACAGCGGCATATACCCGCCGGCAAAGGACACGAACTTCTCTTTATAGTCGACCCCCGGTTGAAACAGTAAGCCGGTAAACGATTCTACCGTATAATGCAGTGTCCATCCCACCACCACTGCATAGTAGCACATAACCAGAAAAGCCGTAATCACGGGGAGCAGTCCGAGTATACCCCAGTATTTTTTTCCGGACAGGTTAAACAAGGAGGTGGATGCATTGCCCCTTCCGCCGCGGCCAATCGTCAACTCTGCGAGCAAAATCGGCAGTCCTGCTACAATTAAACAAATGATAAACAATAAGAAAAAAGCGGCGCCGCCGTATTGTCCTGTAATGTAAGGGAATTTCCACATATTCCCTAACCCTACTGAGCTTCCGATTGCCGCCAAAATAAACCCTGTGGAAGTAAAACGTTCGCTTACCCCTGCCTTAGGAGATGACTGGGATGCTGGTATCTTTCTCATGATGTGTCTCCTGTTCTTTATAGTTATGCTAAACTAGCATAAAACGAATTGTAACTTCTGTCTATGCGGGAATAATTAGCAGCTTCTGCAAAGTTCTTTTCAAAATTTTTCCGTTACTTATAATACGATTTACCGTATTGCGTTTCGATATACCATTTTAGAGAAGATTAAAGTGCGATTTGATGTGAACGTCTAGGCTCCGTGCTAATGCTAGGTTTCTTTTCTCGGAAAGAACTGTTTTAGTACGGGATCAACTCCCAGGGCTGTCACGTTCTCCCGGCTACCGCCAGCATATAACCGCCAGTAATAAAGGCCAACCAGTAAACTCTGATTGACCTAATAATACGAAAGGTATGCCTTATTGCCTTATGAACTTTTAATAACTTGCAAATATAGCTTCATAGCGCTATTAATTGTTACGGAAATTATTTAGTATTACTTTGTATTATAAAGTAATACCTAATGGTGTGTAATACTAAGTAATACTTGGTATTTTTAAGTGATATATAGTATTACTTAATGGGTCTCTTGTCGTTTTAATATAAATCCTGCTTTTCAAAGTGTTTCCGATTAAACCCATGATTCAATATCCTCATCATCGATTTCATCATCAGCATTCAGTTCGGTCATGGGGCGTGTAGATACCTCGGGTTGTCTCGTCTCTTTCTGAGGCATAGACAGGTTCGGCCGTTCCGGCTCCTCCCGTTGAACGGACTGTCCAGCAGAGGCTTCTTCTCTCCCCTCACGTATTTCCCGCATTCCGTCGACGAGAACAACCGTCGCGTTAGGAAGCAGCTCATTTGATTGGGGAGTGTTCATGGGTCCTTCCTGCAGAGGTGGAACCGATCCCAACACGTTTCTTTCTACCGGTATAAAAGTCTGCAGATTGCGAACCCCATTATGAAGAATTTCGTGCTCGATTAGGTACCGCAATGAATCCATCAAATTCGTTTGTGCATTGATCCAATTCATCACTGAAGGATCTTCTGTTTTTTTTGTTTTCAAACTGATGTTGTCGCCGGGTTGTTTCGTCTTTTTCACGCGTGCCACCTTCCGGTATACCTTGGATTAACCACAGACCGTGCCCTTAGACAGGCTGTACCGCTTTATTTTTCAGGGCCTCGTAGATCTTTCCACGAACAAAGGAATCCAGCCCCATGGCATTCATCTGAACCGCATAGTCGGCCGGTATATACAAAAGCTGCATTTCCCGTTCCACACACAGCTCCTCCAGCGGCGGATAAAGGAGGGAACGCATCGAAATACTGCCCCCTCCATAGACACAGATCAGGTCGATCTCATTCCGTGCTTTGGTCAGCTGTCGTTTGACATTCTGCACGATTTGCCTTACTTGGCTTTCCATAGGCCTTTTCAGCGTTTTAATGGCCCGAGCATGATACTTATGCTTGGGACTCTTAATGACATCGCTGAAAAATTGCCGCGGGCTGTCGTGCAGATGAATCAGCCTGTTGAATTCATCCAGGGCTTCCTCGATAGCATAGCCTGTTCCATGGTGGCTGCCATGGACAAATTGGCGCAAAAACTTATTTCCCTCAGTGATCGGATATTCAGTAGACCCATCACCGATGTCCACGTGAAGAATGCGTTTATCTTTGAAATAATTGCCGTTGAACTTCTTATCAAATTCATAGTTTTCGATGAACTCTTGAAATATTTCCCCTTCTCTCCAATTTCCATCAGAATCCTTCTGGAGTGTGAAGATTACGGGTGTTGCTTCCGGAATTACTTTTGTGAATGGAAAAACGATTTTGACCGCCACCCGATGGATACCAAGATGTACCGTGACATGGTGGAAGCCAGTAGTAAACCGTTTCTCAAACTTTGCTGAAGTTTCATCCGTATGCTGGGTAACCGGCAAAGCCGTGGCCATATCCACTTCGACATCGATGTGATCTGGTACCTTTTTCTCTTCCTCGTACGCCTTTTGCACCGCTACTGCGGCAATTTGAGCCAACGTATTCACAACCGGTAAATCCATATCGCATTTCATATCGATGCCGATCTGCAAATTATCCAAAATTTCTCCGCTTTCCAGAGCAAATTTACCGACATAATACATTCCTGGGCGGGCAGCCGGAGAATCGACGGTCACAACTAACTGTTCCTGCAGGTTCTTTATGAAACTCTCGGGCGCCTGTTCCTCGCTCCACGGAAGCTCGTCCACCGAACAATTGACATTCGGCTGCTGGATCAACTTGCCGTCTATGATTAGATCATGTTCGCTATTTCCGTTATCATTACCTACGAAAAAATGATAATTCATGAAGTCTTCCTCCTATTATGTAAAATGGGTACAGTATTACTTTGCCATACACGGTGTTATTTAACAATCCACTAATAGACTCATAAATGGAGTAAACAGTGTTTTCATGCTAAAAGGTGTTATAGTATTGGGTCAACGTTGAAATATAAAGGGCTTAAGGCTCTTTCATCGCCAATTTACGACAAAGGCAATCGAATTATTCAACTCTTTCGTTTCAAAAAACTCCTTTAATGAATATTTCTCCCTATACCGACCTCTTATGGGTAAAAAAGTGCCTATCTGAATCATATCAAAAGGAATATGGGGAATTTGTCATATTGTGTAGTTCCTAATAAATTTATTCCGAGCCAAGAATATACTAGTTTCATATCAAGCGGTTAATGTCAAAAATTTCGCCTACTTATGATACGGTTCACCGTATCATAAGTAGGCGAAAGTTTTAAGGTCACCCTCAATGTATGGCGCCCCCCGATTCTTTAACAAAGCCTTTAAAACATGAAAGGAAAAGCAAATGTAACGAATGCTGCCCAAAGTCCGTAAGCCGGCAAATACTTCGTAACGGCAACGTGGATGGTTGTAGGCCCGGTTTTGTTTCGTAGAAAAGGCAAATAGGAAAGCATAATCCAAATCAAATGGGCCCAGATCAGTAGGTTTAGACCTAAACCAGCAAGCCGGTTGGGTGTAATCCCATAAGAAGAAAGCCTGAACACTATAGCTGATACAGCCACACTATCAATGATAAGAGCAAGAACAATCAAGGCAAAATTTATATAATCGGAAATATGCTTTTTCTCGTCTGTGCCGCTTTCGGTAATGGAGAATATGGTCACGACCAATACACTTAGGAGTACTCCGTTGAAGGACAGGAGGAAATTGCGGTCCAGGAATGGATTTTTTCCGACCCAAAAAACCGTTATCAGATAGATCAACAAGGTGGCCAGTACAAGAGGACTAAAAATTTTGGCTATATAGGGTGCAATATTTTTAGCAAGTTTAAGGTTCCTTGTCACCAGGTATGCAGCCACAATAGCGAGAGCGGCAGCGCCAAATAAAACGACATTTTTAAAATAGAATTCAGATATATCCATCCCGACAAAGGTAAATAGCCGCATGGTTAATCCTGTTAGCAGCATTCCGCTAATTGCCATGCTGGCGTATAGTATGCAAAATTCCCCATTAAATTTCAGATAGGCTAATCTTGTGCTGCCTGTGCCATATTCATTTCCTGTAAACGCAAGCCCCAATAATACCCACAGGAAGATGGGAAGGTGCAGATAAACCAGGATAATACTGTCTTTATGCTCTAGCGGCAGCATATTCAGATAAAGTCCGGAAATTAGGAATAACGATACAAGGGTATAAAGAATAATTTTTTTTGGGGGATTATGGTATACAAAATAGGCGGCAATAAAGGGAAGTATTCCAAAAACAAGATTAATTGGGGCTATCGCTTGCTGTTCGACAAAATGAAAAAGGATCCTGGTGCAGATCCCGGCCAAAATGGCCCAAAAGCCCATAAATAAGGAATCTTTTTGAAGCAAGGGAGCGTTTTCTGTATTTGCACGCTCATTGAAATGCAATCTTTCATACCAAACCGCAAGAACAGGCGAATCAGGGTTTTGTTCCCAGGCTTCTGAGAGTGCCTTTTTAAAAGCTTCGGGTTCTTTTCGAAACATACTCTCCAGCTCATGCGGGTTCGTCATATTTTCCATAATAATCAGATGGTTCATACCCATGGCTATGCCTCCGTTTAACCAAACTATGTTAGGCTTGACTGTCTTCGTCACTTTTATATTCCAAAAGATCTCCAGGCTGACATTCTAACGCCTTGCAAATCGCCTCCAGCGTTGATACTCGAATTGCTTTGGCCTTTCCGTTTTTCAATATGGAGAGATTGGCCATCGTTATGCCAACCCTATCCGAGAGCTCTGTGACGCTCATTTTCCTTTTTGCCAGCATCACATCAATATTGATGATAATCGCCATGTCATTCACCTCAGACCGTTAAATCATTTTCTGTTTTAATATCTATGGCTTCTTTGAGAAGCTTTTGAAGGACAGCAGCAAAGACTGCAATCACCATGGAAGCAAAAATCATGATCAATCCAATTACGATGATACCTGGGGCATCGTCTCCCTCTGCCAGGAGATAAAAGAGCGGCATGCCTAATACATACAAGGTACCGATTGTGACAGCGCAGTATTTTATATTCCTTAAAGCTCTTACGGATAATTCCGAGAAAGCTGTGTTCTTGTCAATATAGCTTAAAAGTTTAAAGGCTTGATACAGCGCAAAGTAAAAAGGGATTACCGTTGCATACAAATCGATAAAAGCGAGATATTTCAGATAAGCCATGTCTGGGTACAGTTCCGCCGTATACTTTCCGATCTCAGGAACCAAAAATATGCACAAAGCCAGAACTGGTATTCCAATAAAAATTACAGCTATCTTTAAAAAGAGTGTAGTTCCCCGTTTCACAAAAAGCACCTCAACTTATTTAGTGTTAATTTGATTGTATCACCGTATTTATCGTTTTACAATAAATAATTACTGTTTAAGATTATATTTTTATCCCAAAAAAAGACCCTCCGCCTAGGCCGGAGGGTTTGGAGCACGCTTATGATCGATGTTTTCGCCTCATTTATGATACGGTTCAGCATATCATCAAGAAGGCGAAATTTAAGAGAGCAGAATTCCTGTTAATTTTAGCGAGCAAAGAATGCATCATACGTTTTACGCCTTATATCCCACTCACAATAATCTGTATATCCCATTTAGATAGAGCGCTAAATCAGTAAAGCAGAATATCAAATCAATCTTCTGCTTTTTACCACTGGCTTAAATCAATAAGTTTAGACTACTTAGTAGATTTTTCTTTTCAGCTATTGTTAACTCGCTCTTATCACTTTTAGAAAAGTAAAAAACAGGAAATTTTCCTTGACTAACAGATTTGTTGTATCCTAATTTAACAAGATAATTTTTGAATTTTGTCAATTCATCTTTTTTAACATTTCCAATACTTTTAAGCGTTACTAAATAAACTGTTGTATCGTTATCAATTAACCTTATCAGCACATTGTTTGCTTCATTGGAAAAATTCACTTTTATTGTATTCTCAAGTGTTATATCTTTGACCTTTAAAAAGCTATTGAGCACTTTTGATTGCCTTATTCTCTGAATTTGATCAATTAATCCCTTTGTTATTTTCGACTCATCATAACTATCCAACGAATTATCATCCACAGTGAAAAGATCACCGTTATAGAGATCCTCTTCAATATTTGGTGATTTGTTGTTTATATAACTTACTGGGAATCTATCACATATTAAAGCCCTTATTTCAGCTAATTGCTTGTCTATTACTTCAACTAATTGCTCATTTCTATATAATTCATTGGTAATAATACGACTTAATCCAGAAAAACCTGAGCTTGTTCCAATAAAACCATAGATGAGAAAATTGTATCTCAATCCATGCTGACTTATTAACAATTCTAGCTCTTCTATATTTCTATTCTTTAATAAGAATAACAAGAAGCTTTTTAGTACAAGTGAGTTTATTGAATTAATATCAACCTGATAATTTCTGTTAAATAATCTTTCATTGATAATATTAATATCGGCATTATATTGTGCCATTAAATCTGGTGCATTTTCTTGAACAATCATTCTTATATTTATTAAGTCTTCTTTTTTAAGTTCTAATTCTAAGTTATTCCCTTTATCAATTAATCGATTAGTGATACTTTCGTATATTTTGAGCTCAATGGCTGATATGACTTCAATATGATTAAACTCTATAGTCCTGTTGTTAGTTAAGTGACGGATTAAACTAAAATCATAGTTATGTATCTTAGGTGCTGACCAAACGTACTTTCCGACCAATTTAAGACCATCTTCAATAAAATTAGAGTATGGAAAAGGGAGCTTGTGAGCAAGAGAAATAGCCTTGTCAATATATTCGACTAGTTCGTTTACATCGGAATCTTCAAGTGATGAATAATATTTATAAAGGAAAGCATAAAGTAGGCCTTTTATTTTATTGTATAGTCTGTCGTTTGCTACTTGTTTCCTTACAACTTCAATATTCGACGGGTCAACTTCTAAGTTATCAATAATATATTCTTTTAATATGTTTTCTGTAATCAAGATAAAGTTATTTCGATATTTATGTACTGTTTTTACTTCTTCAACGATCTTACTCTTAGCAAGAACCTTCTTAACGTGTAGTTCATCAAAGAACCTGAATTTAACCGTTTTTTCGTCAAAATATACTGTCTTGGGATAAATATATATTTCATCATTAATTCTGTGATAATGTTCGCAATCTGTTAATTCTAATTCTAAGATTATTGGATATTCATCGTATTCCGACTCTTGATTAGAAATCAATTTAAATCTTGGTGGTGTTGAGAAAAAAGTTAAGTAATCTGGGCTTATGGACATCTCTGTCTCAAAGTGTCTCTTTGTCCCGAATCCTCTAATATCATAAAAACTTTTGGGAGAAATACTTTCTGTAGCCAGCATGTCATTAAAATTTAAAGATGTTGTTGGATAAAATAATCTCATTATTTTTCTCCTCATTAGTTTATTTCATGTATGTCATAATAGTCGTTGGAAATATTTTTAATGTGAGGGGATAAGTTATCTGTATATAAGATAAATAGATTATCGCTAGCCCGGGTGATCGCCACATAGAGTGCATCCTTAAGATTGTAGGCATTAGTATCAACTTCGCATGAAGGCAGAAATACATGTTCAAACTGAAGCCCTTTTGAGCTATGGTACGTCATAACTTTTGGCTTTGCAGTATAAAAATCAAGTTTGTTTACTGATTGTTTTCCTCTATTATATTTTGCTTCTATGGCAAATCCAATTTGTTTGTAAAACTCAAACGCATCTTTAACTTTATCGTTATTTTGAAATAAAATTGCTACATCAAGCCATCCTTCTCTTTCAATAACTTCTTTGATATATCTAAGCTCTTCATAAAAACTTGTTCCATGTATGACTAGCGGTTTTTCCCCTCCTTTTTTGACACATCTCCCCACCAAATCTTTGTCGTCACTTTTGAGATGGATTGCGAATTCAGCAACTGATTTTGGTAACCTATAATTCTTCACTAATTTTTTATGGTTTGAATCCTTAATGGAAGTTATAGCTTTTACCTTAGCCAGATTCAAACAGCCTTTGTGGGAATAAAGTTGTTGTGCATCATCTCCGAAAAATAAAAAATTTTTATTAGCCATACCCACCATTTTTTTTATTTGCTCTTTGGTGAAATCTTGAATCTCATCAACAATTATATAATCGGCGCTTTCATATCCAAGCTTCTCCAATTGATGATAATTACAGACGCGATCTGGATCTAAGCCTAAATGTGTTATACCATCTTTTATGAACGCTCGCAGTGTAACTGTATAAATAATTATTAAATAGGTACCGGCACCTGAATCTTGAATTTCCTTGGCTTTTTGTAGAGCTAGTATTGTTTTGCCGCTACCTGCACAACCCTCTATCAGATAGTTATCCATTTTTAGCATTCTTATTTTATATTGCTCATCATCTAATTCGTCTTCACGAATTAACCATCTTCTATCCGTAACTTCGCTATGCTCAAACATTCTTTGTTCCCCCTCTCATAAAACAAATGTAGCCTTATTATCAAAATTATGATACCATATTATTAACCAAAACGGTTAATTATTTTTCTTTAGGGGAGAATATCAGTGTGGAGATACGTTTTGAAAACGACACTCAAAAGGAGTTCTACGAAAGTGAAAAGTTACTCCGCAGAGAGTATGGAGAATTAGCAA
Organism: Paenibacillus sp. PvR098; assembly: GCF_017833255.1. Lineage (NCBI taxonomy): Bacteria > Bacillati > Bacillota > Bacilli > Caryophanales > Paenibacillaceae > Paenibacillus > Paenibacillus sp. PvR098. The sequence goes on from NZ_JAFIBU010000001.1 coordinate 3,209,960, forward strand.
GAGCAATAGCGCGTAGGTTAGTCCAAATCAAGGCTTATGAATCAGTTCGGCAACTTCTTAATACAGGATTAGGTAAGCCACACATGTTAACTGGTGAATATGATAAATGTATCGCAATAAGTGTTAGTGCAAATTACCGATTAATAATAAAACCCGAGTATCCAGAGTACACGGACTTTGCGAAGCTTGATTTATCGATTGTAACGGTGGTCACTATTATGGAGGTGACGGACTACCATGGAAACTAAAGATTTTCAACCCGGAATAGCGATCCCACCGGGAGAAACATTACAAGAAATATTAGATGATATTCAAATGAGCCAAAAAGAACTTGCAATACGACTTGGTTGCACACCAAAACATGTAAACAATGTCATAAAGGGTACGGTATCCTTAACTCACGATTTTGCAATAAAATTAGAATCTGTTCTAAATTTTCCAGCACAGTTTTGGATGAATCTCGAGCAAATTTATCAAGAGACACAAACTAGACTGAAGGCACTTCCTGAAATAGAAGAAGAGACTTACCTTTTAGATTTGATACCCTATAATGAAATATCCAAAATGGGCTGGGTACCTTCGACTAAACACCCTGTTGAAAAGATAAAATATTTGCGCTCGTTTTTTAGAGTTGCCTCCCTTGACTGTGTACCAAATATTCATGCTGTAGCTTTTAGAAAATCAGAAAAATTTTCAGCCGAAGAGTATGCATTAGCCACATGGATTACAAAAGCTGAAAATCAGGCTAGAGAGATTGACGCTGAGCAATACGATAGAAGTAAGTTAATCGAATCATTGCCCACATTAAAACGTCTAACTACTCGTCCATTAAAGGCATCCGCGACCGAGCTTATAACGATATGTGCTTCATTCGGTGTGGCTGTAGTGATTATTCCTCACATCTCAAAAACCCATATCAATGGAGCAACTAAATGGTTACCTAACAACAGAGCACTAGTGGCATTAAGCCTAAAAGGCTCATATGAAGATATCTTTTGGTTTACGTTTTTTCACGAACTAGGTCATGTCTTACAACACAAGAAGAGCACTATTTTTATTGACATTGAACAGGAAGAAATCAATAAATGGGAGACCGAAGCAGATCAATTTGCATTAAACACCCTAGTTGATAATTATTCCTACACGGAATTTGTCAAACACGAAAATTACAAAAACAAAGCAGAACTCAGAAAGTTTTGCGAAATTCAGGGCATACACCCTGGAATCATGGTTGGCAGATTAATGAAAGATGGTTACATTTCATATAGTGATTTATCATATCGAGATTTTAGAAGAAGGGTAAATTAGGATCTTCATTTCAAAATCTCACCTCTAACGAGTATGAGACCACTTATTTAAAACGATCCCTAAGTGGTCTCACACCCTCTTCACCGGGGCAACTTCCGCTCCCGGCAAGAATGTAAGGCCAAAAACTTCGCCTCACTTGTGATACGGTTCCCTCCGTATAATCTTAAAAGCCCGATACACTTGCTCTACCAGCACAAGACGCATAAGCTGGTGGGGCAGCGTCATCCGCCCGAACGAAAGCTTCAGGTCAGCACGCGCTAATACCTCAGGCGAGAGTCCAAGCGAACCGCCGATCACGAAAGCTACACTGCTGCGCCCGTACGTGGCCAGGTCCTCCACGTGCCTCGCGAGCTCCTCGCTCGAAAACGGCCGTCCGTCGATAGCGAGCGCCACGACATGGGCGTCGCTGCGCAGCTGCGCAAGAATGCGCTCACCTTCGCGCTGCTTCACCTGCGCCTCCTCCGCGGCGCTCATGGACTCTGGCGCCTTCTCGTCAGGCACCTCGACCATCTGCAACTTGGCATAAGGGCCAAGGCGTTTTACATACTCCGCGATGCCCTGCACTAAGTATGATTCCTTTAACTTGCCAACAGTAATAATTTGAATATTCAACGCGTATCCTTCCTCCTTATGATGCAACAAATAAAAAAGAAGGCCGCTTAACCTAAGCGAGCCCCCTCCGACATGATCTTCGGCCTATGCCACTTTCATCTATACCACTAAAAACCGTCCCGGCTCGGCACAACGCTCGCAATGCGCAGGAGCCGTCCAATCCGTAAAATGGACTTCCTCCAGATCGACAATGTCCGGCGCATCCTCATACTCATCAACGAACATATCAATCGCCAGCTCCAAATGTTCCTTACAAACCACGTACATCGTAAGACCCCTTTTTCTCTTTGCCCACAAACCCGCACAGCCGTGAATGCTATCAGACAAATGATCACGTTATATGTTCTAGTTTACCCCAAAGCATGCAGCTCTAACAAGTCGATAACCCTAGCTCAACATTCATCGTTCTTGCTGTAATTCTTCCAGCTTCAGCGGCAGCGTGCTCTTCTTAGCCCCCCGGTAGAAGGTCACATTCAACTCATCGCCTATCCGCTTATGACCATAAATGTATTTGCGCAGGGCCAGCGTTCCCTCTACCGATTTACCGTCGAGCTCTACAATCACGTCACCGCTTCTGAGTCCCGCTTCCTTGGCCGGTCCGATGACCTCCAATACGATGACGCCCCGCTTAATATCCGATGGGATTTTCAAGTTATCCGCTTCGGCAAACAAATGGAGATCTTGAGTGACTACGCCTATGTAGGGTCGCTTCACCTTTTGGTCCGTAACCAGCGCTTGGATCACTGTTTTCGCCTGATTGATCGGGATGGCAAAGCCGAGTCCTTCTACACCCATATCGGCAACCTTCATCGTATTAATACCAACGACCTTGCCTGCCAGATTGACAAGCGCGCCACCGCTGTTGCCTTGATTGATCGCGGCATCCGTCTGAATGACTTCCATCTCCCAATCAAACTCGCCTTCCCTGCCTAAAGATACCGGGATCGTCCGCTTCGGCCAGCTAATAATGCCCTTCGTCACGGTTGGGGCATAGCCGAGTCCAAGCGGATTACCTACCGCGATGGCCGTCTCCCCTGCCCGCAGCGCGTCGGAATCGCCGAACTCCGCCACCTGCTTAATCCCGCTTCCATCGATCTCCAGGACCGCCAAGTCGGTGATCTGATCGCTGCCGACCAGGGCCGCCTCGCGCTTCTCGCCTGTAATGGTCATAATATCGAGCTTCGTAAATCCATCCACCACGTGATTGTTCGTCACGATGCGTACTTTATCGCCTGCCCGGTCAAAAATCACGCCAGAACCAAGACCCATGGACCCTCCACGTTCCTTGTCCCCTTCGCGGCGGGTTCCGAAGATACTCACTACGGTAGGAGATATCCTCTCCGCCGCGCCTACAACAGTATCGCTCATTTCCCGGTCGCTCTGATCTTCGACATCGGCCATTCCCGGTGCTGGAGCAAAGGCCGCCAACGCTTGCGGCTGCGCCATATCGTCCGACGATCCGCCGCCAAAAAATAAAAACAGCACAGCCAGTACCACTGCCCCGACGGTAGCAGGGAGCAGCCAAGGCCATCGCGTGGGCAAACGACCCGCGGAGAGACGCAATGCTTCCTTGTGTGACATCTTCGTTGAATAGAAATCGTCGTCGTCAAACAAACTCACCGCAGCCGCCCCCTTATTTCCCCATGAATACATGGGAATGCATCGAATCCCAGACCTACCCCAGCAATATCCAAGCCGAATCTCCTCATTCTCTGCCCTTCTATTTTACCTTAAAAACTCGCAGTCTGAGAAACTAAAAAAATAGGAATATTATTCTAAACACTAGACTAGAATAAGAACATGAGTTAACCATTCCCATTCCTGAATAAAAGAGGTTATGCCCTATGACTAGCAACCGTATCCATTCTCATCTCGAAGAAATTGCACTGATCGGCAAACTAGCCGATTTGAAGGAAGACCACTACCAGCACTCCCTCCTGCTCAGCGCCGTCATCGAACTGCTCATGGAAAAAGGGATGCTCACCGCGGAAGAACTATCCGTCAAAACGCAGGCTTTGGAAGTTCAAGATGAGGCAGCTGTTATGTCAGATTTGTTTCATGAATGACACCAATAGCTACTCCTCATTGAGCAAATCCCAAGCTGTAGAGCGATCGTGATACGTATCCATCAGCTTTGCCCGGTGATCATCCGGTGCGAGCCGCTCCTCTACCATACTATTCACAGTTAGCCTGGCCAAATCCATCAGATTGTGGTCGCGGCTCAAGTGAGCGAGATAAACCCGTTTGGTTTTCGATGTCATCACATCTACCAGTCCGGTGCCTGCCGCTTCGTTCGATAAGTGTCCTACGTCGCTCAAAATGCGCCGTTTAATATTCCAAGGATACCGGCCCACTCGAAGCATCTCGGTATCGTGATTGGATTCCAGGATCAGCACGTCGCTATCCTGAATTTTCTCCTTCACCTTCGAGCTCATGTAGCCAAGATCGGTTGCTAAGCTCAACTTTTCTTCCTCATGGTAAAAGCAGTAGCCTACCGGTTCCGCCGCATCGTGCGAAATGCCATACGATTCAACCTGCAGCGAACCGAATTCGCGTATTTCCCCTGTTTGCATGACGCATTTGTTCGCTTCGGCAATCTTGCCAATCTGCTTATCGAGCGCTTCCCACGTTTTTTCATTGGCATAGATCGGCAAATCGTACTTGCGGGCAATCGCCCCAAGACCCTTAATATGATCCGCGTGCTCGTGCGTCACTAGAATGGCATCCAGCTCTTGCGGGGACATTCCCCGCTCCTTCAGAAGCTGCTCCACCTTCTTGCCGCTCAGCCCCGCGTCAACCAGCACCTTGCCTTCCTCTGTAGCCACTACCATAGCGTTCCCCGTGGAACCACTGCCAAGCATACAAAACCGCATTCCCATCCCCATAACTCCCAACCGCTTACTTATTGTTTTGCTGTGGCTCCTCCACCGCACCGTTAAACGCATGAACAAAATAAAATTCCCCGTTAGCGAGCGACACACGCCAAGACGGTACCATGTACATCGTCTGTGAATTGTACACCTGCCCATGATACCCCAGCCTCACGCCCGTAATGACCGAACCAGGCGGCAAATAATTCTCAATCATGCTGCGAAGTGCTATATAGGGCGAAATGACCTTTTGCTCCTTCTGGTCATCTTCGGACTGCACCTCCACGTAGCCCTGCCGATAGGATGTCACCTGCCCGTTATGCTCAATCAGCTCCAACTGGACCTCGAACATGGGCAGTGAGCGGTACAGCTGGTGGAACACATACGTCCCCCCAAGGCTTGTCATCGGATCGAACTGGTACGCTCCGACATGCGCAATCCCGGTCCGACCTAGCACATCCTTGAAGGATCCCTTATTGATCAGAGGATCAAATTTAAAAGGTGTTCTAAGCGGAATCGTCTCCTCCGGCGTCAGCTTTTCGTCGAATTTCACAACGATTTCCTTAAGCCTCGGCAGATCCTTCGGGATGTCTGCTGGCACTTGAATATTTTTGCTTTTCACCAGCCGCTGAAGCTCCTCAGCCGTTCCGCTCGGGTTCGCCTCCAGTTCAAGAATGTCGGCACGGCTGGACCAGAGCTGGACGCCCAGCACTATATTGAGCAGCAAAAAGGACATAATCAATATCGTCTTGGCCCGGCCCCAATCCATCCGTCGTACCCCCTTATTCTAAAAACTCATACGTACCGTCACGAAGCTCCACGGCCCACGCCGGAACCAGCTCTATTGTTTGCTCCCCTACGACGGGTCGATACGCAGGAAATAGCGAATATACCTGCTTATCGGCAGTGAACTTCGCAAGTTTCTGCACTAAATCCTCACCGCCGGCAAGCTGCGCCTCTTTCCGGGTGACCCCCTCCGGATCAGGCGTCATGATCGAGCGTTCATAGCTCGCTACAATCCCTTTTTGCAGCGAAATCTTCATAAAACCGATATTTTTATTGCCCATGCTGATGATCGGATACGATTCATAATACTGACGAAAAATAAACGGCTGATTGCTTGTTATGAGCTGCTGAGGCACCTTTTGCACCGCATACGTTCCGTTCCATCCCCCATGCTGGTTGATGAATTGCACCGCAGCAAGCAGATTATCAAGAATATCCATTCTGCTCTCCGCAGGCGCTACGGGGTCTGAATACGTCATCCAGTGCTGCTCATTTTTGAGCTGCAGTCCTCTTTTGCCATCGGTATAAATCTCCGAACCGTCCCGCTCCGTCAAATTCCTTGTAACCGTCGGGTCAACAAAAAACGTGCGCTTCAGCTGATCTACTGTGAATTGAGTAAAGCCCATTTGATAGCCTATCATCGGCAGCGGCTGCGTCGGCAAATAATAATCACCGGCGGCCACCTTGCGGTACGGAATAAAGTTAGGGGCGACAGTCACAAAGCGCTCAATATCCTTCACCGTAAAATCCGCCCTCGTCACCTCATACAATGTGTTCGGCGTATCGGTAAACAAGATCGTGCTAACCTCGTTCGCATCCTTGGCAAAAATCCATATCCGCGTAATCAGGTCGCTTTCACCGATCAAATCTCCTTTAAGCTGCATCACACGTTGAAGGACAGTCATAGGCAGACCGTCGCGAAAACGGATTTCTACTCCCTGGTGCTTGCTGCTTACTTCATCCCAGTTTATGCCCAGCTGTATCACATTCGTCTTACGGAACCCCTCTAAAAAACGCTGCTTTACATTATCCAACACATCGTTATACTGCTGCGTATTCGGATGGAGCACCGTATGCTGTCCATTGCCAAGGTGCAGTACCAGTTGGTCTGAAAATAACATTTCCTCCATCGATACCTGATCGCCCAGCATATCGGTCTTCACATATTCGTCCGGAGGAGTAAGCGGGTCAAATTTCGGGTAGCTGTACGCAAGTAAATAGCTTTGCAGCAGACTCATCATGATCAACAACGTCAGCGCAGCCGTCTTCATCTGCTCTATCATCCGGTCGTCTCCTCCTGTTGGTACGAGAGTGTGAACGTGACCCGCGTCCCCTGGTCGAGCTCCGAATCCAAATGAATCGTTCCGCCGTGGGCTTTTACTATTTCCCGGGCAATCGATAAACCAAGACCCGTACCACCCATGCTGCGCGACCGGGCCTTATCGACCCGGTAAAAACGCTCAAAAATTCGGCTTAAATCTTTACGCGGTATCCCTATGCCATTATCTTGCACAGAGATTTCCAGTACTGCCGGAGCCGGTCTTGTAGCATGAATGCGGATGTGCCCTTCGTCAGCCGTATATTTAATCGCATTCGATACGAGATTATCCAGTACCTGATCAATGCGATCCCGATCGAGCATAATCTCGCCAACACCAGGCTCCACTTCCAAATCAACAGCAATCGACCGCTGCTCCAGCTGAAAAGAAAATCGATCCGCCACTTCCTCCAGCATTTCAGCCACATCCGTCGTTTCCTTGCTGATAATGGCCTGTTTCGAATCGAGACGGGACAGCTGCAGCAGGTCGGTTACGAGCCGAATCATCCGCTCAGTCTCGTTACGCGCCACGCCTACGAACTTGGTCGCCAACTGCGGCTCCTCAATCGCTCCGTCCTCCAAGGCTTCCAGATAGCTTTTAATCGTCGTCAGCGGCGTTCTTAGCTCGTGAGATACATTTGCCACGAACTCCCGGCGTGACTGCTCAAGCTTCTCCTGTTCGGTTACATCCTGCAGGACGGCAATCGTTCCGGCTGCGCCTTTTCCTTTACTGTAAATCGTGGTGAACGTCACGCGCACGAACAGCGGCTCCTCCTCCGGTTCATGGTATAACTGCAGCATCATCAACCGGTCACCGTTCTCTTCCTTGATGTGAGCTGTCTCCGGAGTCAGGCTCAGCAACTCTCCAAGGTGCATGCCCAGCGTCGTATCCTCATTCACCTTCAAGATTTGCTTGGCTCTTCGGTTGATCACAATCACACGCCCATGGTCATCCGTCGCGATCAATCCGTCGTTCATGTTGGATAATATCGAGGCCAGCTTCTCCTTCTCCTCTTCGTTCAGCGATAAGGCTTCCCGAAGCCGTTCCACCATGATATTGAATGTGGTCCCGAGCTGACCGATCTCGTCTTGTCCCATGACCCGAACCTGCTCTTCAAAATCAAACCGCCCCTCCGCAACCGCCGTAGCCTGCCTCGTAATCGCCTTAATCGGTTTCGTAATCGTCGCCGACAAAATGACACCAAGCAGCGCCGTAAGCGCAAGCGCAATGAGCGTACCCGATATGAAGAAACGGTTGATCCGGTTCATCGTATCGTATACCTCTTCCATCGAAGCGATGATATACACCGCACCGAGCACCCTGACCCCGGATCCGATCGGTTTAGCGATGACCACCTTACGCACTCCGTCAAAATCCGTAAACATGCGCTGGTTATCCTTAATGCCCTGCAGCGCCCGTGTGACCTCGGTTTGCGTATTTTTGTTGCCCACCACCGATTGATTCGTCATCAACGAGGTGGTGAGGACCACGCCGCCCGCATCAATCACCTGAATTTCCGCATTGCTGATGACAAACAATCGGTTGACGAACTCGTTCAAGTCCGCATACGATCTCTTCGTGGTTTCGGTGTTCTTGTTATCTTGGCTTTCACTTAAATACGTCTCCGCATACTGAGCGAGCAGCTGCGCCTGCTTATTGCGATTATCCATAAAATCGCTTTTGAGCGAGCCTTCCAGCGTTCGAATGAAATAAACGCCGATGAGCTGCATCGCAATCAGAATCAGCAACACGTAAATAATTATCAGCTTGGCTTGAATCGATTGAAAAAAACGGATGCGTCCTTTTTGCATCAGTACCGCCCCTGCCTAATAACTGCCAGCGTTTGTTTTCGGATTGCGCATCATGTAGCCGAGCCCCCGCCGGGTGATAATATATTCCGGACGGCTCGGATCGTCCTCGAGCTTCTCCCTAAGCCGGCGGATCGTCACGTCCACCGTACGTACATCCCCGAAATATTCGAAGCCCCACACGGCTTGAAGCAGGTGCTCTCGCGTCATGACCTTTCCGCTGTTCTTGGCCATATACTGCACCAATTCAAATTCCCGGTGAGTGAGATCGAGCGGTACGCCGTCCTTATAGACCACATACATATCTGTGTCGATGAACAAGCTGAGAATTCGGAAGCCTTGCCGAGGCTGCTCCTCCTCCTGGGACTGAGCCGCAGGAGCTACCGCCGCCTTCGTCTGCCTTCGCAGATGCGCCTTCACCCGGGCGAGCAGCTCGCGCGTACCAAAAGGCTTCGTCACATAATCGTCGGCTCCGAGCTCAAGGCCCAGCACCTTATCAATCTCATTATCCTTGGCCGTCAGCATGATGATCGGCGTATTCAGCTTTACCCTTACCTCACGGCACACGTCCATGCCGTCCTTCACCGGCAGCATCAGATCCAGCAGGATTAAATCCGGTTCCTCAGCATAAGCCAATTCGACTGCCGCTCCGCCATCATAAGCGCAGATTACCTCGTGCCCTTCTTTTTCCAAGTTAAATTTCAATATATCCGCAATCGGTTGTTCGTCGTCTACAACGAGAATTTTCGCCATTTCGTTCCTTCACCGCCTGTCAAAGACTAACAGCTGTTCATGGGAAGCTATTCACCTATTTTACCACAACTTGAAGTAAAAAGAGACATGGAGACGCTGGGCGTACTGCCCTGCTTTCTCCATGTCCCATCATCTACGTGCCGATCGCCAGCTTAGCGGTTTAAAAATTTAAGAGGATTTTGCGGCGATTGATCGCGCAAAATTTCAAAGTGCAGATGCACTCCAGTGGAATCCCCGGTGCTGCCCATCGTTCCGATCTTTTCGCCTTTCTCCACGATGGCACCATTGGTCGTTTCAACCTTGCTTAGATGCGCATACAACGTACGGTATCCATTCATATGATCGATAATGACCAATTTCCCGTATCCGTCCTTCACGCCTGCAAACTCAACCTTGCCATTATCGGATGCGAGGATATTGCGGTTCCCTGTCAAATCAATCCCTTTATGGAAAGCGCCCCAACGCATACCGTATGTGCTGGAAATCGAAGCGGAAACGACCGGCCATGCGAACTTACCCGAACCTTCCCCACGTACAACCTTGGTTCCTCTCTTCACGACGGCCTTCACAGGCTGCTGGACGATTTCTTCGCTTAACACGCTCTCTTCCTCCATTAGCCCGTTTACCTTAGTCAGCTGGAGGGTCACTTTCTTCAAGCCTTGCTTACCTTCGGCAAGCACCTGCGTCTCACCGAGACGCAAACTATCGTCCTGTTTGTATTCCGTTTCGTATTGAATCTCCTGATTTTCCACAACCTTCTCTACCGTCCGCACGGACAGTGCCGGCTGCAGAACGGTGAGGTCAAGCTGTTCGCCGACTTTGATCATGTCGTTAGAGATCCAAGGGTTATTCTGATAAATGACCTGCTTCGGAATATTCAGCTTCTTGGCGATGCATGATACGCAGTCACCGTCTTCCACCGTATATTTCGTAGGCTGCACATTGCCCTTCTCCAGCTTATTCAGAAGCTCGTCCGGCTTCATGAGCTGGTCTGGCTCGATTTGTAACTCCTTCATTTCCACATTCTGCACAAAATCCGCTTTTTGCAGCTCCGTCTCAACCGGAACGCTGCTTTCAGGAGCTGCCGACAATATGCCAACCTTCCCTGGCTCTTTCTTCTGCTGTATGGAAGCAATGGCGTTCGCTTTAATCTGCTCCAGGATTTGCTTGGCGGTCGCCTGGTCCTTCACGATGCCTACCGGCTTACCATCCACCAATAGCTGTACCCCTACAGGATAAGCCGAAAAATAACGATCCAACTGCTGAAGAACGGCTTGATCGTCTGCCTTTGTTCCAAAAACCCGATCCGTGGTCAATTCGAGCCTCGGTTCCTGCACGACCATGCGGATGTCCTTACCGTTGCTTGCCAGCTGCTCCCGCTTCTGCTGCTTGAACTGCTCCACCATCGCCGGATCCGAAACGGTTCCGACTGAGTCGCCATTCGCATATACATGATAGATATCCTTCATGTTCGCTTGGACGTACTGATTCCCGCTCCAGGCTACAACAGCAATTAAACCTAATGTGGATACGGACTTGATCACTAGCCATTTATGTTCAATCATACGATTTTTGATTTGGATAAGTGCGGTTGTTCCTTGTTCCTTTGTCACCGGTTCGATCCTTAAGCCCTCAGCCAAGCTGTCGGATCCATTCTGAGCCCCAGAATTTCGAAGCTTTTTCAGCAGGCCCTTGAATTGATCCATAATCTTGAAAACTGTCATCTTCTTCTCCTTTTAAGCCGTTTTTTGCCGCATTGGAAAGCCAGCCGTGCCGTACAGCACGAACCTACTGCTTTCTTGGGACTACTGCACATAAAAACACCTAAAAATAGGGATAATAACCAAAGTGCCCAAACTACTTAATAAATTTACCATAACCAATCTATCAATTTCAACCAAACCGCATATGATCTCTCATTTTCGGAGGAAAATCTGACAGGAGTGTGAAGTAAAACTATGGAAAATATCATAGCGGCTTTCCCTAACCGGAGCGATATGGAGCATGCCGCGGAGGCACTTCGGAAGCAAGGCGTCATCAATCTCAAGCTGGAACCGGCTGCTCCGGCCCCCGTAAGTGATCTGCCTGTTATGACACTAAACGAGGTGAGGAGCGCGTCCATGGAGGCTTGCGGCAAGCTGCAGGTTCTTGTGGAATCGTCAAGGCGGAGACAAGCGATGGACACAATCAGTCGCTATGGCGGGGAATGTTCATTCTAACTCGAAGAACAAAACTGGCCTTACCGTTCATCAGGCCAGTTTTTCGCTATACTATATATGCTTCTCATATCACACCAAACGCCCCAAAACTAGGCTCAGGGCGCTCCAATCAGAGATTGCAGCTGCTGATATTCCCCCGGCTTTAAATGGGCTTGAAACAGCTGCTGCAGCTCTTTCAGCTCTGCTGCGGTAATTCCATCCTCCATAATGACTGAAATCCTCTGCATTTCCTCTTGAGGTAACCGGGAGATGAGGATAGAAAAAATCTTCGCCTTGTTCTCCTCAGACAATTGCTCCTTCTTCTCAGCAAATTCTTCGCTTGAAACGACAACCCTTCTCTCTTCCTCCGGCAATTCAGCCTGTTCCGATTGCCGGTTCCAGACGGCCACCGCGTCCTCTGGAACCCGATAAGGGTCAACAAGGTCTTGGCTGCCCGGGCTTCCGCCCCCGCTTTTATTCGTTCCGGTCGCGGAGGAGGTGGACGGGCTTTCTTTAGCAGAAACAGCCAGGTCTTTTGTTTTTTTGTCCTCCTCCTCATTCATTCCTATGCCTAATTGTGCAGTAAACCGGTTCACAAATCGGCTCCACTCCATCTTTTGATTTCCCGGACGCTGAATCTGATATTGGTCCAACAATACATTCACATACGCATTCACGGCGAGGAAAGTCATCACCACACAACATAAAGAGGTGACCACCGCGCTGATGCCCAGCTTCAGCATCCAGCTCATCCATTTCATGGCTCTGCCCATCTCCCATCGGTCCTTGTTGGTCTATTCTCAGTATTGACCTTTTTCTGGGAAATCAACCGGGCTATGAGATGCATATATGCAAAAAGCCCTGCACTCCTTCATCAGGAGAACAGGGCCCTCTTTTTCATATCATGATTAGAATTAGTAAATTGGCTTCACCAGGTTGGTTTGCTCACGGTTACGCCCAACGGAGAAAATCGCAATCGGAATCCCAGTCAGCTCGGACACTCGCTCAATGTACCGTCTTGCGTTCTCCGGCAAATCCTCAAGCTTGCGAACGTTGGACAAATCCTCGGTCCAGCCCGGCAGCTCCTCATACACCGCTTCGCATTCAGCCAACATCTTCAAGCTGGCCGGATAATGCTCGATGATTTCACCGCGGTATTTATAGGCCGTACAAATCTTCACTTTGTCCAGACCGGCCAGCACATCAAGCGAGTTCAAAGACAAGCCAGTAATCCCACTCACCCGGCGGGCATGGCGGACAACGACACTATCGAACCAGCCGACGCGGCGCGGTCTTCCGGTAACCGTACCATACTCATTGCCGCGTTCACGAATCCAGTCACCGGTTTCATTCTGTTGTTCTGTTGGGAACGGACCATCTCCGACACGCGTTGTGTAGGATTTGGCTACACCGATGATTTGCTGAATTTTGGACGGACCCACACCGGATCCGATACAAACGCCGCCCGCAGAAGGATTTGAAGATGTAACATAAGGATACGTTCCTTGGTCGATATCCAGCATGACACCCTGTGCGCCCTCGAACAGCACCTTCTTGCCATCATCGATCAGATCATTGAGAACAACCGATGTATCCGTGACGTAAGGGCGGATTTTCTCCGCATATTCGAGATATTCCTCAATGATCGAATCGGCATCGAGACCTTTGGATCCGTACACTTGTTCGATCAATACGTTTTTCTCTTCGACCATCTGACGAACCTTCCGTTCAAACTCCTCCGCATCCATCAAATCAGCGATGCGAATTCCGTTACGAGCGGCTTTATCCATGTAGCAAGGACCGATCCCCTTACGGGTCGTTCCGATCTTGTTGTCGCCCTTACGCTCTTCCTCTAAACCGTCCAGCAGAAGGTGATAAGGCATAATAACGTGGGCCCGGTCACTGATGCGCAGATTGTTCGTCGTAAAGCCGTTTTCGTTAATGTAGCGAATTTCTTCGAGCAGTGCTCCTGGATTGATGACCATACCATTACCGATGATACAAATTTTATCTTCATAAAAAATGCCCGATGGAATCATCGTAAGCTTATACTTTTTATCATTAATAAGAATCGTATGTCCTGCATTGTTGCCTCCTTGATAACGAGCAACAACTTCTGCAGACTCTGCCAGAAAGTCGGTAATCTTCCCTTTACCTTCGTCTCCCCATTGGGTTCCGACAACTACTACCGTTGACATATTCACTTACCCCCGTGAGGTGGAAACCACCTGTTATTTGCCTTTTAGACGCAATACACCACTGATTAGTTTAGCAGTACCGCTCTGTAAAGTCAATAAAACGAACAATAAACTTAACCAATTGCCCATTGTTCGGAAATCATTCATATGTAGAGAGACTACAGCGGTAACCTTCCGTTTGGTCCACTGTAGTACGCATATTCTTTTTTGGCCTGTCCATTTCATAGAAAGTGTTCCCCGTGCAACAGGAATACCGGCGCACAATCTTACCGCGCCATAGCTAGCTCCTGATGGGATCGGTCTAGGCTTACAAACTTGTTATAATTTTTCAGGAAGGCGAGCTCCACCGTCCCGACCGGACCATTCCGCTGCTTTGCGATAATGATCTCGATAATGTTCTTCTTCTCCGACTCTTTGTCGTAATAGTCGTCACGGTACAAGAATGCCACAATATCGGCATCCTGCTCGATCGATCCCGATTCCCGAAGGTCAGACATCATCGGTCGCTTATCCTGCCGCTGCTCCACACCCCGACTCAACTGAGACAGCGCGATAACCGGAACGTCTAGCTCACGCGCAATCTGTTTCAGCGTCCGGGAAATCTCCGATACCTCTTGTTGACGGTTATCACCTTTGCCGCGTCCGTGAATGAGCTGCAGATAGTCGATCAGGATCATTCCGAGCCCCTTCTCCTTCTTCAAGCGGCGGCACTTTGCCCGAATATCAGCTACCGTGACGGATGGGGAATCGTCAATATAGATATTAGCCTCAGAGAGCGAGCCGATGGCCATCGTCAGCTTCTCCCAATCGTCCGGTTCCAAGAAGCCTGTCCGCATCCGACCTGCATCGACGTTCGCCTCCGCGCAAATCATCCGCTGCACAAGCTGAGGCGCACCCATCTCCAAACTGAAGATGGCGACGGTCTCTTTCTCGCGTACCCCGACATTCTGTGCAATATTCAAAGCGAACGCCGTCTTCCCTACGGAAGGCCGTGCCGCAACGATGATCAGGTCCGACCTCTGGAAGCCCGAGGTCATCTTGTCCAAGTCAGTAAAACCGGATCGAACCCCGGTGGTGCTCCCCTTCTGATTGAAGAGGAACTCCACTTTGTCAAAGACCTCCATCAGCACATCCTTGATCGCGATGAAGCCTGAACCCGAACGAGCCTGCGAAATTTCCATAATGCGCTGTTCCGCGTCGCTCAAAAGTATTCCCACTTCATCTTCGCCGGAGTACCCGTTCGTAACAATCTGCGTAGCCGCACGGATCAAACGCCGCAGCATCGACTTCTCTTCTACAATCTGTGCATAGTAGTCGATGTTGGCTGCCGTAGGCACTGCATTGGCGAGCTCCGACAGATAGCTGATTCCCCCGACCTCCTCCAGCTGCTTCTTATCCTGCAGCCGGGCGGTCAGCGTAATAAGATCGACTGGCTCGTTTGCCTCCGCTATCTCGATCATGGCTTCGTAAATCCGCTGATGTGCACCGCGGTAGAAGTCGTCACTCGTCACCCGTTCCATCGACGTGACCAGCGCTTCGCCGTCAAGCAAAATAGCGCCGAGCACGGCCTGCTCGGCTTCTATATTCTGCGGAGGGATTCGATCCATAAACAAATTCTCGTTCATCCGTTCTCCTCCTGATATTCAAGCTTCGAATACGGACAACAAGGCAAATAACGGACCAATGTCCGTTATCCGTTGCCTAAACAGGCTCCCTTACTCTTTCACCACGTGAACTTTCAGCTTCGCAGTCACTTCCGGGTGAAGCTTCACGACGACTTCCGTCACGCCCAGCGCGCGGATCGGTTCGTCCATCACGATCTTCCGCTTATCCAGTTTAATCCCCATCTTATCAACTGCTTCGGCCACCTGCTTGTTCGAAACGGCTCCGAACAAACGGCCGTCCGCCCCTGACTTCGCCTTCAGCTGAACGGTTAGCTCTCCCAGCTTCCGCCCAACCTCCTGCGCATCGGCCTTCTCCTGTGCCTTCTTCCGGTCCTCGGCTTTCTTCTGCTGATCCAGCACCTTCATGGATCCATCGGTAGCCGGAGCCGCCAGGTTTTGTTTGAATAAAAAATTATTAGCATAGCCCTCGGAAACTTCTTTTATTTCTCCTTTTTTTCCTTGGCCCTTCACATCTTTCAGCAATATCACTTTCATTCGAGCAACCCCTCCTCTGCATGAATCTCATTTAAAACTTGCTTGAGCCGCTGTGCAGCCTCTGCCACCGTACCTTCGATCTGCGTAGCCGCATTGGTCAAATGGCCGCCTCCGCCCATCTTCTCCATGACCAGTTGGACGTTCATCTGTCCGAGCGATCTTGCACTGATCCCAATTAGACCGTCCGGTCTTTCGCTGATGACAAATGAGGCCATGATTCCCGTCATAGTTAACAATGTATCAGCAACTTGGGCTATGAGCAACTGAGAATATTTACGTCCCGACTCGTTTACCGCAAGCGCAATATGATCGAAGATGACGACTGCGTCCTTAATGACCTCGGCTTTTTGAATGAAATACTCCAAATCTTCCTTCAACAGCTGCTGGATCATAGATGAATCCGCTCCGTTCCGACGTAAGAAAGACGCCGCTTCAAACGTCCTTGCCCCCGTACGGAGACTAAAGCTTTTCGTATCCACGACAATACCCGCCAGCAAGGCCGTCGCATCAAGCACACCCATCGTGATACGCTCGTGAAAATATTGGAGCAGCTCCGTCACCAGCTCACATGTGGAAGATGCATAGGGCTCCATATAAACCAAAGTAGCGTCTTGAATGTAATCCTCACTGCGCCGGTGATGGTCCACAACCACCTTCCAAGGCGTCAACTGCAGCAGCCGTGGTTCCGGTGTCATCACCGCCCGATGCGTGTCCACGACAACGGCCAGAGATCGCGAATTCGTAATCTGCAGCGCTTGTTCCGGGGTAATAAACCACCGGTTCAGCTTTTCGTCCTCGTAGATCGTCTCCATCAGCTTCTCGATGGAAGGATTCACTCCCTCAAGCACAATATAACCTTCTTTGTTGCTGACATGCGCCATCTTCAATACGCCGATGGCTGCCCCGATCGCATCCATATCAGGATGTTTATGGCCCATGATAATGACCTTATCGCAATCCTTAATCAGGTCGCGAAGCGCATGAGAAATCACTCGAGCCCTAACCCGCGTCCGCTTCTCGAGCGCATTGGAGCGTCCCCCATAGAATGACAGCCGCTCCCCTACCTTCACAGCAGCCTGGTCTCCTCCTCGGCCGAGCGCCATATCCAAGCTCGTTTGGGCCCAGTGCCCGAGCTCGGTTATAGATGCAGTGCCTGAAGCAATACCAATACTCAGCGTCAACGGCAGCTTATGCTCAATCGTAATATCGCGAACGTCATCCAGGATCTCAAAGCGAGATTGCTCCAACGCCTTCAGTCCTCTTTGGTCCATCAGTACGAGATACCGGTCCGAGGCGGTCCGGCGAAGATAGACATGATGCTTTTGAGCCCATTCCGTAATTTCACCGGTGACTTTAGCCATCATGATGCTGCGTGTTTGGTCATCAAGCCCCTGTGTAGCTTCATCCAGATTGTCCAGCATCACGATACCCAGTGCAAGTTTCTCTTCGTCATAGCTGAGCTGAAGCGACTTCAGCTGCGTAATGTCGGTCAAATAAAGCAGCCGCTCTGCCGGATTGATCTGCACTTCATAGATGCTGCTATTCATTGAAATTTCAAGCTTAAGTTCTTTATCCTTACGATTGTTGAGCGCTGGAAACAACTCCTGGAGGGATTCACCGATGAGTGAATCCTTACCCAGCATCTGAGCTACGAAAGGGTTGTGCCACTCGATGACTTTATCCTCGTTGTAAAGCACAATGCCAAACGGTAGCCCGTGAATCACTTCGCTTCCCGCACGCTTGACCCGATGCGACAACGTGGACACATAGTGGTTTAAGTCCTCATGGAAAGCCTGCTCCGCCTTTAGTGTGTAATACCCGAGAATGCAGCACAAAATCAAGGCAATGAGAGCAATAACCCATTGGTATAGAAAAAGAGTCAAGGTCAAAGCGCTCAGCAAGACAAAAATCCATACAATATGCATCCCATGCCATCGCTTCAACAGGAACTTCGGCATTTCATTCGCTCCTAATCCCTTTAAAGTCACTTGCGGGTCAAACGATCACGGATCGGAAACGCCACATCGAATATACCAAGCAGACTAAACATAAAAGACGCCGGCGGGAATACCAAGAGCAGCAGAATCCCAACAATCGGCAGTGTCCTATTCCAGCGCTTCACATGCGCCACATAGAATAAGAAGGAAATCGCTTGAATGGAGAATACAAAAGTCAACAACGGCAGCAAGTTCAAGAGCACCGTGTATGACATCGATTTCGTGTCGCTTACGAACATTTCCATAACCAGCGCGATCAAATAAAACCAAACGAACGATTTCGGCAGCATCCAGTCTTTGACCGGCTTAAAGGCAGGAATGGATTCTCCCGAACGGACAAGCAGCCTGCGCGCCAGAGTATGGGACACGACTACGTAAAAGAGTGAAAATCCGATCATATACAGCGGCAGCATCAGTACCATCATATGCACCAGGGTGTCCGGATCGACTCCCATCATGCTCTGCAGCTCCGCAGGAAGTGTCTTCACGCTATCCACCATGAACTGCTTCAGTCTTCCCACCGGATTGAGCCCAAACATCTGAGTCATGACAAGGGTAAGCAGCAGCTGCGCCAGAAGTGTAACCGCGCCCACTGTAAGAACGGTTCGCGCTGGGGCACTTTTTTTGTACAGGTTGCCCATCTGGATGACCGGCGGTAAAAAGAAAAGCGATATCGATACGAGCAGCGCCCCAAGCCAGCCTGCCAAAAGCAGTGATGTTATTAAATAAACGATGGCCAAGCAGACCCCATAATGTACCAAAAACCGCTTAGTGCCCAGCTTCACATACATTACCAGCACGGGAACCATGAGAAGTGCTGCCGTTATCAAATTCAGCGGAGGTAAAAAAATGGTTAAAAGCAAAATGATATAAGCGATGCTCCAGCCGAGCATTCGCTTCTTTTGAGATTCTTCCAAGCCTTTCACCTCTTACGCAAATGATCTTCCAAAGCGGTAATGTCTCCGTACCATTCTTCTAGTTGATGTCCTTCTTCACGATGCTTCTTCATTTTGTCCAGAACCGCTTCATCCAAATTACGTAGAGAGATGCCGAGTCGACGTCCGAGAATATAACAGCAGGCAATCAGACTTGCCAGCCCGTCAACGATTTTGTGATGACTGCCCTCCCATATGCCTTTGAGCAGATGGGCCATCTGATCCACAAGTTCGGTTTTCAGCCATTCGATAATTTTGGCCCGCTTGGCCAAATCAACTTCTCGATCCATATTAGACAAGCTGATTCTCTCCTAACTCTGAAGCTTTAGTTAATTATACCACACTTTCAAACCCGTTGTTCGGACTGCCACAGTTTAAAGCAATAATCTATGATTTCCCTTCGGCGGATTATACCTATGAATACTTCATTGTCGTCAATCACGGGAACATAATTCTGATTCGTGGCTAGCGTAATCAAGTCCGCCATTTGCTGATCAATCCGTACCGGTTTAATCGCCATATGCTGAGGTACATCCTTCAATTGCACTTTGTGTGCGTTCTCAAATCCGATGTCAGGCGAACGCTTGAGCTTCCACAATAAATCCCCTTCGGTAATGGTTCCGACGTATTTCCCATTCTCATCAATAAGAGGAACGGCCGAAAATCGGTGATACTCCATTCGTTCGAGTGCTTGACGCATAGTGGAATGAGGAGATAAATAAATAACGTCATCCTTAGGCACCAAAAAAAATGCGATGTTCAACGCTGCTCCCTTCCTTTCTCTGTCTAAAAGGTCCTGCAAATTTCCCACCATTCCATCATATCATGATATGCCCCGGGATGAAAAACGATCACCGCTTGTTAGGTGATCGTTTTTCAGTTCGATGCGATTACATTCACATGATCTCCCTGCCCACGCAAATAAAAAGACAATCGGGTTAACCCGATTGTCTTGTTTACATAATCTTACTCCGTTGTATAAGGCAGCAAAGCGATTTGACGGGAGCGCTTGATCGCGATCGTCAATGCACGCTGATATTTAGCGGATGTACCAGTCACACGACGAGGAAGAATCTTGCCGCGCTCGCTGATAAACTTCTTGAGCGTCTCAATATCTTTATAGTCAATGTGCTTGATTTTATTTACAGTAAAGTAACAAACTTTACGGCGCTTGCCGCCTTTTTTGCCACGGCCGCTGAATTTTCTTTCGCCGCGTTCGCCGCGATCTTCAGAGCGTTCTCTTTTTTCGAATGCCATTGTTCTCCATCCTTTCTACGTGAGTTTTCCTACCATTCTACTCTTAGAACGGCAAATCATCATCAGAGATATCAATCGGTTTACCGTCATCCTGGAAAGGATCCTGCTGTTGGTTGCGTCCTCCGCCGTAACCTCCACGGGTATCGCCTCCATCACCGCCGCTTCCAGTACCCACTCCCATACCATCTTCGCGATTGCCGCCGCTGTTAGCCGACTCCAAGAAACGCACGTTGTCCGCAATGACCTCCGTCACGTAGACGCGACGTCCTTCATTGTTGTCATAGTTTCTCACTTGAATACGGCCTTCCACTGCAGCCAATCGACCTTTGCGAAGATAATTCGCACAAGTCTCTGCGAGCTGGCGCCAAGTTACAACCGGAATAAAATCCGCTTCACGTTGGCCTTGATTACTTGAGAAAGGTCGGTCTACTGCAAGCGTGAACTGGGTTACAGCCACACCTGCCGGCGTATAGCGCAATTCGGGGTCACGTGTCAGTCTTCCGATCAGAATCACACGATTCAACATCCGTACTTCCCTCCCGGATCCGTTGCAACGTACAGCCCGTTATTCACGATGCCCGTTGTCAACAAACTCAATTACGGCACTCAGGCCTTAAGCTACGTCTTTAACGATCAGGTAACGAATGATTTCGTCGGAAATCTTCATTACGCGGTCAAGCTCGCTGATTACTTCATTATTAGCGTTGAAATGAACCAACACAAAATGACCGTCACGATGCTTGTTGATCTCATACGCAAGACGGCGCTTACCCATCAGGTCGTGCTTCGTAATTTCGCCACCGTTGTTGATGATGTTTTGGAACTTCTCCACCGTAGCCTGAACCGCTTCTTGTTCCAGATCAGGACGGATGATGTACATCACTTCGTATTTGCGCATGTTGCCACCTCCTTTTGGACTAAAGGCCCCTGAATCGGCTTGTACCGTCAGAAGCAAGGAGCGAGAATTGTTTCCTAAACTCGCACCATAATACTATAGCAAAAACGTACTGCTAAAGCAAGCGAAAAAAGAAGGCACCCCCATGGTTTGGTCTTTCCTAGGCGGGTTGGTAATTATTAACCCTCATGCCTGGGGCGTAATGTGGAAAATCTAAGAGTACACCAACAACAGGAGGTGACCTGACATGGGTGAATGGTCGCAATTCCGGCCGGGCGACAGTGCTCCGAACGACGGCGAATATATGGAAGTGGGCGAAAACGCCTTCCATATGGGTATTAACAATCCTAAAATGATCACATTGAACAAAGGGGATCGATTCCCGGACACAACGAACCACAACCGAAAGTGGAAAAAAGTGTTTCGTGGATAAACCCCTCTCCCCGACCGCCTGTAAGGCGGAGGGGAACCCTCTTACTTATCTTGATCGCCAACTTAAAAGGAGATATCGATATGCGATATAAATATACGGCCATACTTACCATGATCGGTGCTGCCCTCTGTCTAATCCATTACATCGGACACGAATACGACCCGGTCTATCTACTTTTCTACTCCCTTAGTGTTCCGGCTTGGTTTTACCCTCTCTTTACTTATACGGATGTAAACCCTTTGCTGCTCTATTTTCTAACTACATTGTCCTGGACCGTTATGGGCTACATTATAGATCGCTTCTCGGTTTACCGTCGATCCCGCAGCAGCTAACGCTTCTATATGTAGAGACCTAGTCCATGATTTATAAGTGACAGGTCTCTTTATATGTTGCTACATACAACGCGATCCAAACTTCTATCCCTGGTCGTTTGGCTTTTTTGTATGGCGGAAAGAGTGGAATTCAAACACACGCACGGCTTGCGCCGCCTAGCTGATTTCGAGTCACGTATTTGCACGTTGTTTCACGTAAAACCCCGTTGTATCAACGGTCAGCTTAAATCCAGATAGCCGGAATGATTCGAACAATTCTACGCTTATTAGATTATCTCTTCCTATTATATAATCAGCACATCAGCCGTCAGACCAACGATCGCATCCGATTAGTTCCCGTTTAACATTGCGTCAAGCTCAGCGATATCCTTACGAACCTCTTCGTCTGTCTTACGTTTTGTCTCGATATGGTCACGCCGATCCTCGATGACCTCGACGTTAGTAAGCAGACCCCACCACCGCATATAAAGGTCGAGCGACTTAACGGACGACATACCGTTATTACCTCCGCGGATCGAGCCATCACCTCCCCGCCTACTTACTTTGCTTGATACCTAATATATTACTACACCACTACTTAGTAATTGTAGCAGGGGATCGGGATATGTGGATAACTCCTTCATATCTAACTAAGCGGGACTTATCAACATGTGGTTAAGTTTAATTAATGGACGATACTGACTGTTGATAACTTTATTTGCACTTTAAAACTCTTCCAACCGGACTAACCCGTTTATTCTGATCCGTTACACTCTCCGCGCTAAGCTGCACGTATTTTCTCGTAATAGATCTCCCCGTGCCCCATAAGTTTCTGCAAATGAAATACGCTCATCCCGTTCTCAGCCGCCATTGTTGCGAAATTATGACGTAATACATGGCCGCGACACAGACCTCCCGAGCTTCGCCTTCTCAGCGTACTTATCGAACGCCTTCTTTACCGTCTTTTCGCTTAGTTGCTCGCCGTAATTCGTTGTAAAAACGTACGTCGAATCGAAGTACTGTGACGATTCCGCTATAATTTGCTTCAGCAGCCGGGCAGTCTCGGTAGATAACGGTAAGATCCGTGATTTTCTGTTCTTATTTTTTAAGGCCGGCAGCGTTATTTGCTTCTTCACGCCATTGCGCTTGACTTTGATCCCGCCTTTAAAAACCGCTGCGGTTCCTCATCCATAAGTGGCTCTACCGTATCGATATCTTGGCGTCATGAGAGACACGTTTGCGGCGGGGTTTCGGTCTATAATGTCCTCTTATAGATCGGAAAAGAACGTCCTCAGAACGCGTATACAGACGTTTACGGAGGCCGGCGATAGACCGCGGCGCTCCTTATCGTACTCCGCTTTATACGGGTGACCCCCGTTAATATTCTTTCTCTTCTGCGCACCAAAAGCATGTATTCACGCAGCATAGCCGCGGTTACGTCCTGGATCAATATCTCTCCGCACCGTTCCGCTACCCAATCGATAAAATAACGCATATTTGGGACATACCGCTTATCCGCTTTTTCAAATTCTTAGCGCGTTCACCTTCATAACGAAATCGACCGCCTCCCTAACGTGTAAGACGGCAATTCCTATATCATCGATCGGCCTACGCTCCATCACCGTTTTGCGTCTCCGTTCATTTGTCCATAAACGAAAAAACCTCCTACGTATTATTACGTAGAAGGTCACGAATCAGTCAGGCGCCAGTTAATCAGCTAGCGCAAACTCGTATGTATCTCGGTCAGCTTTCGCTCACATTTCGTATCAGAAACCGCATAACAGCGGGATATTTCGTAAGTGGCGGAAAGAGTGGGATTCGAACCCACGCACGGCTTGCGCCGCCTAGCTGATTTCGAGTCAGCCCCCTTGGGCCTCTTGGGTACCTTTCCGCATTCCAAAGGGACAAGTAATATAATATCACAGCCCCTCTTACTTATGCAAGCCCTCAAAAGCCTTTTTCCAACTAATTTCTTTACTTATGTTTATGCTTCAGATCTTGCTTCATCGGTACCATCTGACACGACCGTTGTTCTCAGCACTTTTTTTAATTTACTTTCGAACTTTGCCCTAGGAACGAGCACACTGTGCTTGCAGCCGACGCATTTGATTCGGATATCCATCCCCATTCGGATGATTTCCATTTCGTTCGTACCGCAAGGGTGCGGCTTTTTCATTTGCACCACATCGCCAAGCTGATACTGTTTCTTTTCCATTAGGATTCCGCCTTTTCCGTCCGATGATAAGTGACAAGCCTCGGATAAGGGATTTCGATCCCGCGTGTTTCGAACGCCTTCTTAATTTCCGCGTTCAGTTGGCGCATGACCCCAAAATGGGTGTTGGGCTTACATTCAGCTGTCACTCTCAATGTAATCTCAGTAGCGCCCATCATATGAACGCCGAGCACCTCCGGCGCTTTGACCATATCGACGTTATGTTCATAAAAGGTCTCGGCAGCTTCCTTCAACACTCTTACAGCTTTATCTATATCTGTTTCATAGGCTACATTAACGTCTATAACAGCTAAAGAATTATTGATGGAAAAGTTCGTTACCTGGTTAATCATTCCATTAGGAATGATATGAACCTCTCCCGTCCAGCTTTTGATTCGGGTCACCCTGAGACCGATCTCTTCCACAGTTCCTTTGAAGGTTCCTGTTTCAATCACATCTCCGACGGCAAACTGATCCTCAAAAATAATAAAAAAGCCGGTAATGACATCCTTCACCAAGCTTTGAGCCCCAAACCCAATGGCAAGCCCAACTACTCCCGCGCCGGCCAACACAGGTCCCAGATTTACATTAAATTGACTCAGAATCATTAGGATCATAATAAAATTAACCACATAAGTAACGACATTCGCCGCTAGCTTACCGATGGTTTTGGTTCTTCTCTGGTCAAAATGGATCGGGCCCCGCGATTTTGGCTTCAGCACATGCTCTAACGCTTTATTAGCAATTTTAACGACCACTCGAGCGGCTATATAAATCAGCAGTACCTTCAATAAGGTAAATAACAATCCAGTCCACACTTCCGGATTAGTAATATAGTCCGTTAACTCAGATTGAAATTGTTTCCAAACCTGAGGTAAATTTTCAAGTGTTACCTCTTCTTCCTGGGGCTTGGGTATGGTTTGATTCATTTTCTTCCCCACCTCACCTTACATTTCTATCGTAACATATTTATCGTCCGTTTTAAAATAAATGCCACGGATCTCTACCTTCTCTTGATGAATAATATCTTTCACTTGATGTAATGATTCCTCAGGGAACTCCAAGGATAGGGCACAACCCGCCGTGATCTCTTTTGGGGTTGGACACATGTCATTCTCAATGTCGGCATACTCCAGCAGCATCTCTGCTCTTAACGCTTGTTGAGTTGAATCGAAAGCCATCAACAGCAACGCTCTCCCGCCTTTTCTGTTTTTTTCCGAGTTACGTATAAATCATCCCTATTAACCGTATACTAGTAGCAATCTTCTACTGCATGTTAACTCTTAATGGGAGGCGTTAATATGAAAATTCCTTTTCATAGAGATACGCAAAAGACTAAAGACACCGATAATCTTAAAGTGATGCACTCAGATTCCGACAGTATTGAACTTCTCTCCGAACGCCTTTGCACTTCTCTTCAACATGTGCCTCCCCATCAACCGATCATTCTGGTTTGTGTCGGTACGGACCGTTCCACGGGTGACTCTTTAGGCCCCCTTGTTGGTTCTCAATTGAAAAAGTATTCGATTGAAGGCCTTCATTTATACGGAACGTTGGACCACCCGATTCATGCTATGAATTTAAACGAAACACTTACGACGATATCCCAACATTTTAATAATCCCTTTATTATTGCCGTTGATGCTTGCCTCGGTCAAGTAACCAGTGTGGGCTGCATCCAGATTGGGCAAGGTCCAGTTAAGCCGGGAGCCGGTGTTAATAAAGAGCTTCCTCCGGTAGGAAATATGCACATTACTGGTATCGTTAATGTCGGAGGTTTTATGGAATATTTCGTTCTCCAAAACACTCGGCTCAGTTTAGTTATGAATATGTCCGATGTCATAGCCAAATCATTCTATGCCGCTCTAACCAGCAAGCAGAGGTGGAAGGTTACCCCTTTATTGCGCATCGATTAATGGCTTCTTTCTCTTCCGGGGACAACATATATTTAGACTGTCCTTGTTCTATTGGTTTAGCATACATATAGGTTTGTTCCCGGCTGTGAATTCCCGTAAGCACTACCCCATCCTGCTGATCGTCCAAAATAGCTACGGAAAAACTTAAATCACTTCCCCGTTCAGCAAAGGCATTATAACGGTAAAATCCAATATGCGATTTCATATGACCCATATCTTGTCTGATTTGTTTGATTTTTCGATTAATTCCGTCACTTATCTCTGCTTGTTCATTCCACTTTTGCTGTAAATCAATTAGAATTTGCTCAACATTTAATCCCTCTGCACCGTTGAGCATACTTTCATACTTTTTGCGCAGTCGATTTAACTTTACCCATAAGGAAATCATAATGATTACAAATAGTAGTAAGACAACCCCTACAGCTGCAAGTACAACTTCTAACGGAATACTTGCTTCTAGTTCCCCCATGCGCTAGTCCCCCACATCCATGATTCTATTTCATATATTTAACGACTTCCCTGATCGCATGAATCAACTGATCTACATCTTCAACCGTAGTAAAGCAGCCTACACTTGCACGGATAGCTCCTCGCTCCATAGTTCCTGCCATTTCATGAGCCATTGGTGTGCAATGATATCCTGCCCGCACAGCAATTTGAAACGATTGGTCCAAAATAAACGCGATTTCAGATGAATCAGCCTGACCTACGGTAAAGGAAACGATTCCTGTCTTATTTTGCCCAACTTCAGGGCCTAATACAGTGACCCCTTCAGTTTCCATTAGCCCTATCATCATTCTTTGGGTTAACTGCCATTCCCTTGTATGTATTTTTTCAATCGTTTCGCTCTGTATATATTTAATACCTTCGATTAATCCAGCTACACCCACTGTATTCTGAGTGCCCGCCTCATATCGATCTGGCCTTACCGTAGGCTGATCAATCGCTTCCGATTGACTTCCCGTCCCTCCGTGAAGTAATGGAACTAAATCGATATCTGGATGAATATATAAACCACCCGTGCCTTGAGGGCCAAGAAGTCCTTTATGGCCTGGAAAGGCCAACATATGAATCCCCATCTTTTCTACATCGATTTCTAAAGTTCCTGCCGTTTGTGCAGCATCTATCAAGAGCTTTATTCCTTTATCTCTACATATCTGTCCTAATTCGGCTACAGGTAATATGCTGCCAAGCAGATTAGAACTATGACTGCAAACGATCATTTTGGTATTTCCATTTATCTCTGAGACAACATCATCGATTTTAAGATTTCCTTTTTGATCTGTCTTAATATAGGAAACACTGACATTTTTTTCTTTTTTTAAATGCTCCAATGGCCTTCTGACAGAGTTGTGCTCTACAGCACTACATATAACATGGTCTCCCTCATTCAGGAATCCTTTTATTGCTAAATTAAGAGCCATTGTCGTATTCAACGCGTAGGCAATATCATTCGGGTTTTTAATATGAAAAAGCTTTGCTAGCTGTTTACGTCCTTCAAATAAAGTTCGGCTCGCTTTTACTGCCATTTCATGACTGCCTCTTCCTGGGTTTGCAGCGAGTAACTCCATATTCTCATGCATGGCTTTGAGCACCTCGGGTGGTTTTGGCCATGAAGATGCAGCATGATCCAGATATATCGTCGGCATGTATTCTTCACCTCTTCTAAACATATTCATAAAGATAGCATACCCAGATTACCCTGAGATGTTCAGGTATAACTCAGGTATGCTATCGTTTTACAAATTCATGAAGTTTTTCCCTGAAGCATTTCTAACAGACGGTCCAAATCATCTTTTGAATAATACAAAATCTCTATCTTACCTTTGTTATTACTGTGTTTTATTTTCACTGTAGTCCTATAGGTTTCTCTTAGGCTTTCTTCCAATTGATTGATATAGGGGTCCTTACGTTTCGCCTTTTGCTTCGATTTCTTGTCCGTGTTTTCTTCTAGCTTCTTAACTTCCTCTTCTAGTTGACGAACACTCCATTGTTCTTTAATAGCCGTATCCGCCAATGCTTTAACGAT
The DNA here is from genome assembly GCF_017833255.1 of Paenibacillus sp. PvR098. Classification (NCBI taxonomy): domain Bacteria; kingdom Bacillati; phylum Bacillota; class Bacilli; order Caryophanales; family Paenibacillaceae; genus Paenibacillus; species Paenibacillus sp. PvR098. The sequence goes on from NZ_JAFIBU010000001.1 coordinate 3,237,956, forward strand.
TTTTTTATCCTTCACGCCCGCAATTGCTTTTGCATGTCCCATAGATAATGTTCCACGTGAAACATATTGCTTCACTTCTTCCGGAAGCTGCAGTAGTCTAAGAAAGTTTGCAATATGCGAACGGCTTTTTCCTACTTTTACAGACAGCTCCTCCTGAGTCATACCAAACTGATCAATTAGAGCTTGATAAGCAACTGAAATCTCCATCGCATTCAAATCTTCTCGCTGTACATTTTCAATTAAAGCAATTTCCATAACCTGCCTGTCTGTGAACTTCTTTACAACAGCAGGTATTGTTGCTAAACCAGAAACCTGTGTTGCCCGAAATCGACGTTCACCTGCTATGATCTCGAAACCCTTTAAAACACTTCTAACAATAATCGGTTGAATTACACCGTGTTCTTTAATCGAGGCGGCCAATTCTTGAATGGACTCTTCGTTAAAATTTTTACGAGGTTGATATGGGTTCGGCCTTAGCTGAGCAAGTGGAATTTCAACCACCTTATCGTCTTCATTGATGCTGAGTGCAGGAAGTAATGCTTCTAGACCTTTTCCCAATCCAGTACCCAACCGCTTACTCACGGTGCCATCACTTCCTTTGCCAGCTCCATATACACTTCTGCGCCCTTAGACTTAGGGTCATAAGTTATGATGGACTTACCATGGCTCGGAGCTTCGCTTAGTCTTACATTGCGCGGAATAATCGTTTGATACACCTTTTGCTGAAAATACTTTTTCACTTCTTCAATAACTTGCATTCCCAAATTCGTTCTGGCATCAAACATCGTTAATAAAACACCTTCTATTTGCAGCGAAGTGTTCAGATGCTTTTGTACTAAACGAACCGTATTCAAAAGCTGGCTGAGTCCTTCTAAAGCGTAATATTCGCATTGAATTGGAATAATAACAGAATCCGCAGCCGTCAATGAATTTACCGTCAAAATACCTAGTGAAGGCGGACAATCGATGAGAATATAATCAAACATATGATTCACCAGCTGAAGCGATTTTTTCAACCGGACTTCTCTTGATATTGTCGGTACAAGTTCTATTTCCGCCCCTGCAAGCTGTATTGTAGCAGGAATGATTTTCAAATTATCAATGGCTGTATCACACATCGCATCCTTAGGATGTACATCATTAATCAGCACATCGTATATGCAATATACTGCATCTGCTTTATTGATTCCGATCCCGCTCGTTGTATTTCCTTGAGGGTCGATATCGACCAACAGAACCTTTTTTCCCAGTGAAGCCAAAGAAGCTCCCAAGTTAACGGACGTCGTTGTTTTGCCAACCCCACCCTTTTGGTTGGTTATGGCGATAATTTTAGCCAATGAGTTCACCTCATATAAATTAAAAACTGAAAAAGAATCTTCATATTGAAGATTTTTCTACCACCCAAACCAAAGACTGCGACAATAAAACCACTTCTAAACAGATTTCCTAATGACAATAAGACTTCAGAAGGCAATTATACCATTATAGTGATACAAAAAACCATTCGACTATTATTTCCTATTTGAGACGGTCAAACACAGAATCGTACAGATCATCATCGCTGTAAAAAAAAAGAATCATTAGAGAAGTGCACGACTCTCCCTAATGACAAGCCACAACAAGCGCATATAGAGAAAACAAGAGCCTCCACTCGAGGCCCAAACCTATGACGATCATTTCAATCTAACGAATATGCCATATAATAATTTAACGTTTTGGGATCCGAATGACAATTTCATAATGATCTTCATGATCTTGTTCAGTTGTATTAATCACAAGTCCGGATGAGGTAACCATATCAACAGACTGTCTTATCGTATTCAGCGCCAATCTTACATCCTTGGAATACGAAACCCGCTTGGCTTTACTTTTCACTTTTGCTGTTTCCTTTAAGAAGGCAATTCTTGCTTCTGTTTGCTTTACATTGAGCTCTTTAGTGATAATATCGTCAAGTATCTTCAACTGAAGTTCCTCTTGTTCCAAAGCGAGCAGCGCTCTGGCATGCCGTTCAGTGACTTTACGCTCAATTAATGCTTGTTTCACCGGTTCACTTAAATGCAATAATCTAATTTTATTGGCAATGGTAGACTGACTTTTTCCTAACCGTTGGGCCAAGCTCTCTTGCGTCAAACTATGCAGGTCAATAAGCTGCTGATAGGCAATGGCTTCCTCAATAGCCGTTAAACCTTCACGTTGAAGATTTTCAATTAAAGCTATTGAAGCCGCCTGTGAATCGTTAAAATCACGTATAATTGCAGGAATCGTTTCGAAGCCTAATTTTTTCACGGCTCTCAAACGACGCTCTCCTGCAATTAGCTCAAATGTATTGTTCCGCATCCGCACTACAATCGGCTGGATTACGCCATGTGTTTTAATCGTCTGACACAGTTCTTCGATCCGATCATCGTCGAATATCGTTCGAGGCTGGTATGGACTTGGAACGATCTCATGGACAGGAACATTTTTCACTTCGTCTGTTGACGCCTTATCAGCAAAACCAAACAATTTTGAGATTTGTTCCTTCATTACGATAACCACCCGATCTTTTAGCCGATATATATAATATCCCTCTTACCTAATTAATTCTCCAGAAAAGTCCAAACTCCTTCTTGAAACGATAAAGAACTTTGCCTTGTGTCTGAATATATTAAAAAAGTTCCACGTGAAACAAAACTATACTAATGGAAATTTTAAAGGTGTTCCTGCTTTTCTAGGATATTTTTTCGGTGTCGGCGCCGTCTTTTTGATGAGCACCATATGTCTGGTCGACTCTTCAACAGGAAGTTCAAACCGATGAGTCTGAACCCATTGACCTTTAAGTTCTTTTAAACTGAAAGCCGAGTCCTCAATTTCACCTTGAACCTCTTGCCCTTTCATTGCAACAAACAATCCTCCGACAGAAACAAAAGGCAAACAAAATTCGTTAAGGACGGCCATACGTGCTACTGCTCTCGCTGTAACTAAATCATACTGATCACGGTGTTCGGGTAAACGGGCCACATCTTCAGCCCGACCATGCACACAATGAACATCGGACAAATCAAGAGCTGCAGCCACATGATTTAAAAATTGAATACGTTTATTTAGAGAATCAACAATGGTAACCTGTAAATGGGGATATGCAATCTTTAGAGGAATACTTGGAAAACCGGCTCCTGAACCGATATCGGCTATCTTCGAACGGCTTGACATGGGCACAAAAAAAGAAACAGAGAGGGAGTCGTAAAAATGTTTGATATATACCTGTTCCCTCTCCGTTATGCCAGTCAAATTCATACGTTCGTTCCAATCCACAAGCTCTTTATAATATAGCTCGAATTGGTGAACCTGCTTCTCCGTAAGTTGAATTCCCTTGCCATCCAACAACTCCGTAAATTTCTGCAGCACACTGTCCATATTATCCTCTGGCCGCGAGCACTTTATTGTAATGTTCCAAGTGAACCAGCAAAATCGATATATCCGCAGGCGTTACACCGGAAATACGAGAAGCTTGCCCGATCGATATCGGCCGGATCTTGGCCAACTTCTGCTTAGCTTCCGTTGCAATACCGTGAATTTCCTCATAAATGATATCATCTGGAATTCGCTTTTTCTCCATTTTGCGCAGCCGCTCTACGTGTGCCAATTGCTTTTCAATGTATCCACTGTACTTAACTTGAATTTCGACCTGCTCTTTCATTTCATCCGTCAATTGATATGGGGCCGGCGATAGTGAATGAAGATGCTCATAAGAAACTTCTGGACGTCGAAGCAGTGACAGCATGTCAACAGAGTTATTCAGTTCAGAGCTTCCTAACGAAGAGAGAAGCTGCTGCACCTCCGGCGTTGGTTTCACCTTCGTTGTTTTGAGGCGTCCGATTTCCTCTTCAACCCTCATCACCTTTTCTTGGAATTGTTCATAACGTGTCTTTGAAATGAGACCAATATCGTATCCGATTGGAGTCAGACGAAGATCTGCATTATCATGACGAAGCAGCAGCCGGTACTCCGCACGGGATGTCAACAGACGATAAGGTTCACTTGTTCCCTTCGTCACCAAATCATCGATTAACACGCCGATATAAGCCTCAGAACGGTCAAGAATGACAGGTTCTTTACCTTGAACCTTACGCGCAGCGTTAATTCCAGCCATAATGCCTTGCCCCGCTGCTTCTTCATATCCGGATGTGCCGTTGATTTGGCCTGCAGTGAATAGCCCTTTCACAACCTTCGTTTCGAGCGAAGGCATTAACTGCGTCGGGATAACGGCATCATATTCGATTGCATAGCCCGTTCGCATCATATCTACCTTCTCTAGCCCAGGTATCGAACGAAGAATTTTCAATTGTACATCCTCCGGCATACTTGTCGAAAGACCTTGAACGTAGTACTCCTTTGTATTCCGTCCTTCCGGTTCCAGAAAGATTTGATGCTTAGGTTTATCGCTGAATCGCACAATCTTATCTTCAATCGAAGGACAGTATCTTGGACCTGTACCTTCAATCGCTCCAGAGAACATCGGAGCGCGGTGTAAGTTATCATTAATAATCTGATGTGTGTCTGCGGATGTATAGGTGAGCCAACAAGGAAGCTGATTGGGTACCTCTTTCGTTGTTTCATATGAGAAAAATTTAGGATTTTCATCTCCAGGCTGGATCTCCATCTTGGAAAAATCAAGGGTGTCCTCATGTACCCTAGGTGGTGTGCCGGTTTTGAAACGAACCAGCTCCAAGCCATTTTTGCGCAAGCTTTCTGAAAGCTTAACAGCCGGTTGTTGATTGTTGGGACCACTCTCGTACATCAGCTCGCCCATAATGATTTTGCCGCGCAGGTACGTTCCCGTCGTCAGCACTACAGCTTTACCCAGGTACTGTGCACCGGTTTTGGTGACAACTCCCTTGCATACACCGTCCTCAACAATCAGCTCCTCCACCATCCCCTGGCGAAGCGTGACCCGTTCCTGCTTTTCCAATGTTTCTTTCATCGTATGCTGGTACAGAAATTTATCAGCCTGTGCCCGTAAAGCATGCACAGCAGGACCTTTCCCGGTATTCAACATGCGCATTTGAATATAGGTTTTATCGATATTGCGTCCCATTTCTCCACCAAGGGCATCAATCTCACGCACAACGTGACCTTTCGCCGGTCCGCCTACCGATGGGTTACAAGGCATAAACGCAACCATATCCAAGTTAATCGTCAACAGCAGCGTATCACAGCCCATACGTGCTGCAGCAAGAGCGGACTCAACACCCGCATGGCCGGCACCAATAACAATAACATCATATTCACCCGCTATATAAGTCATCTATCTGACCTCCTATCATTTCATTTTACTTACCTAAACAAAATTGAGAAAAAATCTGATCTATTAAAGAATCGCTAACGGAATCCCCTATAATTTCTCCAAGATGCTCCCAAGCGTTCCGAATATCAATTTGAACCATATCGATCGGGATCAATGATTCCGTCGCCGAGTATGCCTCTGAAAGAGCTGCGCGAGCCTGCTTCAGCAGATGAATGTGTCGTGCATTGCTCACATAAGTCAGATCGTTTGATTCAACCTGACCGCTGAAGAATAACCGTGCAATGGCTTTCTCCAAATCAATGAGCCCTTGATCTGACAGCAGCGAAATTCGTACAACCCGATCTTCTCCGAACGCCTCCAGAAGTACATTTTCTTCCAACTTCTGAGGCAGATCAAGCTTGTTAATAATAGCGATGACTTGACGATCCTTAAGCTGATCGATCAACAGCAGCTCATCTGGCTGCAGAGACTCCGCCCCATTAAACACCAACAGAATGAGGTCCGCGTCGGCAAGCGCTTTGCGGGATTTCTCCACACCTATTTTTTCAACAATGTCAGACGTCTCCCGGATTCCCGCTGTGTCGAGCAGTTTAAGGGGAATGCCGCCTACATGGACGTATTCTTCCACAACATCCCTTGTTGTACCCGCAATCTCGGTAACAATGGCTCTCTCTTCTTGCGCTAGCGTATTAAGCAGCGATGACTTGCCGACATTGGGACGTCCAACGATAGCTGTAACCAGACCCTCGCGCAAAATTTTTCCCTGCTCCGCAGTATTCAGCAGCGCTTCAATATCAGCCATGGCATCCGTACACTTATTTTTAATAAAGGCATTCGTCATTTCCTCAACATCGTGTTCAGGATAATCGATATTCACTTCGATATGAGCCATCAACTCAACCAATCGGTGACGAAGCTCTTTGATTTTTTTCGATAAAGTTCCTTCCGACTGTTTCAAAGCAATTCGGAATGCCCGATCGGACTTAGCCCGGATCAAGTCAATAACCGCCTCTGCCTGAGACAAGTCTATACGCCCATTCAGAAACGCCCGCTTTGTAAATTCCCCTGGCTCCGCCAGCCGCGCACCGTTCTCAAGAAGCAGATCCAGCACTTTTCGGACGGAAACGAAACCCCCATGGCAACTAATTTCCACTACGTCTTCTTTGGTGAAGGATCTCGGGGCACGCATTACCGTCACCAGTGCTTCTTCCGTTCTCGCACCGGTTGCCGGATCAACTATATATCCGTAATGGACCGTATGCGTAGGCACCGCGGTGAGCTTCATTTTCCCGCTAAAAATACGTTCGCTTATCGGCACTGCTTCGTCCCCGCTGACGCGAATGACTGCGATCCCTCCTTCGCCCATCGGAGTGGCAATCGCCGCTATGGTATCTTGAATCATGAATGCACCTCGATTTACATATAAGCTTAAAACTAAAGAAAAAGCAATGAAGTCATACAAACATGACATCATTGCATGTGGCAATTAACGTAAAACGATAACGACTCGGCGGTTCGGTTCATCCCCTCGGCTGAACGTTCGAACTTTGGAGTGCTGTTGAAGCTGTGAGTGAATCACTTTACGCTCCTGCGGTGACATAGGTTCTAGAACGACTTCCTTCTTAGTGCGAATGACACGATCAGCCAATCGATCAGCCAGCTCTTGCAGCGTTTTCTTTCTGCGCTGGCGAAATTGTTCCGCATCCAGCACGATACGCAAGTGATGATTAGAGTAACGGTTCGCTACAATGTTAACCAGATATTGCAACGCATCAAGCGTCTGTCCGCGACGACCAATTAACATGCCAAGTTCCTTGCCGTGCAAATGCAGTTCCGTACCTTCCTTGTCCTGTTTTTGTTCAATCCGAACATCAAGCTCCATAGAACGAAACACATCCTCAAGGAACAAAACCGCTTCTTCGATCGCATCGGGACGCAAGGTTAACTCCACCTTCGCATCCTTAACCCCGAAGAGTCCGAACAATCCTTTTGCAGGCTGCTCCAACACCTCTACGTCCACTCGATTCTCTGTTGTCCCCAGCTGCTGCAGCCCGTTCTTTACAGCTTCATCGATCGTCTTACCTGTAACCACGATTTTCTTTATCATCCGATCACCCTTAATAGAAGAGTAATGAAATTATTTTTTCTTCTTGGATTTAGGTTTAGATTCAGCCGCTACAGCAGCAGTGACAGTGGCAGGAGCCGTCTTACCTGGCTTATATATGAAATAAGACTGTATAATCGTGAAAACATTACTGTAAACCCAATATAACGGAAGCGCTGATGCGAAATTCATCGCCATGACAAAAATCAGCACCGGAAAGATGAACATCAGGCTTTGCATTTGCGCAGGCATCTGTGAGGACATCATTTTTTGCTGGAAGTACGTCGTCAAAGCTGCGAGCAAAGGCAATATATAGTATGGATCTTTCGTTCCGAGCTGCATCCACAGAAAAGTATGTTCGCCGATATGTCCGTTTCGCATGATCGCGGCATAGAGCGCAATCAGGATTGGCATCTGCACCAGGATCGGGAAACAACCGGCCAGCGGATTCACGCCTTCCTTCTGGAACAGTTTCATCGTTTCTTCCTGCTGCTTTTTCGGATCGTCCTTGTACTTTTCTTTAATCTTCTTCATCTCGGGCTGCAGATCCTGCATCCGTTTCGAACTGCGGTATTGCTTTAAAGTAAGCGGTAAAATAATAAAACGAATAATAATCGTTACCACAAGAATGGATAAGCCGTATGAACCCCAAAGTATGTTGGAAAACCAATCCAATGCATCCGAGAGAGGACCGACAAACCACTTGTCCCAGAAGCTGTTATCCCGGTCAATCGGCGCATTCGCCGGGCTACATCCCGCAAGCAGTAAAAAAAACAATAAGAGCGGAATGGTTTTAAATAATCGACGCGTCAAAATCATATCCTCCCAGCTTCATCTTTTCCATTTTAAACTATATCATATCTTCGGGCACAAAGAAACTAATCGCTCTGTTTCGTCACTTCCTTACGAAGCAGGAGCGACGCGCGTTTGAGCACATGAAGCACGCTTTTCTCCATATCATGATAATCCATCTCCGCAGCGGGTTTGCGCGCGATGATGATCAGGTCGTATCCACCCGGAATTCGGGCTGCGTTGAGTCTCACAATTTCTTTCAACAAACGCCGTATTCGGTTCCGCACGACGGCATTGCCAAGCTTTTTGCTGACAGACACACCTAGACGAAAAGGTTCTTGCTTCGGCTGGACTTTATAATAAAGTACAAATTGGTGGTTCGCGGCAGATTTACCGTGACGATAAACCTTATCAAAATATTCTCTTTTCGTCAGACGGTTCTTCTTCTCCACAAACACACACTCCATTATTTGGCCTATATGCACCAAATCTTTCCTTATCCTTGGCAAAATCAGGCCATATTAGTCCAAAACGACAAAAAAGACCACCTGTCAGTGGTCTTTCGCCCTTATGCGCTCAATACTTTTCTTCCTTTTAGACGGCGAGCTGCAAGTACTTTACGACCATTCTTCGTGCTCATTCTCTTACGGAAGCCGTGTACTTTCTTGTGCTTACGGACATTCGGTTTATAAGTCGGTCTCATCTATCGTGCACCTCCTCGAAGGATTTGTTCCAATCCCCAAAAATACCTTTAAACATTAAAACATATTTTCACAACAAAAGTCAACTTCGGACTTGCAAAAACTTATGAACAAAAGTTGGAAAACATTATCACCCTATTTTTCATCAATATTATACATATATTAAATACTCCATTGAACCGGTTATCCACCTGTGAATAAAAAATATCGCATAATCACTGATTTTGTCGAATTATGAACACATTATAAACAATATATAGTGCTGTTAATAAGTTTTACACACAAGGTATAGGGTATGTGGATAAATCTGAACATTCCGTTGCTTATCAAGACCTTTTTTGATATCATGAATATGTTTTCTGTTGTGGATACTCTTGTTTTTCAACAATTTTATCAACAGCCTGTGGATATCTTTGTGAACAATTTACAAGGCTTATGTATAATTTGGTTATCGGCATTCTGCATATTGTGGATAGCTCCGACAACTTTCCGCTTTTTTCAACAGGGTCGCGGCTTACGCCACACCGGTTATTTTTTTAAGGGAGTGAATAGATTGTGGAAAGCCATCCTAACGACCAGTGGCAGCATGTACTATCCATATTGCAAAAAAGGGTGAGCAAACCGAGCTACGAAACGTGGCTTACCTCCACAAGAGCTGTCGTATTTAACGATACAACGGTCACGATCTGTACCCCGAACAATTTCGCGCGCGACTGGCTGGAAAACCGCTATACCAAGCATATTAAAGAAGCGGTTTACGATTATACCGGCAAACAAGTCGAGCTCAAATTCATCATTGAATCCGAAGAACAGCCTGAACCGCCCAGCGTGTTAGCCACACCGGCTGCTAACACGGCCAAAGCACAACAAGCCTCTGCGCCTGAGGAAACGTTCAGTCATATGATGAACCCGAAATATACGTTCGATACGTTCGTCATCGGGTCAGGAAATCGGTTTGCCCATGCGGCATCGCTAGCTGTTGCGGAAGCGCCGGCCAAAGCGTATAATCCGTTGTTTCTATACGGAGGCGTGGGGCTAGGCAAAACGCACCTCATGCATGCCATCGGCCACTATGTGCTCGAGCATAACCCCAGTGCACGCGTGCTCTACATCTCGTCTGAGAAATTCACGAACGAATTCATCAATGCCATCCGCGACAACCGCGGCGAAAGCTTTCGCAACAAATATCGCACTATCGATGTATTGCTTATAGATGATATTCAGTTCCTGGCCGGAAAAGAACAGACACAAGAAGAATTTTTCCATACGTTCAACGCTTTGCATGAAGAACGCAAGCAGATTATCATTTCCAGTGATCGGCCTCCCAAGGAAATCCCAACGCTGGAAGAACGTCTCCGCTCCAGGTTTGAATGGGGCTTGATTACAGATATTCAGCCACCGGATTTGGAGACCCGGATCGCGATTTTGCGCAAAAAAGCTAGAGCCGAAAATCTCGATATTCCGAACGAAGCCATGGTGTATATCGCCAACCAAATCGATTCGAACATTCGAGAGCTGGAAGGCGCATTAATCCGTGTTGTAGCCTTCTCTTCTTTAATTAACGAAGACATTACATCGCATTTGGCCGCTGAAGCGCTCAAAGATATCATTCCTAGCAGCCGTCCAAGAGTCATTACAATTCAGGATATCCAGCAAAAAGTCGGGGAATTCTACGGAATGAAAATCGAGGATTTCAAAGCGCGCAAACGAACCAAAACCGTTGCTTTCCCAAGGCAAATCGCCATGTATCTGGCTCGGGAGATGACGGACTTCTCACTGCCGAAGATCGGGGAAGCATTCGGCGGACGAGATCATACGACGGTCATTCATGCGCATGAGAAAATATCCCAAGCACTCAAAGTGGATCAGGAATTATTCAAAGTCATTCAGAACATTACGGAAAAAATTAAAAACGTAACATTTTAAACGGAAAACTATGCTTTGAATGTGTTATCCACAGCTGCATAAAGGAGAGCCTATGCACAATCTTATACACATGTGGATAGGCTTTCTTTTTGCCCTATTAACCGACATATCCACATATCCCGGGCCCCTACTACTATTACTAAATAAAAAAACAATGTAATATAGAGGTATATGCCCATTTGTCCCATCTTAGAACCAGTAGGAGTGACATTATGAAATTAACGGTACTCAAGCAATATTTAAACGAATCCATCGGTCACGTTTCAAAGGCCATATCGAGCAAAACAACCATTCCCATTTTAAGCGGGATCAAAATAGACGTAGATTCCAGCGGAATGACACTGACGGCCAGCGATACCGATATTTCCATCCAAAGCTTTATTCCGGCTGAGGACAATGAAATTCAAGTGATCGATCTCAAAAAATCCGGAAGCGTAGTACTCCCTTCCAAATTTTTTGTGGAAATTATTCGTAAGCTTCCCGCCCAGCAAGTTGAAATTGAGGTCAAAGACCATTTTCAAACGACGATTCGTTCAGGCTCTTCAGAAATTCAACTGGTAGGTCTTGATCCCGAGGAATATCCGATTATGCCTGGCATTGAGGAAAATAAACGGATCCAAATTCCAAGCGATCTCTTGAGAACAATGATTAAGCAAACCTCATTTGCCGTTTCCACAAACGAAGCTACTCCCGTACTGACAGGAATCTTGTGGACGATTGCTGACGGCAAGCTGAAGTTCATTGCATGCGATCGGCACCGCTTGGCCAGCAGAGAAACGAATATTAACACCGAAGAAGGAATGACGCTGGGCAACGTAACCATTTCAGGGAAAACGTTAACCGAGCTAGCGAAAATATTGCCAGACCAAAATACACTGATCGATGTCGTTTTTGCTGAAAATCAAGTACTTTTTAACATGAAGTCCATTTTGTTCTACACCCGTATTTTGGATGGTACATATCCGGATACGTCCAAGCTTATACCTCAATCGTATCAAACGGAGCTTGTCGTAAATACGAATGAATTGATTGATGCGATTGACCGCGCCTACCTCCTGTCCAGAGAAGACAAGAGCAACATCGTCAAGCTGATGATGCGTGAGGACAAATCGATCGAGATCTCATCTACCTCTTCTGAACTTGGAAAAGTTACCGAAGAGCTGATGACTTCAAGCATGACGGGAGAACTTCTGCGCATCTCCTTTAACTCCAAATATATGCTTGATGCCTTAAAGGTCATGGACAGTGAACAGATTCATATCGGCTTTACCGGTGCGATGCAGCCGATAATTATCAGGCCGGACGAGAATTCCAGCCTGCTGCAGCTGATCTTGCCCTACCGGACTACAAGCTAGAAAGAAGGATCAATCGGATGGAAAAAGTAAGCATAAGCACGGACTATATTACCCTTGGTCAATTTTTAAAGCTGGCGGATTGCATTTCTACCGGAGGACAAGCTAAAAGTTTTTTGCAGGAAACTGAAATCTTCGTTAACGGAGAGCCGGAAAATCGCCGGGGTCGCAAACTGGTTCCCAATGATATCATCAAGGTCGCAGGCTGCGGGGAGTTTCAAGTCGATACGCAAAATTAATAGTTAAGCTTTTCGAAGAAGGCTTGCTGCGCAAGGCCCAGCAGATGCTTACGAGGCCGGCTTTGCGCAGCAAAGCCCTTAGGAGGAACCGTTTTGCAGTTAAAAAGGCTGTTAGTCCAGCATTATCGCAATTACGAGCAGATCGAGTTCCAAACGGACAGCATGGTAAACATTATCGTGGGACCGAATGCTCAGGGAAAAACCAATTTGCTGGAGTCTATTTTCGTACTCGCGCTGACCAAGAGCCACCGCACCAACCAAGATAAAGAACTGATCCGTTGGAACGAGAAAACGGCCAGCTTGCATGCGGAGATTGAAAAGCGGTACGGAACTCTTCAGCTTGATCTGACCATATCCCAGCAGGGCAAACGGGCCAAAATCAACGGACTGGAGCAAAAAAAACTAAGCAATTTTATTGGATCTATGAACGTTGTCATGTTTGCACCCGAGGATCTGGAGATCGTCAAGGGGTCTCCAAGTGTCCGCCGGCGGTTTCTCGACATGGAAATCGGACAGGTTCATCCTGCCTATTTATACGATCTCTCCCAGTACAATAAAGTACTGCAGCAGCGGAACAATTACTTAAAGCAGTTGTTTTCTTCCTCCGGCGCCGCCCCCCTTCTTGAAGTTTGGAATGAGCAGCTTGCCCAATTCGGTATTAAAATTATGAAAAAACGTCAAAGCTTTATAAAGAAGCTGCAAACTTGGGCGGAGAAAATACATGCTGGCATTACGAACGGTACAGAACGACTGCGAATTGAGTACGACAGTACCTTCGCTGATTCACTCGAAGAAGAAGAAGCTGTTTTATTTGACCAATTTATGATAAAGTTATCACAGGTGAGGGATCAAGAAATACGCCGCGGCGTGACGATGGCCGGTCCGCACCGGGACGATCTCCGTTTTTATATCAATGATAAAGAGGCGCAAACGTTCGGCTCCCAAGGGCAGCAGCGAACAACGGCCTTATCCCTCAAGCTTGCCGAAATTGAGCTCATCCGGGAAGAAGTCGGGGAGTATCCCCTCCTCCTGCTCGACGATGTACTGTCAGAGCTTGACCAATATCGCCAAACCCAGCTCATTGAGACGTTCCAGCGGAAGGTTCAGACCTTTATTACGACAACCGGCATTGAAAGCATAGATTTGTCAAAACTGGAAAGCGCTTCTGTGATTCACGTTCGTGACGGAAGCTTCACATAAATTTGTTGCATCGTTTTGCCGATAAGGAGTGAGCCAGGATGTTCATCCATTTGGGCGGCGAAAAAATTATTCGCGCATCGGAGCTTGTCGCCATTTTTGACCTATCTATCGAAAAATCTTCCAAAATATCGAAGCAATTCGTCACATACGCCAATAAGGAAAAGCGCGTGGAGGTGATTGGTGATGAGGAGAGCAAGTCGCTTGTAGTCACACATACAAAAGTCTACTACTCTCCGATCTCGTCCATGACCTTGAAGAAACGTGCGCACCAGCTGTTAACGAACTAGGTTCATGTCGCTCCGCGACTCCTTCAGCAAGTTGAACATGAGCGAGATTTCCACCTTGAGAGAGCAGGTTCAGGGTAGATTTACTCTTTTTACTAAGGAAAAGTGGGTGTCTGCATGTCTGTAAATCCAGGTACAAGCTATGATGAAAGTCAAATTCAGGTGCTTGAAGGTCTAGAGGCGGTTCGCAAACGACCGGGGATGTACATCGGATCCACGAGTAGCCGAGGCCTTCATCACCTGGTATGGGAAGTAGTCGATAATAGTATCGACGAAGCATTAGCTGGATATTGCACGAAAATTGATGTGATTGTTCATCGGGACAACAGCGTTACTGTTATTGATAACGGGCGCGGCATCCCGGTCGGGGAGCATCCGAAGCTGAAGCGTCCGACCTTGGAAGTCGTGCTTACCGTGCTTCATGCCGGCGGTAAATTCGGCGGCGAGGGCTACAAAGTATCCGGTGGTTTGCACGGTGTAGGTGTATCCGTCGTTAACGCTTTGTCCAAGAAATTGATTGTTCAGGTAAAGCGGGACGGCAAAGTATATGAACAAGAGTTCAGCTGCGGTATTCCCCAGTATGACGTTAAAACGATCGGGGAAACGGAAGAAACCGGAACACAGGTGACGTTCTGGCCCGATGTAGAGATTTTCTCGGAAACGACCGAATACGATTATGATACGCTGCAGTCCCGGATCCGGGAGCTTGCGTTCCTGAATAAAGGAATCGAAATTACGCTGACAGATGAGCGTACCGATGAGTCCCATACCTTCAATTACGAAGGCGGGATCGTCTCCTTCGTGGAATATTTGAATCGCACGCGGGAAGCTGTTCACCAGCCTCCGATTTACGTTGAAGGAGATAGAGACAATATTCATGTTGAGGTGGCTCTTCAGTATAACGACAGCTATACGGAGAACATCTATTCGTTCGCGAACAACATCAACACACACGAGGGCGGTACACACGAATCCGGGTTCAAGAGCGCGCTCACACGGATTTTGAACGACTACGCCCGCAAAAACAATGCGATTAAGGACAACGACGCCAACCTGTCAGGCGATGACGTACGGGAAGGCTTGACGGCCATCATTTCGGTCAAAATACCAGATCCCCAATTTGAGGGACAAACCAAGACGAAACTAGGAAACAGCGAGGTTCGCGGGATCGTGGAGTCTCTTTTTGCAGAGAAGCTGCAGGAGTTTTTGGATGAAAATCCATCTATCGCGAAAAAAATCGTGGAAAAAGGTGTGCAGGCGCAAAGAGCGCGGGAGGCGGCAAGGAAAGCGCGTGAGCTGACGCGCCGCAAGAGCGCTCTTGAGGTGAGCTCCCTACCTGGAAAACTGGCAGACTGCTCATCAAAGGATGCTTCCATCAGCGAAGTGTATATTGTCGAAGGAGACTCTGCCGGAGGCTCGGCCAAACAAGGACGAGATCGGCATTTTCAGGCGATTCTGCCGCTTCGCGGTAAAATTCTCAACGTGGAAAAAGCGCGTCTGGACAAAATTTTATCCAACGCGGAAATTCGCGCGATCATTACCGCGCTTGGCACCGGGATTGGCGATGATTTCGATATCGCTAAAGCGCGCTACCACAAAATTATTATTATGACGGACGCTGACGTTGATGGAGCGCATATTCGGACGCTTCTTCTCACCTTCTTCTATCGCTACATGCGTAAATTAATCGAGGTTGGTTATATCTACATCGCACAGCCGCCGCTCTACAAGCTTGAGCGGAGCAAAACGGTACGTTACGCCTACAATGACAAACAGCGGGAAGCGATTATGGCTGAATTTGGGGAAGGCGCAAAAGTCAATGTGCAGCGATATAAGGGTCTTGGAGAGATGAACCCGGGCCAGCTGTGGGAGACGACGATGGACCCTGAGAGCCGCACATTGCTGCAGGTAAACATTCAGGACGCGATCGAAGCGGACCTCGTCTTCGATACGCTGATGGGCGACAACGTTGAACCCCGGCGTGAATTTATTCAGCAGCATGCGAAGTACGTCAAAAACTTGGATATTTAATTCATCGCCATGAACTGTAGGAGGTAAAAACCATTGTCGGAAGAACCCCGTTCACAGGTTAAAGAAATAGATATCGGCTCAGAAATGCGCACTTCTTTTATGGATTACGCAATGAGCATCATTGTAAGCCGCGCTTTGCCGGATGTCAGAGACGGTCTTAAGCCGGTGCATCGGCGTATTCTGTATGCTATGTCGGAACTCGGCATGTCACCGGACAAGCCTTATAAGAAATCGGCGAGAATCGTCGGGGAAGTCATTGGTAAGTACCATCCGCACGGCGACTCGGCTGTGTATGAAACGATGGTGCGTATGGCGCAGGATTTCTCTTTACGCTACATGCTCGTTGATGGCCACGGAAACTTTGGCTCGATTGATGGTGACTCTGCGGCAGCCATGCGTTATACAGAGGCGCGGTTGTCCAAAATCGCGATGGAGCTGCTCCGTGAAATCAACAAAGAAACCATCGATTTCATACCGAACTATGACGGCGAGGAGCAGGAACCTGTGGTCATGCCCGCACGCTTTCCTAACTTGCTGGTCAACGGATCGTCAGGTATCGCCGTAGGGATGGCAACCAATATCCCGCCGCATAACTTAACCGAGGTGATCAATGGCGTTCAGCAGCTGATTGAGAATCCGGACCTTACATCACTCGATCTGATGCAATCGATCAAAGGACCCGATTTTCCTACCGCGGGTTTTATTATGGGGCGTGAAGGAATTAAACATGCATACGCTACAGGCCGCGGTTCTGTGACAATGCGCGCTAGGGCGACCATCGAGGAAACCGGCGGTAAAGCACGGATCATCGTGCACGAGCTGCCTTATCAAGTCATTAAAGCTCGTTTGATTGAAAAAATCGCCGAGCTGGTTCGCGAGAAGAAAATTGACGGCATTACGGATTTGCGGGACGAATCGGACCGCAATGGTATGCGCATCGTCATTGAACTTCGCCGCGACGTCAATCCAAACGTCGTACTGAACAACTTGTACAAACAGACGGCTATGCAGTCCAATTTCGGTATCATCATGCTCGCTTTGGTGAACGGTGAACCGAAGGTGCTCAATCTTCGCGACATGCTGTTTCATTACTTGCAGCACCAGAAGGAAGTCATTCGACGCCGGACGGAATTTGACCTTCGCAAAGCGGAAGCCCGTGCACACATCTTGGAGGGTCTACGCATTGCGCTGGATCATTTGGATGAAGTTATCACTCTTATCCGTGCATCTCGTACCACCGAAGAAGCTCGTGAAGGTCTGATCAACCGTTTCGGTCTCAGCTACGATCAAGCACAGGCGATCCTCGATATGCGTTTGCAGCGCCTCACCGGCTTGGAACGCGAAAAAATCGAAGAAGAGTACGCCGAGCTTCTCAAGAAAATTGCGGAGTTCAAAGCCATTCTGGCTGACGAGCAACTGGTGCTGAAAATCATCAGCGAAGAGCTGAACGAAATTAAAGAGAAGTTCGGAGACGAACGCCGTTCGGAGATTACGATCGGTGAAGAAAGCATCGAAGACGAAGACTTGATCCCTCAAACCGAAGTCGTTATTACGATATCACATACAGGCTATATCAAGCGTTTGCCGGTGACCACCTACCGCAGCCAAAGACGCGGTGGCAGAGGTGTGATCGGCATGGACACCAAAGATAATGATTTTGTGGAGCATTTGTTCGTGACGAACTCTCACCATTACCTTATGTTCTTCACGGATAAAGGTAAGGTGTACCGTCTTAAGGCTTATGAGATTCCGGATCTTAGCCGTACGGCCCGGGGAACGCCGATCATCAACCTGATTCAGATTGAGCAAGGTGAGACGGTGAATGCGGTAATTCCTGTAGAAAGCTTTGATTCCGAGCAATATTTGTTCTTTGCTACCAAGAACGGATTGGTGAAAAAGACTTCGCTTGATGACTACTCCAATATTCGTAAAGGCGGGTTGATCGCGATTACGCTTCGTGAAGACGATGACCTGATCGGAGTCAAGCTGACGGACGGAAATCAATCAATCGTTATGGGGACGAAGCAAGGGATGTCCATCCACTTCCCAGAGCAGGATGTTCGTTCGATGGGACGAGGGGCTACCGGAGTGAAAGGTATTCACCTCGATGAAAATGATGCTGTCATTGATATGGACGTTGTTCATCCGGACAACAGCGTGCTCATCGTAACGTCTAAAGGTTACGGCAAGCGGACTCCGGTTGAAGAGTACCGGATTCAGACCCGTGGCGGCAAAGGGATAAAGACGCTTAATGTTACGTCGAAGAACGGCCCGGTTGTAGGTTTGAAGGTCGTTCAAGAAGACGAAGATCTTATGATCATCACCGCGCTGGGAACGATTATCCGTACGAGTATGTCGGGCATTTCCATGATGGGACGTAATACTCAAGGGGTTAGACTCATTCATATCCGTGATGAGGACGAGGTTTCCACCGTAGCGCGGGTTGAGAAGAGTGAAGATCAGCCTGAATTAGAAGAAGACGGCGAGGCGCCGGACATTATAGCAGAAGATTAACCGTCTTACGTATAAATGGTTGAAGAATGGGGCTTACATCCCCATTCTTTTTCGTTTAAGATATAAGAAAGAATAAGTTTTCAGAGGAGCAAAAGACTTTCTTTATCGCAAGAAAAGCTGCTGCTAAACCACGGATGGTTCTTCGCGGAAAGGGCTTCGGTCAGAAGAATGTTTTAGTAAATACAGCGCAAATAGGTTTTGTTAATACACTAACATGAGGCAAGGTGAGGGAATCCCATGGTCACAGTTCCCGTTTCCCAATTAAAGTCCGGCGAGAAAATTTCAGAAGATGTGCTGACCAAATACAACAATGTGATTTTTCCCAAAGGAAGAGTCATCTCGGATCGCGATTTGGAAATACTCCGAGCATTCTTGATTTCATCCGTTCACATCGAAGCCAAGAATGGAGAGTCTGTTAAAGTATCCGATGAAAGCGTCATTGAGAAACAAAAACATACAAGATCGGTTCTGCCTTTCTATGAGCAATATGAAAAAATGCTGCAGCTGATGCGTCGTGTATATAATATTGCAAACGCCGGCGGACAGAACCTGCCTATACTGGAGATACGTACAACCCTGGAGAAGTTGATCCAGCATGTTGACTATTACAAAGCGCTCACGTTTAGCCCAAGACATTTTCAACTGAGTGACTTTATATATCATAATGGTATTATGGTTAGTCTTACATCCTATAACTTGGCCAAGTGGCACGGTTTACCAACTAAGGACTTAATGCCGGTCGCATTGGGCGGATTATTGCATGATATCGGGAATGCGAAGGTGGACGCTGGTATTTTGTTCAAACCAAGCAAGTTGAATGCCGACGAGAGAGAGGATATGAAAAAGCACACCATTATTGGCTACAACTTGTTAAAAAGCGTACCTGCCGTTAACGATGGAGTAAGGCTTTGCGCACTACAGCATCATGAACGCGAAGACGGATCCGGCTATCCTTTGGGTGTTCGCGGTGACAAGATTCATTTGTATTCAAAAATTGTGGCCATTACGGATGTGTTTCATGCTATGAGAACCAATCGTTATCATAAGAGCGGAACTTCCCCCTACTTGGTGTTGGAACAGCTTCTGGACGAATCGTTTGGGAAATTGGATCCTGC
>NZ_JAFIBU010000001.1:3560000-3647500 GCF_017833255.1 Paenibacillus sp. PvR098
ACGACTGGTAGGAATCGATTCTGTCATGGCTTCTATGGAAAAGCGGGTCCGGATATGGGGCCGGTTGGCCTCGGAATTAAAGCCTGTTATGTTAGACAGCATGTACACGGAAATCGCTTTGGAGCAAATTCCTGACGTCGTTCAGAGCATCCTCAAAGGCCAGTCTCAAGGCAG
This sequence comes from Paenibacillus sp. PvR098, assembly GCF_017833255.1. Taxonomy (NCBI): domain Bacteria; kingdom Bacillati; phylum Bacillota; class Bacilli; order Caryophanales; family Paenibacillaceae; genus Paenibacillus; species Paenibacillus sp. PvR098. The sequence continues at coordinate 3,560,175 of NZ_JAFIBU010000001.1, forward strand.
AACACTAGTTAAGATATAGTCTAGTGAGGATGCTAAAATCTACAACTATGTAAAGCAGTGATCGCAGAAAACGCTCTGTGATGACTGCTTTTTTCTTTTGCAGCTGAACCTATTTTTGGATCAAGTGTTAACTTAAATAAATAATAAGTAATACGATGAAATATTAATTTCAATTTATGTTATTTAAGAGTATGATATGGGTAGAAATGATTTTGTTTTGGGGGATCTGCTGCTATGACTAATATGCAACTGAGACACTACCTAACATTAAACGAAATCGATACTCGGTTTTTTTTAAAAGCAGCCATAAGGTTGACTACGCTGATAGGTGAACTCCATCAACAAGGGATCAATCAACTCAACGTAAGTCCTGACAATATATCTTATGATCCTGAAAGCGGCCAGCTGGATTTCATCGATTTGAGTTCAACAAGCTCAGATGCTTATATGTCGCCAGAGCAGACGGGAAGGATCGGTCGTAACGTCGATCACCGGAGCGGGTTGTATAGATTAGGTATCACTTTCTATGAGATGCTCGCAGGACATCTCCCTTTTGAAGCTGAGAACAATAATGAATGGGTATATTTTCATTTAGCCGTTCGCCCTAAGCCGCTGTGGGAACTGCGTCCTGAAATTCCGCGGGCAGTGTGTGAATTGGTGATGAAATTACTTTCCAAGAATGCGGAGGAGCGTTATCAGAGCGCATATAGTCTCCAATTTGATCTAGAACGATGCAGTAAGGAATGGGAAGAGTCTGAAGCCATTGGTCTTTTCACGCTAGGAGAATGGGACAAGAAAAGTCGGTTTCAACTGCCGCCGGCTTTGTACGAAAGGGAGAAGGAGCTGAGGGTGCTTCTTGCCATGTTTGAGAGGACCTCCAACGGTTCTAAGGAATTGTTTTATATCAGCGGTCGATCCGGCAGCGGAAAAACGGCACTTATCAAGGAATTTCAATCTAGAATTGTCCATCATAAGGGCTATTTCATATCGGGCAAATTCGATCAGATGAAAAAAGAGATTCCATATACTCCAATTATTCAAGTGTTACGTGAATTGGTGCGGCACGTGTTAAGTGAAGATCCGAGACGGATCTCCATATGGAGAATGAAGCTGATAGAGACGCTGGGTCGAAGTGGAAGGGTCATTACAGAGGTTATTCCTGAAGCAGCTTTCCTGCTAGGCGAACAAAAACCGTTAGAGGCCTTGCCGTCCGCGGATGCGATTAACCGGTTTAAATTTCTCTTTATGAGGTTTATCAAAGTATTCGTGGATAAGGAACGTCCGTTGGTGCTTTTCTTTGACGACGTTCAGTGGGCGGATCAAGCGTCGCTCGATTTCATTAAACTGCTGGCGGCAGACCCGACTAACCATTATATGGCCATTATTGGAGCTGGTCGGCTCAACGCTTGGGAAGAAGGTCCTCCAATAGAGGAAGCGATATCCAAGTTTCAAAAGGAAATTCATTCCGATATTCAAACGCTGCATCTTGAACCGCTGCACTTATCCAGTATTGCCCAAATTTTGGCCGATAGCTTGCAGGAAAGCCGGGAAAGGGTAAAAGCTCTGGCGGAAATTATTTTTCAAAAAACGGGTGGAAACCCATTTTATATAAAGCAATATCTCCATTCGATTCATAGCGAAAAGCTTCTTCGTTTCCATATGGAAACAGGGGAATGGGAATGGGATCTCGATCAGATTAAGGGACGGGAAGTGAGGAATGATGTCATTGGGCTGATCTTGGAGAGGCTCAATAAACTGCCGGAAGACACGCTCTATGTGTTGAATGTGGCGGGAACGATAGGGAATACATTTGATTTGAAAACGCTATCTATCGTGACTGCTCAAAAAACTGCACAGATAGCAGGTAATGTATTGCCGGCATTAAGGGAAGGATTGCTCTTGGCGTGCAAGGATCCCGGTCCATCCGGGCAAGAAACGGATAATCAAGCATGGGAAGAACCTGTCGAAACGTATACATTTCTGCACGATAAGGTACATGAGGCTGTGTATAACCTGATGCCTGAGGAGCAGCAAAAACAACTCCATTTGCATATCGGCCGCACGTTGTTGGAAAACTGGAGCACAGAGCAGAAAGCGGAGCGAATTTTCGAACTCGTGTATCATCTAAATAAGGGGAGCGGACTCATCCGCGATCCGGCGGAACAAGTTGATCTTGCGAAGCTCAACCTTCAGGCCGGCATCAAGGCCAAAGCCTCCATCGCCTTTGCTTCAGCGCTAGGTTATTTCAATATGGGCATTGAACTTATTCAAAGAGAATCTGTTTTATCCGACGATGCCTTATTTTTCCGGCTGTTGATTGAAAGACCGGAATGCGAATACTTTTGCGGGTATTTGGAACAGGCGGATGCGACGATTGCCGAGCTTTTTGAACGGGCAGACGATCCTTTGGATCGGGCTAGAATAGCTCTGATTCAAGTCGAAATGTATGCGTACCTGAAGAATAAAAAAGCCTTATCGGTGGGCTTGAAAGCGATGAGGGAGCTTGGACTGCATATTCCAACCCGAGTGACCAAGCCCACTATGCTTTGGAAGGTCGTGCAATCGAATTTTATATTGAACAAGACATTGGACCAACTGCCTCACTTACATGAAAGCAGGGACCCCTATGAGCAAGTATTAGCTGACATCACCATGGCTGTAGCAGCGTCAGCAGTGATTGAAGATCCAGAGTTGTCCGTCATGTTGTTTGCAACTTATGTCATGCATGGATTAAAATACGGCAAAACACAAGCGTTCCCTTTTATCCTCGGCTCTTATGCTACCGTGCTCTGTCTTGGATTCGGGAGATATCGAACGGGCTTCCGGTTGGCGCAGATTGCGCTTCAGCTTGCCGAAAACTATGATAACCCTAAGATGAAAGGCAGAATTCATTTTATTTTCGGTCTGATTTTACAATATCAACACCCGAATGATTCTGTCGCCCATTTTCAGAAGTCCAGCCAATTCGGCTTACAGTCCGGTGATATGAATTATGTCGGGTTCTCCATGGCACTTCTAGCTAATAACTCTACTGGAGATTTGAATCAATTAGATGTATTATGTAACGAATATTTTGAGGCGGCATCTCGGTTTCTGGATTCCATGATCATGAGGCATCTTCAAATCGTAGCCCAGTATATCGCGGCGCTGCGGGGGTTAACCCTGCATCGAGCGAGCTTTAGCAACGAAAACTTCGATGAAACGTCGTTATTTAAGGAAACGGAAAGCGTAACCCAAAAAAAGCAGTATTTTTATTACTATGCTTGCAAGATTGAGGTTTGCTATTTATTTGGCTATTACGAGGAAGCGCTGGCATGGGCCAAGGAAACGGAGACCAAGAGTGAACGAACGTATTCTCCCGTCATGGTTCATAAACACAGGCTCTATCATTACCTGAGTATCGTAGCTAAGTATCCTTCTGCTTCATTAAAAGATAAACGTATTTATTTAAAGCTGCTTACAAAGCAGCTTCGTGAGATGAAACGATGGGCCCGCAGCTGCCCCCAAAGCGCATTGCACAAATATTATTTGATGGATGCGGAAATGCAGCGCTTAAAAGGAAATGAGCCTAAGGCGCTTAATCAGTACAACCTTGCGATAGCCTCTGCCAAGGAGGAAAGCCTGATTCAATATGAAGCGCTGGGCAATGAGCTCACGGCTGCGTATTATTTGGCGGCGGGCAATCCTACGCTTGCTAAAGCCTACATGATGGATGCTGCCCAGAAATACCGTCTATGGGGTGCCACAGAGAAGGTTAAGGCTTTATGTGAAGCGTATCCTGATTTAGTGCCGGGAGCATACCTGGAGGATGAACCCGCTGAGCAAGTCATCCCCGCGGGAAGTGCCGCAGCTCCTTCTTTGAAGGAGCTCATCGAAACCAATGAATTAAGCGATACCTCCATCATGAATCGAAATTTCGATTTAAACACGATTCTTCAAGCAAGAAATATTGCTCCGAATGCAAAGATCAGCATTCTGGAACAATTTTTGAATTTAGCTATCGTTCATGCGGGTGCTGAAAGAGGATATATTGTTCAGGAAATCAACGGGGAAATGATCGTGGAGGCGGAGCTGGATAAGAAATTGGACAGGGAGGGACGAGCCCATGTTGTTACGGACTTTGACAAGGGGCGTCATTATTCCAAAGCCGTTGTTCAATATGTGATCCGAACACAAGAATCCGTGGTTCTCGGCGAATCGTCGTATGGTTTGTTTACGGCTGACCCATATGTGGAAAGAAAACAACCGAAGTCCATACTGTGCATGCCTATCCATTATCCTGGAAATTTTAGGGGGGCGCTCTATTTGGAGAATAATTTGATTTCGGATGTTTTCACTGCCGACCAAACCGAAATATTAGATATTGTGCTAACCAGGATGCTCTATTTGAACACCGTCCGCATAGAAGCGGAGCATCAAGCACCGAAAGCAGGCAGAAGAGAGCGCTGACGATCGCGTGTTTTCATGATGTAATTACTTTTCAAGAAGGTCCCCTTTCACTCTTCCTTCATCAGTGTCAAATTGAACCTTAACCACGTCAAAGATCTCCTCCCAGCGATCTTTGACGCGGTTCCACTCCTGTAACGGCTCTGGTCGCCTGGTATTGATATGCCCGATAAATTTTAGACTATAGCGTTTGCAGGCTCCGATAGAAGTCCGATGAGAGTACCACCTGCGGGTCATAAAATCGTTTTTTCCTTGAATAAATCCATAACCGGTCTCCCGTAATTTAGTCCAAGTTATGTTTACCAAATCCGTCACTTCTATACCTTCATTGGCAGCTGTTATCAGAAGGGAAACGAGTCATCATGTAGAATTAATATGGCATAGCCTCAAATATCGAAGAGTTCAGCTGCTAACCGGGTAAAGTAGAAGTAGGGGTTGAGAGGAGAGATTCAAGGATGAAGTCTGTAACAGTAAAAGATTTGGTGGATCGCTTCTCATTAGAAGTTCTTGCTGGGGAGTCACACATGCATCGGACGATACCCAAACCGCGGGCATACCGTCCGGGACTTGAATTTGTTGGATACTTCGAATTCTTTTCTCATGCCCACGTGCAGGTACTGGGTAGAAAAGAAATCAATTATTTACATACGCTGAGTGAAGAAGAACGAAACCATCGCATCGGAAACATCGTGAAATACCATCCGCCTTGCTTTGTGGTCACCCGCAATCAGGAAGGGCTGAAGTATTTGCTGAAATATTGTGAGGAAGAGGGAATCCCTCTGCTGCGAACGCATGAACCCACCTTCAAATTTCTGGAGCTGGTGGACACTTATTTGGCCAAAGCCATGGCCCCGCAAATCGCTGTGCATGGGGTTTGTGTCAATGTATCCGGCATTGGGGTTTTGCTTCGCGGTAAATCCGGCGTCGGCAAAAGCGAGACCGCTCATACGCTGATTCGACGCGGGCACCGGCTGGTGGCCGATGACATCGTGGTTTTGCAAAAAATCGGTCCAGAGACCATACTGGGAACCCATGATGGCAAAACGAGAGAGCTTCTAGCGCTTCGGAGCATCGGACTGATCAATGTTTCACGTCTTTACGGCAGGAAAGCGTTTCAGGATGAAACTCGTATTGTTCTTGATATCGAACTAACCAAATGGCAGGAGCATGCTTTGAATAATGAGCTGGAGCTGGAGCCGAAATTTACCGAGTATATGGACATTAAAATTCCGCATATTGAAATTCAACTTCAGCCCGGAAGAGATGTGGCGGGACTGGTGGAGGCGGCAGCCAATAACTGGTACCTCCGTCAACAGGGGTACAGCGCGGCGGAGGAATTCATTAAACGGCTGGAAAAAGGATAGGAAAGTTAAGTGTACCCAGAAAAAAACAGCTTCCAGGTTGTTCTCCTGGGAGCTGTTTTTTATTCTTACTTTTTATAGGTATTGACGAGGACCGGAAGCATCCTGGTATCGCGAACCATAGAGGAAGCGCAAATTGGGCAAGCGGGCTGCTCCTCGAAGGAGAAATCATCTCTCATCCAACAACTGCAATCTTCTTTGCTGCAGGTCCAAACCGCCGTTTCATCCTGTTGTGGAGGCTCAGAGCCCCGTTTGGAAAAATACATGATCGTTCCTCCTTAGTTTTTCGGGCTTGAACTGAAAAGAACTGCCCTGCAGGACAGTTCTCTATGAAGGGAATTCGTTTACACATATTTCACAAGTGAGGTTGCAGGATGGTCCTCGTTTCCTTTATTATAATATGAGATATAAAGTCATTTTATATACGAATATTTATTATATCATAAAAAAAGTGATGATAATAGAGGGTAGGACATCGTTGACAATGACTTTATAAGCAATTGCACGTCCATTTACGGATGCATAGGAGGTTATTATGCCAGCAGAAAACTATACACTGAATGTGTTCGATCCAAAATTAGAACCTTATTTGTTGGACTTATACAAGCAGCATCGAGAGCGTGCAGCGTCTATCGATTGGAGCTATCACGAATATATTCCCTGGGAGCAAGGCCGCAGCTTCAAAGAGCTGCCGTGGTCCATTGAGCAAAGGAAGCTGCCAGACCCCATCTACACAGCAGTGGAGACCTCGCTTTTGACAGAAGTAAATCTGCCTTTTTTCTACCACCATCTGGCGGTTACATTTAGGGGCTCTTTACAGGTACTGCAGGATTTTGTACACACTTGGGTTTCGGAGGAAGACCAGCACTCATCCTTATTAGAAACCTATTTGATCATTACAAGAAACGCAGATCCGAACGAACTGCACCGTTTGCGCAAAATGGTTGTTGAAGGCGGTTTCGTGCCTGATTTTGATACGGCTATGGAAACCATGGTCTATACGGCGGTTCAAGAGCTCGCAACGATGGTCTTTTATTATAATGTGGCCAAGGCGGCAAGCCCTTACGATAAGGATTTGGCTAGGCTTCTCCGAAGGATAGCTAAGGATGAGACACTTCATTTTGCTTTTTATCGCGATGTGGTGAAAGCCTATTTGGGCGTAGACCATAACTTTGTGTATTATATCCATAAGGCGATGACCAGCTTTGCCATGCCGGGCAAGCATATGCCCTTATTTAAGGACCGGATGGATACGATTGCCCAGGACGCGGGTTATGGCCCCGTAGCTTACTTCAATCAAGTGTTCGATCATTTGATCCAAGTGTGGGGGATCGATCAACTGCAGCCAAGCCGAAGCGATGCGGAGAGAGCCAGGCAGGATTTGCTGGGATATCACGTGAAATTGAAACGAATCAGCGAACGATTGGCGGCCAAAGGTTTTAATTAAGCTGGTAACACATGAAAAGACACCCTGATGACAGGGTGTCTTTTTTGAACGATCAGGGCAAAGCTTGTAGTGCTACCTTTTGATCCAGCCGGTTAATGCCTCCAAAGGCTCCTTATCGTCCGTCCCCCGGTTATACTGCTCTACCAGCTTATTCAGCCTTCCCGTCTGATAGCCATAATCGTACATAGCTCCTGCCACAACGAACAATCGCAGCTTACCTTCCCAATGCTCCACGTAGCGCTCCAACAGCACATTCATAAAGCTATCGTTTTCTTCCTCGAACAGGCAGCCCTCAGAGCTTTCGGGCTTCAGCTTATCGTCGAACTTCAGCAGCACGTGCTCATGATATTTAGTCAGACGTTCCATATGCTGATCGAAGGCTTGGTCGGTCTCCGCCGTGCGGGTAGCTGGAAAATAGTGCACTTCTACGGCATTCAATACTTCCATACCTTTATGTAGGGTATACAGCATCTGTTTGTAAATAACCAGATTGCGAGTCTGACTGTATTTTGCGCGCCGCAGTTTCTTCAGCTCTTCCTCAAACAGCTGATACTTGTCCGATAACGATTTCATGGCTTTTTCCAGCTCTTGTTTCTCATCGCGGAACACATTCTCCTTGATCTCATCGGAGATGGCGGTTCGCAGAAGAAGCGACATTTTCGTAAATACAGATTGAATTTGATTCAGGAACTGCTCTTTGGGCTTGGGCGGAAAAAACATGATATTGATCAATGAAGCCGAGCCGATTCCGATTAAGATAAGCAAGAACCGGTTGAGAGCGAAGTTCCACTGTCCTGAAGCCTCCATGACTGCGACGACGGTGACCAGGGTCAGCCCGATGGTTTCTTCCATTTTCATTTTTAAGCAAATCATGATGACCAGGATGCAGACGAGTCCGATAGCAATCGGCTCGCTGGAGAAGAACATCCCTGCCATTAGGGCTAGTGCCGCTCCGAGCGTATTGGTCTGGAGCTGCTCCAATAAGTGGCGCCATGACCGATAGATAGAGGGCTGCATGGCAAAAATAGCCGCTACTGCGGCAATGACCGAAGGTGTAATTTCAAACAGACCGCTAAGAAATAAAGATAGGGTAACGGCGATACCCGTTTTTAAGACTCGAGCGCCGAAGGCCACAGCAACCCCTCCAACAAGTAATGTACGTTCAAGATACTCTCCCATTTGAAGTTTATTCTGCCTTAACAAACTATGCTATACTGTAACCGGAAAGAATCGACTCGAAACTTTAAATGCTGACGGGGGACACCGTAATGGAACAAAGATTAAAGCTGATAAACCAATTCAAAGAATTGTTCTTACCCTATAAATTTGCACTAGATTATTTAAGCACGACGATCGAGCACATTAATGAAGAGGCCATGCACGTTTATGATTATAATCCCATCGAACATATCAAGACAAGATTGAAGTCGCCGGAGAGCGTCATAAGCAAGCTGCAGCGCAAAGGACTGCCGATTGAATTCGCCTCGGCCAAGCAGCATTTATCCGATATCGTAGGGGTTCGCATTATCTGTTCCTTTGTGAGCGATATTTATGATCTTTATGAGATCCTCCGATCTCGCCATGATATCAAGATTATAGAATGCAAGGATTATATAAAAAGTCCCAAGCCCAACGGATATCAAAGCCTGCATCTGATCGTCGAGGTTCCCATTCTGCTGTCGAAGGGGACCGAGCGCGTGCTTGCGGAGATTCAGCTTCGCACATTGGGGATGGATTTTTGGGCCAGCCTGGAACATAAAATATTTTATAAGTATAACAAGGATATTCCCGAGAGGCTGAAGCGTGAATTATATGAAGCCGCTAATATGACAGTGCAGCTGGATGCCAAAATGAAAGCCATCAGCGATGAAGTCGGACACTTGTCGTCACCGTATGCCATGCGCACGGTGTCCATGAAACAGAATGTGAACAGGGGATAGCGGCAAGCCGGCCGGGCACATCGTGCCTTAGGCCGGCTTGTTCTGCTGTGATGGAGAGTACAACCACCGGTGCAAAATATAAAACAGGCTGAGGGTTAAACAGCTTCCAAAGAGGACGTCGGAAGCATAATGAGCCCCGATCACGATCCGGCTGTAGGCGGTCAGAACTCCCCAGGCTATCGCAAAAGTCAGCACGGCAGCCCTCCAACGCTTTTGATGCAGCGGAACAAAGAATAGGAGGGACAGCATAACCCATCCGTTGGCGGCATGCCCCGAGGGGAACGACCGGTGTCCCTCAGCGCCTTGCGGAGCATACCATGCCATGAAGTTCGAATAATCAGGGAGTAAATCCCGGAACCGGATTCGGCCCCACGAGAGCTTCAGCGTATGAACGAGAAGCAGCTCACATGCGATGAGCGCCAGGGTAACCCAGACGGCTTTGTGATGCTTCAGCAGTATTTGGTGCGGTACTTGCCGGAGCAGAAGCTGAATGACGGCAGCTATCAGACTGACAATAAGCAGAATCGTCAAGGATGAAAAAAAGGAGAGCTCCATTTCCATCCATCGATGAGCCGTCAAATAGGCGATCAGGTAACCCGCCAAGATGGCGGCTGCCACGCTGAAGCCCCGCAGAACGAACCGGATCGCAGGTGAATATATTCGGGCCGTTTGACATAAAACATTTGCTCCTATAAATACGAAGAACAGGGCGGGATGCTCACCGAACGCTTCGAAAAAATAAGCCCAGCCTGATCGCGGATCTACTAACGCTTTTGAAATCTCCAGATCGGTATAAGCGAACACGATCGCGAAAAGTCCCCAGCCCACAATAAACAGACTCACATATAACATTTCTCTTGAGGTCATGGTATTCCTACTTTCAATAGCAATCTCCCATTCATTGTACACTATACGGCCATTCGGATGTATAGAGGAAAGGAAAGTAACCTCTCATAGTTCATGCAATAGAAGGAAATAGTAAAATCAATCAACCGGAGGGGAGGGGAGAGGCATCATGTCTTCAAGCCGAAATCATCAAGGTGCACACGGCATTGGGCAGACCGAAGAACAATTGAATAACCAGGCACAAGCGGCCGAGGCCATGCAGGGGCCAAGCGAATTGGATCGCAGCATCATCGAAGCGGCGAATAGGGAAGATTCCGAATTGGATGAAATCATCGAGTCTTGATAAGCTCGGGCAAGCCAAAACACTGACTTCGGTCGGTGTTTTTTCTATGGGGGAACACATTGCTTAGCGAAGCCAATCTTTTAAGAATCTGCTATAATTAGCTCCAACGGATAACCTGTAGGATTCTACGGGCGATGACAATAACAACTCCATTGTGGATTTGGGGAGCTTGAGGAATGATAAGCAGGGTGATAGCGAAGCACTTATATACGTATGCATGCCATGAAGACGAACGGACGCTGTGCCGGATGGAGCTGAGTGCGCTGTTTGGTACGGAACTGCGGGAGGGGTGGCTTGAGAGTCCGCTAGACATTAACGTCAGCCGGAGCCCATTCGTCAAAGTGCGCATAAACATCCTTTACGAAGGTCACAGCCCCCAAGAGATTGCGGAGCGGGTAGGGGAGCTGGAGCTGAACGGAGCCACGTTCAAGATCATATTCGTCGAAACCGACGGTCGTTTGGAATACAGCGGGCGGCGTGCAGTGGAGCGGGAGGTAGGCGCAAGGGTTCGCGGTAGGGCTGATGTGCGCAACCCGGAGGTCGTGTTCGCTCTGGCGAATCCGGGCGGCCGCTGGCTGTTCGGGATATATGCCAAGAATGAAGCGGTTTGGCTTAAGCACAACGACAAGCCGCAGCATTACTCCACCGCGCTTAGCACCCGCGTAGCCAGAGCGGTTGCCAACATTGCGGTCCCGCATCCGGAAGGACGGAAGGCCATTGACCCTTGCTGCGGCATTGGAACGGTGCTGGTTGAGGCCCTATCGATGGGAATCGATATTGTTGGGTTCGATATCAACCCGCTTGCCGTCAGAGGCGCTCGTGTGAATCTAGCCCACTTCGGGATGCCGAATATTGTAGGGCTGAGCGGCATTGGCGACGTGAGTGGCAGCTACGACGCGGCCATTGTCGATCTTCCTTATAATCTGTGCTCCCGCATCTCGGAGGAGGAGCAGCTTGCCCTGCTTGGGCATGCCCGAAGGCTTGCGGGCACAGCGGTGCTGATCACTACGGAGACAGTAGATCATCTGATCGGACAAGCAGGGTTTACGATCGCAGACCGGTGCTTCATAAAGAAAGGCTCCTTCGTAAGGCAGGTTATGGTGTGCCGTTGATGGGGTAAGAACGGATAGACCGGGAAGAGAAGACGCATTTCGTATGAACGGTATCATTCGGAATCGTGGAAGGAGTACATCATGCTGGGGCTGGGCTACGTGAAACAGGTGTACCAAGCTTGGATTGATTATCCGTGGAAGGAAGGCCTGCTGCTGGCGGATAGGTATAAAATTATTCACTATCTTGGGGAAGGAAGCTATGGGTTGACCTATCTGTGCTTGGATACTGCCTGCGGTGATAAAGTGGTTGTGAAGCAGGCGAAGCCGAGTAAAGGAAGGCTGAGCAGACGGCTCCTTGAGCGGGAGATGAATATACTGGAGCAGCTCCGTCATCCGAATATCCCGGGCTGCCGCGGCTCGTTTTTCCAACATAAGCACTTATGTATGGCTATCGATTGGGTGGAAGGTCATACGGTGGAGGACTTGATCTTTGAGCAGCATCGCGGATTTTCCGAAAGGGAAAGTCTGGGGTGGATTCTTCGCTTGATGAAGATCGTCAGCTTTGTCCATGAACAGGGCTTCGTTCATCTGGACCTTCGGATACCGAATGTGATCATCCGAAGCGGTGAGCCCGTATTGATCGATTTTGGTTTGGCGAGACGAATTGGAGATGTGGAAGGCGCGGATGCGGCCTTGGATGAAGAAACCAGACTGTGGAGAACCCCGGAAGTAACCAGCGATCTGTATTCGGCTGGTCATTTCCTGCTGTTTCTGTTGTACTCGTCTTACGAAGAGCAGCCCGGCAAGCCGGAGAAGGACTGGCAGGAGGAGCTCGCCATGTCTTTACATACGAGAAATATATTACGGCGGCTGCTGCAGATCGAGCCGCCGTACGAAGATTCGTCATCGTGTATTCGGGACTTGAACCAAGCGCTTCAGGCATTATGAGCTGGAGCGGCGTTTGTTTTTGTAGTACTTATGCCCGTATCGAGAATTGCTGTAGCCGGAACGGGATGGCGATGAAGAGTATTTGCGAGGACGATGATATGGGTCTGAGTTGTTTCGATAGCCGTATCCGCCGCGCTTCGGCTTTTGGAACGAGTAAAGGATTTTCCTCAGTAAATTTTTGAACATAGTGGATACCTCCCTTGGTTTAGTGGGTATTACGGAAAAGTATACAGAAGGTTTCGTGAGGTTATAAAGAGTAAGGGGATCGATTCATGATCTCTTTAGTCTTTTTTTGTCGTTATCAAGGGTTTTTGAATGCGGCCAAGGTTCCAGTTAATGACTTTCATGTTTTTTTCATATTAAATTAAGGTTTCCTCTTTACAATAGCTTAATACTAAACCATGAGATGCCGCTGTAGAGAAAAAGAAGCGGGCTGATAGGAGTGTGAGAAACGATGCGTCCCTTGGCAACTAGAGGGCAGCCGAAGTCATCACGGTCAGCGCAAGCCCGCGCGGTACAAAAAAGAGTGATCGTATTCACTTTACTGATCGTCCCTTTCCTGCTTGTGTTTGGAATGGAACTCATCCAGAGAGGTACCGTGCAAGATACTTGGACTTGGCTCACGGCCAATCCAATGCTATTCGCTGTGAATGCTTTGCTTACCTTTTTCGTGTTTTTGTTCATCTACTGTTTGATTGGATCGCTTATTATTTCGATTGGATTCAGCACGCTGCTGCTGATGTTGATGTCACTGGTCAGTTTCTTTAAGCAGAAGCTAATTGGGGAGCCTTTTTTTCCATGGGATATTTTCCTGAAGAAAGAGAGTATGAACATTATTCCCATGGTCGCAAGCCCAGAGGCACTGCTTCGCCTTGCGATCGTCTTCGGGCTGGTGCTTGGCATCTTTCTGCTCAGGATCTGGCTGCCGCGGCTGTCAATGAAACCTTGGGTACGGATGACGCTGGGTCTGATGTGTGTTTTGGCTCTGTATTCCTTTGGGGTGAGGGCGCCATGGGCTGAGAAGGTCATGGCCCAGGCCGGAGCCAATGAAATTGTGTGGGACCAACAGCAAAATTACGGGAGCAACGGAATCTCCTTGGCCTTTACGATGAATGTGAAAAATACGATCGTTCCCAAACCTCCAGGCTATAGCGAACTCTCCATAGCTAGCTTGGCGGAGGGTCTGAATGATCTGGTCGGCACGACCAAAGCTGCCGCTTCGAACGAGCAAAAGCCGAACGTGATCTTCATCATGAATGAAGCGTTCTGGGATCCAGCATTGCTTCCGGGAGTAAAGTTCAGTGAGGATCCTATCCCGACGGTGCGCCGTCTGCAGAAGGAATCGACGTCCGGCTATCTCTTGTCTCCTCAGTTCGGGGGAGGCACCAGCAATGTGGAATTCGAGGTGCTGACTGGACAATCGATGAGTTTCTTGCCCGCAGGATCGGTACCTTATCAGCAGTATATCGGCAAGTCGATTCCGAGTATGGCCAGCTATTTCAAAAACCAAGGCTACACAAGCAAGGCCATTCATTCTTACGACGGCTGGTTCTGGAACAGGGAACAAGTGTATAAGCATATGGGCTTTGACGATTTCAAGAGCAAGGAAGATTTCGAGAATCCCGAGTACCGGGGCCCTTTCATCTCCGACGATGAGGTATCGCGTAGTATTATCAACGAGGTGGAAGCAAACGACGAGCCGACGTTTATATACGCCGTGACGATGGAGAACCACGGGCCGTACGACGACGGCCGATACGGAGAGACAGAGATTAAAGCGGAAGGAAACCTGACTGAAGGAGCGCGAAGCGCGCTTGAAACGTTTGCTCAGGGAGCCCGCTATGCGGATCGCAGCTTGCAGAAGCTGATCGACCATTTTGAGCAATCGGATGAACCGACAGTCATTGTCTTCTACGGCGACCATCTTCCGATGCTCGGCTATGACTACGATGTGTACGCTCAATCCGGCTTTGTGCATACAGGAAGCTCCGAGCAGTGGTCGCTCGAAGAACAGCTTAGGATCCACAGCGTGCCGTTCGTTATGTGGTCCAATAGAGACTTGCCGAAGGAGCATGTTCCGATTCTCAGCTACTCTTTCTTGAACGCATATGTGCTTGACCGGCTGCAGATGGAGAAGCCGGCGTCCTGGGCGTATAACTTCGAGCTTTCGAAGAAGGTGCCCGGCTTGCTGCGCGGTCTGGTGGTCGATTCCAGTCAAGGGATGCACTTGACACCACCGCCTTCGGTGGCGGACGACGTGGAGAAGTACCGTGAGCTGCAGTATGACGAGATGTTCGGTGGGCAGTATCTTGCCAAATACCTGGACTCGAATTTATTTACCCGCAGAGAAGAACAGTTTCACGACTTAGACCATGTGAATATGGCAGGTGAACAGGACGTCGCTCGATGAGTGGCGTCTATCTTTTATCCAGACAGTAAACGGAACGAAAGCGGCCGGTCGCCAGCGTTCTCTTATCCCTTTCCTTTGGCGAAAAAAATATGCTACAATTTCCTGAATACAATACATGGTTGATGTCAGAATGGATAATATACGGTAATCAGGATGCCAAGGAGGGAAAGGTATGGATCTGCGAAAGCTTCGATTGGATGAACCGGCGCACGGCACTTTCAGCGAGGAACGGGACGAGTATGAACGGGATTATGCCAGGTTGATCCAGTCTCCTGCTTTCCGCCGCTTGCAGGGTAAATCGCAGGTGTTCGGTGCAGGCTCGGGCGACTACTATCGTACCCGGCTTACACATTCTCTGGAGGTGTCGCAAATTGCGCGTGAGACGGCTCGCCGAATGAGCAAGCAGTACCCCTTCTTGGCTCGGAAAGAGCATCCGGGGCTGATGCTGGATCCGGCGGTAGTGGAGTGCGCTTCGCTTGGACATGATTTGGGACATCCGCCGTTCGGACACAAGGGTGAAGAGGTGCTGAACCTGCTGCTCTCGGAGGAGCACGGGTTGGCTTATGAAGGGAATGCGCAAAATTTCCGTATCCTTATGTTTTTGGAGAAGCGGGCAGGAAGCGACAGCGGACTGGACTTAACCGCGGCTGTGCTGCTAGCCATAAATAAATACCCGTACAGTCTGGAGGAGCACGGCCGGCATAAGGGCGTATACTCGATGGAATGGGATGGGGGAATCGAGGAGCTTCGAAACCGGTGGGAGATGCCTAAGGGCTGCTCTACTTTGGAGGCTCAGCTTATGGACTTGTCCGACGATATCGCGTATTCCACCCATGACATCGAGGACGGCATTCGCGCGGGAAAGATTCAAATGAACCGCACCTTCTTCGATGATGACAGGCTCGTCGATCATCTCATTCAGGAAATCGTCAATGACCAAGGCAATCTGGAGGTCGGCTGGGATCAGGTGGACATCGGCGCGATGGTCAGACGCGTGCTGGACGAGTATCTTGAGCAGTGGGAAACGATTTATGCCGAATGCGGTAAGGAAGCGTCCCGGACCCGCAGAGAGATGAAGGCCCGTTGGGTCAGTACGTTCGCGGGCCGCGTCGGCATCATTGAGGATCCGAAGAAGGATTGGAAGCGAGTCACGTTCGTGCGTGACGGACAGCAGGATCTGGAGCTGCTGAGGACGATGGAAATATTGAAGAAGCTGGCGTGGGTTACGCTAATTAAAGACTTTCGCGTACAGCGGCTGCAAAAGCGCAGCGAGATTATGATCCGGCGCCTGTGGGAGACCTTTAAGATCCCGGATCACGGCCGGCTCATTATTCCGGCGGATTGGGTTGCCAGCTACGAGCAGCATCGGGGTCAGTGGCCATGGCCGCGGTTTGTGGCCGATTACATCTCCGGTATGACGGATGCTTACGCCGAGAAGGTGTATATCGAGCTGTTCGCAAGCAAATCCGGTTCGATATACGAGATGGATTGATCACGTCGGTCTGTATTAGGAGATCCTCGGCATATAATGGATGGAGCGAAGTTTTCGCGAGATTGGGCCGGGGAGGAAAGCGACATGATCATCGTGGCAGGGGGGAGCGTCCCTTTAGACTTATTGGGAATGGCTCCGCTTGAGTTGATTATCTTTGAGCAAAAGAACCGAAGCGGGACACCATTTCATTACGAATCCATGGAATCGCTGCGGTTCGAGCTCAGGCTGAGAGCGGCGATTGTCGATTCGTCTGTATCCATGCAGAAAAGCGAAGTAACCTTCCGATCGTTTAAAAAATCATACTGTAATGAAGCTTATTGGACCCGAAACGAGAACGGCGGATTCCAGCAAAAGCCTTTCGTGAGGCCTTCCGATGCCGTAAGGGATATTTATGTGAACGGGCATTTGTACGGTTTTGAGTGCGCAACGGCGGTGATCATTGTTTTATATAAAGCGGTACTCGAAACGATTGGAACGGGTGCCTTCGATCGGCTGTTTGCCAATTTATATTTGTATTCATGGCGCCATGACAGCGATCTGAGGCTGATCACGACCTATGGAGAGCAGGATTCTTTTCCCGGGGATATCTTGTATTTCAAGAACCCCGATGTCGATCCGGAAATGATGGAGTGGCAGGGGGAGAACGCTATCAAGCTGCAAACCGACCTCTATTTCGGTCATGGAATCGGAATTAAGAATGCAGAGGGCATCATCACGAAGCTGAACCGGCATCGGAAGCCCGGCAGCACGGAGTCGGCCTACTTACTGCCTGAGGCGACATACCCGAATTTTTTCTATTTGGAGCAAGCGGCGTTTTTACGGGATACCGAGAGCGCCGCGGCATTATCGCTAGGACCCTCGACAGGCGCTGCGGGGCGCATCGTGGCGCGTATCGGTTGGCGAACCGGTATTTATGCCGTAACATTCTTCTCTAGTGAGGATTGTTGCCAGGACGGGGGTTGAAAGAAGGAGCGCATCCTTGGGGCTGCGGCCTTTTTTTGTGTACGCCATAGGTTCCATGTGCTAGGGCCGCTAAAGGGAAGCAACCCCCTCCTGGTTTACTATCCTCTCTTTTGGGGTAATGATAGTTTTATGGTGATTTTTAAGCCAAAAGAGGAGGCGATGGAGGACTGTGCGTTATACAGTGAATAAGAGCTTTAGGGCACTCTGCCTCACTGTATGGTGTGCGCTCTTGCTTGCAGGGCTGACAAGCTGCATAGGCTCCAAGCAAGAGAGCGGACCCCCTGCCGCCGTGAGCGAGGAGCCGCAGAAGGAGGTCAAGGACCCAATTCAAGAGCGGATCGAGCGAATGTCGCAGAGTGAGAAGATCGGACAGATGATGCTTGTCGGATTGGACGGCTACGAATTGGGAGAAAACGCCAGAGCTTTGATCGATACGTACCGTGTGGGCGGCTTTATTTTTTATAAAAGGAATATTAATGACGGCCTTCAGCTGGTGGAGCTGGTCAATACCTTAAAAGCAGTGAATCATGAGCGGGGCGCGCCGCCACTATGGCTAAGTGTGGATGAGGAGGGGGGCCGTGTAACCCGCATGCCGGCGGAGCTTGCGAAAGTGCCCTCAGCGGAGAAGGTCGGGAAAGCAGGCAAGCCTGAGCTTGCTCTGCATATCGGACAGGCGCTTGGGGAGGGCTTGTCCGCATTCGGACTGAATATGAATTTCGCGCCAGTGCTCGATGTCAACAGCAATCCGGGCAACCCGGTCATCGGAAATAGGTCCTATGATTCCAATGCTGAGCGGGTAGGGATGATGGGTGTCCAAATGATGATGGGTCTGCAGTCGAGTCAGGTGGTCCCGGTGGTGAAGCATTTTCCGGGCCACGGGGATACGTCGGTCGATTCGCACATCGGCCTGCCGGTGGTGAATCATGATCTGGACCGACTGAGATCGCTGGAGCTAAAGCCTTTTGCTGAGGCGGTCCGCAGCGGTGCGGATGCGGTGATGGTGGCGCATATTTTGCTGCCAAAGCTTGACCCTGAGGCACCCGCGACCTTCTCCAAACCGGTCATTACGGAATTGCTGCGCAAGGAGCTGGGCTTCACAGGAGTAGTCATCACGGATGACTTGACGATGGGTGCCATTGTCAAGCATTATGATATCGGTCAGGCGGCTGTCCGGTCAGTGGAGGCGGGAAGCGATGTATTGCTTGTAGGCCACGGCTTTGATGAGGCCGTGAGCGTATTTTACGCCTTACAGCAGGCAGTTAGTGACGGGGTACTGACAGTGGAACAGCTTGACCAAAGCGTCGATCGAATTCTTCGTCTGAAGGAAAAGTATAAGTTAGACGATGAGAATAAAGCCGTTCCTGATCTGATCCGAATCAACAGTGCTATACGGAGCGCCGTTACGTCTTTAGATCCATAGTTAAGCTTGCTGTTGCTTGCGACTTAAGAAAATTTTAAGCTGATGATAAAGGATTTCTTACGGCTTTTTGATTAATATAGTAAATAGAGAGAAAGAATGAAACAAAATCCTCAAATGGGGGGGCTCAAGATGTTTGTGAAGGACAATCTGAACTCAGGGGCCCGTGCGTTGGTGCTTTCAGGTGATCTGGGGGACGGCCATCGTCAGGCGGCTCGTGCACTTGCGGAAGCATGCAGTACGGGGGCGGTACCTTGGGTTCAGGCGGAAACGGTCGATTTTTTGCAGCAGATTCATCCGCATCTTCATCCGTTTATAAGATACGGGTTTCTCCAAGGAGTGGAGAAAGCGCCGTTTGTCTACGGATACTTATACAGAAAGACCAGGTCGAGCGAAGGCCTGTCATTCCCTTTTCAATGCTTTCTGACGATGGGGCTGCGGCGGCTTGCGGCATTAGTGGAGGAGAAGCGGCCCGATGTCATCGTATGTACTTTTCCATTGGCTGCAGCGGCAGTGTCGTTGTTGAAGTCGAGAACGGGACTCGGGACTCCGCTCGTGACAGTAATAACGGATCATACCGATCACAGCCTGTGGTTAAACCCAAATACGGACTTGTATTTGGTCGGATCCGAGCATGTATCCGCCGCTTTGCGGCTTCGGGGAATCCCACAAACAAGCGTGTGTGTAACTGGAATCCCGGTTCGCCCATGTTTTTCCGAGGTCCCGGACCAAGCTGAGTTGAGGCGAAAGCTTGGACTTAAGCCGGATCTGCCGGTTGTCTTGGTTATGGGGGGCGGCTGCGGCTTGCTTAGTGAAGAAACGAGGGAACTGATCCGTTCGTCTGTTGTGCGGCGGCATATACAGCTTATCTTCATCTGCGGCAGTAATGATGCGGCCCGGACTCAATTGGAGAAGGATTTGCAGCAGAGCCCCACGCCCAACATCCGGATTACCGGCTTTATCGATAATATTCATGAGTGGATGGGGTCAGCCGACTTGCTGGTCACCAAGCCTGGCGGCTTAACGACATCGGAGGCAGCAGCAGCTGGACTGCCGATGCTGCTGTATAAGCCCATTCCTGGTCAAGAGGAAGACAATGCCTCCGTACTGGAAAGGGCCGGGTTAGCCGTCATTGCTGCGAAGGAACGGATGCTTCGGGATCAACTGCTGGAGCTGGTGGAGAACCGTGCCGCACTATACGTCATGAGAACGAGTGCTATGCGGTTTCGCCGTAAACGATCTGTAGAAACGGCGTGGGAAGCAATTATGAAGCTGCAGCCCGCAAACTGTTTGAATATAGAAGCCCGAAAGGCGCTTACCGTTCGCGGGGCTCAAGCCGGGACATAACAAAAAACGCCCCTGCTCAGGGGCGTTAACTATGTTTCATGTTTGTGAACTAATCGCTTGATGTTCCTGCCGATCCTGTGATGGAGCGTTTAACAGGGCTGAGCGGGTAGAACGTAACACCCTGGCATTTAGGGCACGTACAGCTGTAGCAGTCGGCCATTTCTTCCAGTGCGTCTCCGCAAGTATCGCAGCATTTCAAGGGCAAGCTTTCATAAAACTCGGTAGTACGCATCAGCATGCGGATCACTTCCTTTGTTCATGATATCTCTATCATACAGTAAATGAGATCAAAATGTAAGCGCTTTTCAAAACATGATGCATTAGTCCCAATTCGCAGAACCGGTTCGTGTCTTCTTTTCATCCATTGCTATTTTATGGTTGATCCAGCTTGAGTTATAATAGGATGAGACGCGTATAATGGTCAGCGCGTTAATCGGAGGATGATATGCAATTTTTGAAGGTTTTTTTCACAAATATCAGCCTGCTAATCACATTGGCCTTTCTGATCAATCTAGGCTACAAGTATGTGTTCAAGTATTTTACGTTCAGTAAGCCGATTAACTCGCGGATGAAGACAGTCGCACTCTTTGCGGTGCTGGTGTTTGCAGGTTGGCTGACGATGATGTTCGGACTTCGCATTAACGAAACCATTATTTACGATCTTCGCTACATGCCTCTTATTATCGGGATTTTTTTGTTTACAAAACCGTTCCCTCTATTTATGGTTGGATTAGGCATCGGACTTGCACGGTTTGCTTTTGGCATCAATGAAGCGGCGATTGCAGGCTTTTACAATATGATTCTTCTCGGCGTTACAGCGGCGGTGCTCAAAGCGTGGTTTCGAAAGACATCAAGCTCCCAAATTAGCCAAATGATTGCAGCCGCTCTGATCATTAACGTACAGAGCGCCATCCATTCTTTGGTGTGGGGCGTGATCCCTTTTTGGACTTCTCTGACCACCATCCTTCCGATTACCCTTCCTTTGGGTTTAATGTTGAGCGGCTTTTTCTTATTCATTCTTCGCGACTTTTATTTGGAGCTCAAGCGAACAGAAGAGCTGGAAAACACCAATGCGCTGCTGCGTGAGCAAACCAAAGAGCTTCAGCTAGCCAAGGCGGCACTGGAGGAAAAAGCCCGGCAGGTGGTGATGGCTTCTCAGATAAAATCCGAGTTTTTAGCCAATATGTCGCATGAGCTCAAAACGCCGCTGAACGGCATCATTTTGTTATCACAGCTGCTTGGTGATCAGCATGAAGGGCGTTTTACCGAAGAGGAGCTTGAATATTTGGGCATCATCCATACGTCCGGGGAAGAACTGCTGAGGCAAATTAATGATATTCTCGATTTGTCCAAAGTGGAAGCGGGTAAAATGGAAATTTACAAAGAGGAAGTCAGCGTTCAAGAAATTCCGCAAATCCTGCAGCATCAATTCCATTGGGTCGCTGAGCAAAAGGCCATCGAATTTCAAATCCGAATGGGTGACAATCTGCCGGATTTAATCGAGACAGATGGCATGCGAGTGCATCAAATCATTAAAAATTTGCTATCCAACGCATTCAAATTTACTTCAAAGGGGCAAGTGACTTTGGAGATTCGCAGAGCCGCAGAAGGCTTTGACGGACGGCTGGGGGAGTGGATCGCTTTTGCCGTATCGGATACGGGCATCGGTGTTGCTCAAGAAAAGCACCGCCTGATCTTTGAAGCTTTCCGTCAGGCCGACGGGTCAATTAGTCGCAAATACGGAGGAACAGGTCTTGGATTGTCCATAAGCCTGGAGCTTACCAAGCTGCTCGGAGGACACCTCACTTTAGCAAGCCATGAAGGCAAGGGAAGCACATTTACCCTGTATTTGCCTGTCGACTGAAGCAAATCATAAATATTGTTAATGTAAAGGGATGCCGTTCGTGGCATCCCTTTACGTTTGCCTCTACGTTGAATGTTCGAAGGCTTGATCGGGAAAATTAAGCTTAGAGTACTCCTGCATTCACTCTTTTCAACAAGCTTTACAAAAGTAAGTTAGTTGTTATAATATATAAAATATAAAAAGATAATAATGAGTGTGGCATGATGAACCAACTGGAACGAAAACAGGATGCGCTGCAAGTGATGTTGTCTCGCCATTCTGTTCGCAAATATGAGAGAGGCTTCATTATTCCAGAGGCCGAGCTGAACGAAATTCTTGAGGCTGCCGCCAGCGCTCCTTCCTCTTGGAACCTACAGCATTGGCGCTTCCTGGTGATCCAAGAGCAAGCGAATAAAGACCGGCTGCTTCCGATCACCTTCGGGCAGCAGCAAGTGTCAGACGCCTCCGTTGTCGTTGTGGTGCTTGGGGATCTACAGGCCAACTTGATCGCACCCACCGTCTATGAGAAGGCCGCTCCGGAAATTCGCGAAATGATGGTGAAGCAAATCGAAGGAGCTTATGCCGCTAATCCGGCATTGGGGAGAGATGAAGCGCTCCGTAACGCTTCGTTTGCTGCCATGCAGCTGATGCTGGCTGCCAAGACGAAAGGCTATGATACCGTGCCTATGGGAGGGTACAACCAAGCTGCACTGATTACGGAATTTAATATTCCTGAACGGTATGTGCCCGTTGTGATGATTCCAATCGGCAAAGCCGCCACTCCGGCTCGTCCTACAGAGCGTCTGCCGCTCGCAAGCCAAGTTATTCATGAGAGCTTCTAGGCCATCTGTATTCAACATGAGGCCCCGGCCTTCAGGCAAGCTGCCATGAAGACCGGGGCTTTTCTTAGATACGATTGTCCGCCCAGCGTTCATACTGTTCCTTGAAATTGGCGCGAGTGACCTTTTTGCGGCGCAGACCATTACGTGCAATTTGGAGAGAAACGGCTCATCTTGTTATAATATTAAGGCTGGCATATCATGCCAGCGACTGTTCCTATAGGAGGTATATTATGCAGTATCATCGTATAACCGAAATCGAAGATCCTTACTTCCGTCAAATGCATCAGCTGATGCAAAACGTGTTTCCGCCGGAAGAGGTTCTCGAATATGAGCTTTGGGCCGAACCGCTTCGCGATCCAGGAATCCGAGTATTTGTCGCCATTCTGGACGGCGAAGTCGTGGGCGCTACGGAATACCGATATTATGAGGATCTTCAAGTGGCTATGACGGATTTCACGATCATCGGTAAGGAAGGGCTTGGCATCGGTCCGTTCTTGGCTAACCGCCGGATGGAGGATTTGCGCGCTGTAGTGGCGGAGTGCAGAGGCACGCTGCTCGGCATGTTTGCCGAGATTTACAATCCGTATTTGTCCGATCAACTGGAGTTCGGGGGAGTCAAATCCATGAATCCGTTCGTGCGCCGTGAAGTGCTCGCGCATCTTGGTTACCGGAAGCTCGATTTTGACTACATACACCCTTCCTGGCATAATGACGGCGAAGCGGTTCACGGGCTCGACCTTTGCTTCATGGCGATTTCGGACGAAGCGGCGGAAAGTGTGCCGGCAGCTTTGGTTTCCAGATTCCTGGAAAAATATTACGCCGTCCTGCCGCAAAAACCCGATGCCTGGTACCAAATGGTACAGGGACTAAAGCAGCGTGAAATCGTGCGGCTGCTGCCGATTTAAATAAGATTGAAATAAGAAACAGCGGACTCCAAGCGAGTCCGCTGTTTACGTATGATCATTGGAACTATTCTTCGCTGCTTTGCGCTGCGGCTTCAGCCTGTTCGAGTTCATCCAGCGCTTTTTCTAGACCGTAGTTAATAAGCATGGTTTTGAAGCCTTTGCTCCGGTGCTCCGAGAGGGCGTCTAATCGGTCTTTTAGATCTTTGCGGACATAGACGCGGTCCCGTTCGTGGGTTTCGTTACGCTCTTTTTTCTTCAAGGGGCTTTCCAGCACCTGAAGCAATGCGTATTGAGTCTCAGCGGCTGTGGGCGGTTCCACGTCAACTGAAGCCTTCGGACCGCCGACCGGCTCTTGGGGCGGTACTGGGCCAGCCTCGCTGGCATTGGCTGCTTTGCGCGCATAGCGCCTACGCTGCTTTGCCGGAGTTTCCTTCGTCTCCGCTGCCGTTAGCGCCGCAGTAGCTTCAGCTTCTTCGAGCTTCAATTTACGGCGGGATCCCTTCTTCTTGGAGGCTTCCTCCTGCCCTGTGACCGGAACCTCCTGTATCACCGTTGTCTTTTCCGTAGAATCCATGCCTTCGAGCTGTTCTTTGTCTTTGGATGGCATAGAACATACCTCCTTTGATCAACTCATAGTAGGCGGAGCATTTTCTTATATTGTAACACAGGAGAGTCACAGAAACATAGGGTATTACGAAGGAGCTGTAGTCCTCATGAACCTGGTTATTACTCGAACCAGCCGATGAAGCCAAGGCCATAAACGGAGCCCACGGCCATGAGCACCGTCCACACCAACAAACTGACGGTCATCCATGACATCACCCAGCGGCGGGAGGAGCCGAACGAAAGGGCCAGCAAGGTGGCTATATCCGTGCCAACCAGAGCGGGGGCCAGCAGAGCGAGACCGGGAACGCCGTATTTCTCCCAGATTTGTTTGGCTCGGCGGTATTTTTTGGGGCTGCCGGCAAGGTCTGTCGAAGCGGCTCCACCAGCACCCTCATTCACAACAGTGCTTTCGCCGTCCATTGCCGAGGCCAATTGCCGCTTCAAAGCTTTGCGTTCTTTCCTGCGGGTTCTCCATGCCGTAAATTCCCGGAAAAACAGGGCCAGCAGCAAAAGGGGGATCCAGTTACCGAAAAAAGCCACGATCGATACCCCGAATGGATTCAGCCCCCAAGCCACCCCGAGCGGTACGACTACAAACACATCCAGCCATGGAGTAGCGGCCATCAGAAAGATGACGACAAATTGCCAGGCTGCACCCCAATCGTTCTGCATTATATCTATCATTCTTTATCCTTCTTCCTCAACGTAATTTATTCGTTGCCCTTATGCCATTTGCGCAGCTCCCACCAATAAAACAGCAGAGGAACGACACCGATCAGTGTCAGCATTGCGATCGGAACGATCGGAAT
Source organism: Paenibacillus sp. PvR098 (assembly GCF_017833255.1). Taxonomy (NCBI): domain Bacteria; kingdom Bacillati; phylum Bacillota; class Bacilli; order Caryophanales; family Paenibacillaceae; genus Paenibacillus; species Paenibacillus sp. PvR098. Next base: position 3,585,192 of record NZ_JAFIBU010000001.1, read on the forward strand.
CGACCGGCCGAAGGCGATTAAAACGAGCCCAACCGGAACGGCACTGTATAAGAAAATGTACGTTTTTCTGCACGCGCGATATGTCACCCACTGCAGCCCTTCGTCCTCCTCACGGAACTCCACGGGAATATAGTGAAAGAACGGTATTTTTCGCGCCGGATGCCGCAGATTATGATAGATGAGAAGTGCAACCAAGCAAAAAGCGAGACCAGAATAAGCCCGACGCTTATATTTACAAGCCATACCGGCAGGTATTCGGGAGCCGTCACAATCGTCATCGTGTAGCCGACCAGCAGTAGTAACATCGCTGAGGTAAGCGGGGAGCGGAGTCCTTTTTCAATCGTTGTCATCGATGATCCCTTCCTTTCGTTCTGTCTCCATCTGCTTCGGCATCCTCCAAATAAAACACTTCTTCTACGGGCATTCCAAAAGCGGAGGCAATCTTCAGCGCCAGAACGACGGAAGGGGCATAATCGCCCTTCTCGATCATGCCGATCGTTTGCCGGGTTGCCCCAACCTTGCGGCCAAGATCGTCCTGAGACCAATCGAATCGTGCCCGCAGCTCTTTGACTCTGGTTCGCAGCATATGGTTCTTCCTCTCGAGTCAGCCGTAATATTACTGTTAACTTCACATGACATATTGTAAAGTATACTTAACATTTTGGCAAGTTAGTTTAACAATGGTTCCTTATGGACGGTTTCCCTTTGCCTGATTTTTCGGTATAGTGTCAGTAGGAAGAAATGGGAGAGCGAGGCGAGCAAGGATGGATCGGCAGCCGTTGATATCCGTGATTATACCGACCTATAACCGGACGGATTTTTTGTGTGAGCTGATCGAATCGCTGTGGCGACAGACGTACCGGCATTTGCAGATCATTATCGTGAACGACTGCGGTGAATCTGTCGATTTCGTAAAAGATCTATACCCGGAGCTGGATATTACGGTTGTGAACATGGAGAGCAACCAAAAGCATGTGCACGCTCGAAACAAAGGGCTCGGATTCGTAAGCGGCGAGTACATTATGCTGTGTGATGACGACGATTTGCTGCTGCCGGGGCATGTGGAACGGATGCTGAGAGAGCTTGAAGACAGCGATATGGTGTACTCCGATGTTGAAATATTCGATTACGAGCTGGAAGCGGGCGTACGGCGGGCGACGAAGCGGTTTGTGTTTGCCTACGAGTACAATCTTGCCGCGATGCGCCGCTTTTCGACGTTCTTTTCATCCGGCTGCGTGTATCGGAGGGCGCTGCATGAGCGCCTGGGTCTATTTGATGTGAAGATGCATCATTATTGGGATTGGGACTTTTTTCTGCGAACGGCGGAGCAATATCGGGTCAAAAGGGTTCCGGTGGCCAGCGCATTGTATGCTTTCGCACAGAGCGGCAGCAGTAATATGTCGGGGGATTTGGAGGACATGAGACCCTTTTTGGACAAGCTGGCGGCCAAGCACGGACTTGGGGAGCTGCCGACCAAAAACTTTTTCCTGCTGTTGGAGGAGCCGGAGGTTAAAGCGCGCGAGGCGCAAACAGAGCTGCTGTGGGACGGAGAGCCGATCGTGTCGCGTCTGGCTGTCAGGAAGAAGGAGGCATAAAAATTCATGCTGGATATAAACGAAAATAGACAGCGGTCAGTGCCCTTTGCCACGATGGCAGAGGCGCAGGAGCTGCTGCGGAAATATTACGGATATCCCGATTTTCGCGAGGGGCAGAAGAACGTCATCGCCAGCGTCCTGAGAGGGAGCGATACGCTGGGCATCATGCCGACCGGAGGAGGGAAGTCGATCTGCTATCAAATTCCGGCGATGCTCATGAGCGGAACGACGATCGTCGTGTCTCCGCTGATCTCGCTAATGAAGGATCAGGTAGACGGACTCGATAGCATCGGCGTGCCGGCTGCGTATATCAACAGCTCATTGTCGTATGCACAGGTAGAGCTTCGTATACGCAAAGCGGAACGTGGGGAGTATAAGCTGCTCTATGTAGCCCCGGAGCGTCTGGAGTCGGAGCGCTTCCTCGAGCTGCTATCTGGCTTGGTTATCCCCATGGTGGCGGTCGATGAAGCGCACTGCGTATCGCAGTGGGGTCACGATTTCCGTCCGAGCTATATGCGGATCAACCAGCTTGTGGCGCACCTGCCGGAGAGGCCGCTGCTCGCTGCCTTCACAGCGACGGCGACCGACCAAGTGCAAGAGGATATTGTCAAGCACTTGAAGCTGCAGGTGCCCCAGGTATTCGTCACCGGGTTTGCGCGGGAGAACTTGTCATTCTCGGTTGTGAAGGGCGAGAACAAGCGGGATGTGCTGATGAATCATATCCGCCAGCACGCCGGGGAAGCGGGCATTGTCTATGCTGCCACGCGCAAGGAGGTTGACCAGCTGTGCGAATATTTGACCCGTCAGGGAGTAGCCGCGGGTAAATATCATGCGGGCATGACGGATAAGGAGCGCGCGGAAGCCCAGGAGCAATTCCTTTATGACGAGGTGCGCGTGATGGTGGCAAGCAATGCGTTCGGTATGGGCATCGATAAATCGAACGTGCGCTATGTTGTGCACTACAACATGCCGAAAAACATGGAAGCCTATTATCAGGAAGCGGGTCGTGCGGGCCGAGACGGCGAGCCGAGCGATTGCCTGCTGTTGTTCAGCCCGCAGGATATTCATATTCAGAAGTTTCTCATTGAGCAATCCGTAGGAGACCCTGAGCGGCAGTCGAAGGAGTACCGCCGGCTGCAGCAGATAGCGGACTACTGCCATACCCCGCAGTGCTTACAGCGGTACATCGTCCGCTATTTCGGAGGCGAGACGGGAGAAGATTGCGGCCAGTGCAGCAACTGCGTTAGCCCAGACCTGGAGCTTTCGGATATTACGCTGGAGGCGCAGCAAATATTCTCCTGTGTACGACGGATGCGCGAACGGTTCGGTATGACGCTGGTCGCCTCGGTGCTGAAAGGGTCGAAAAACAAAAAGGTGCTGGAGCTCGGGTTCGATAGTCTGAGCACATACGGGCTGATGAAGAGCCGGACGGAGAAGGAGATCATTGATCTGATCCAACTGCTGACCGCAGAAGGCTACTTGCAGCTGACCGAGGGCAAATATCCGGTGCTGAAGCTGACGGCGAAGGCATCCAGCGTCCTTGCTGGAGCGGACCGGGTCGTGCAGCGCGTTCGGATGAAGCCTGCGGCGCCGACGGTCAAAGATGTGGAGACGGAGCTGTTCGACGAGCTGCGGCGGCTGCGCACGGAGATTGCGAAGCGGGAGGGCATTCCTCCATATATCGTGTTCCCGGACAGCACACTGCGCGAAATGTGCGGGGTGAAGCCGACCAACCCGGCGGCAATGCTGAAGATCAAAGGTGTCGGAGAAGCGAAATTTTTCAAATACGGGGCCTATTTTATCGAATTTTTCAAGCAGCAGCAGGGGTAATCACACGGAGAAGCGATAGAACAGATGATTTTTGAAGGAATCAAGGAGGAGCGGCGTGGCGAAATCGAAGTATTATGTAGTTTGGGAAGGGCGACAGCCCGGTATTTATAAGACATGGGCTGAATGTCAGGCACAGACGAACGGATATCCGCAGGCGAAGTTTAAGTCCTATGAAAGCGAAGCGGAGGCAACCCGTTCGTTTGCGGCCGGATGGAAAAAAGCGTTCGGCGCTGCTGCGCGTGCTTCATCTGGCGGTACGACCAAGAGCAGCGGCGGAAGTTCAGTTTCGGGCGAGCTGCCGACCGAAGTGGAGCTAGACAGCCTCTCAGTGGACGTTGGCTGCAGCGGTAACCCCGGTATCGTCGAATACAAAGGGGTATTAACGCGGACGGGCGAGGTCGTGTTCGAGCATCCGCCCATTTCCAAAGGGACGAACAACATGGGGGAGTTTCTCGCGATCGTACACGGGCTGGCCTACCTGAAGAAACAAGGGAGCGTCATGACCATTTACAGTGATTCGATGACCGCGATCAGCTGGGTGAGAAAGAAGACGGTCGCCTCTACTTTGGTTCGCGATGCTTCGACCAAAGAAATCTGGACGCTTGTCGACCGCGCGGAAGCGTGGTTGCGGCAGAACAGCTACCCGAACAAAATCGTGAAGTGGAATACGAAGGCTTGGGGCGAGATTAAGGCCGATTATGGGAGAAAGTAACAACACCATAGACGTGTAGCCATCAAGAGCGCCTGCTCCTTCAAAAGGAATGGGCGCTCTTGTTTCCATCTTACTTATCCTGGCGATCAAAGTGCAAGCGTGGCTTCGTATTATCAGAGGTATCCTTGTATATTTCTTGCTCCTGAGTTTCGAGCGGAAGGCTCACCAGCTCCCATTCCGTTTGTCCCATGACGGGATCATACGGAAATTCGTCTCCGCGTTTGAGTGTTTCCTCGCGTCCCCATTCATTCTCGTAAATCCCGTCGGTTTCGACTTCGTCGCTCGATACCGGGTTCATACGCTTGTCTTCTGCCATGATTGCCAAAACCCTCCCTCTTGTTCGTTTCAAACGTTAGTATGCCCGTATTGTCTCGTTATAATGAAAAAAATCCCGATACGTACTAACCAGATTATGGTATGGTGAGAATGAAAAGAAAACCGCTTTATGACAAAAAATAAAGACCTGAACCATTCACCGGAGGTGAAGCGCGTTGTCGTTTGTCGGGAGACTATCCTGGTTTTTCCGCGAACGCTGGGGCAGGTATGTCTTGGCTATCGTGTTAATGGCTTTGGTCAATGTGCTGAACATGATCCCTCCCCAAATGATTGGCGGGATCATTGATCAAATTCGAACGGGGACTCTGACCGAGGCAGGGCTGCGGCAAAGCGTGCTGCTGCTGGTCGGGCTGGCTTTGCTGCTTTACGTCATGATTTACGTGTGGATTACAACACTGTTCAGCAACTCAATACTCCTTGAAAAATGGCTGCGCAGCCGATTGATCAAGCATTTGACGCGAATGTCGCCTTCTTTCTTCCAAAGAAACAGTACGGGAGAGCTGATGGCGCTGGCGACTAACGATATCACCGCAATCGGTCAGACAGCCGGGTACGGTGTCATGACATTGGTCAATACGATCGTTGGTACCACTGTTGTGCTCATCGCCATGGTATCGCTCATCAGTTGGAAGCTCATGCTGGCAGCGCTCATTCCTCTTCCGCTGCTAACGCTTGTCATTAGTATACTGGGCAAGCAGACGCGTATGCGCTTCGCTGAGGCACAAAATGCCTTTGCACGCATGAACGATCAGGCGCTCGAATCGATCTCCGGCATGCGCGTCATTCGTTCTTATGTCCAGGAGGAGCATGATCTTCAGGCGTTTGACCGGATCACCAGCGACGTCATGGAGAAAAATAGGCGCGTGGCGGCGATTAACGCTCTGTTCCACCCGACCATTACATTGATTGTCGGGATAAGCTATGTGATCGGCATAGGGTACGGCGCTTACCTGGTATTTCATAACGAAATTACATTGGGACAGCTCGTGTCGTTCAATATTTATTTGGGGATGCTCATCTGGCCGATGATCTCGTTCGGTGAGTTCATCAATGTGCTGCAGCGCGGCACCGCTTCCGTAGACCGGTTGACCCGGAGCTTTGACCAGAAGCCGGAGGTTCAGAATACACCCCATCCGGAGCAGGTCGCTAGGCCAGAGGCGATTGAGTTTCATGATCTCACGTTTCGTTACCCTGGCGCAGCTTACGACAGCCTCTCGGGAATATCTTTGCAGCTGGAGCGTGGACAGACGCTGGGCATCGTCGGCAGAACGGGCAGTGGCAAAAGCACACTTTTGAAACAGCTGCTTCGCTTCTATCCGGCCCCGCCCGGCAGCGTGAGGATTTCTGGAATACCGTTGGAGCAGCTGCCGATCGAGCGCGTACGGGAATGGATCGGCTACGTGCCGCAGGAGCATTTGCTGCTTTCCAAATCCGTGAGGGATAATATCGCTTTAGGGCGGCCTGAGGCTTCACCGGAGGACATCCACCGGGCCATTAAGCTTGCCTCATTCACGCAGGATGTGGAGCAGCTGCCGAAAGGGCTTCAGACCATTGTGGGAGAGAATGGCGTCATGCTCTCCGGGGGCCAGAAGCAGCGTGTGAGTATCGCCCGGGCGCTTCTTGGCGATCCCGAAATCCTGATCTTGGACGATTCGTTGTCCGCAGTCGATGCTCGAACGGAGAGCGCCATTCTGCAAGCAATAAGGACCGAACGGGAAGGGAAAACGACGCTGATCGCGACGCATCGTCTTTCCGCGGTCATGCATGCGGATCGGATCATCGTGCTCGAAGACGGACACATCACCGAAGAAGGGTCGCATGAGCATCTGATGAGACAGGGTGGATGGTATAAGAATCAATATGAACGGCAGCAATTGGAGGCCAAGCTGCTCGATTCATCAGAATAGCAGCTGACAGGAAGGAAGTGCGATGGCCTGAATGGATGGGAGTGAACAAACACCCGTATTTCGCAGGCTTTTCGGTTATGCGATGCTCTTCAAATATCGTATTGCCGCGGCGCTGCTCGTACTTTGCTGTGCAGTAGGCGCAGAGCTAGCTGGGCCTTTCATAGCGAAAACCATCATTGACCGTCATATCGGCAGCATCCAGCTTCCGTGGTATGAGACTGCAGCTCCAATCAGCGGTTCGATTCGTCAGGTCGAGCTGGAGGGCCGCAGCTATGTGCGCGAAGACTGGTTGGAGGCAGCCACCTTAGATCAGGGCATGTGGAAAGAAGCTCGCATCCTCCAGCTGGAGCGCGGCTTATACCTTGTGCGGGACGTGCCTAGTGCCCAAGGAAGCTGGACACTGATGGCGGGAGGCGGCGACTCAGGAGCGCAGGTAAAGTTGACCAAAGAGAGCGGTGAGTTGAAATTGTTCCCCGCGCGCAAGCTCTCTGCAGCGGAAGCAGCAAGCTTTTATCAGCATGACATCATGCCCGTGATTCGTTGGCTTCTGCTGTTTGTCGGCCTGCTCGCGCTGGGAAGCATACTGCATTACATACAGGGATATACCTTACAAGTTACTGCGCTGCGGATCATTCAGCGGATGCGAATGGATCTGATGAGGCATATTCAAAATATTCCGATCCGCTACTTCGATAATACGCCCATTGGTCAAGTGGTGTCTCGGATCGCTAACGATACGGAAGCCATACGGGATTTGTTTATGAGCTTTATGGCGACGTTTGTGGTCAGCATGATCAGCATTATTGGAATTTACATCGCCTTATTTTTACTAGATACTCGTCTGGCCTTGGTGACACTGCTGTTTATGCCGTTGTTTACGGCTGTGATGCTTGTGCACCTGAAATTTTCAAAAAAATATATCTCCATCATGAGAGCCAGACTCAGTGACATGAATGCCATGATCAGCGAATCGATCGCCGTTATGCCGATACTGCAGGCATTCCGGCAGGAAGCGAACCGTCTCCGTGAATTTGATGAGCTGAACGAAGACAGGTACCGCAACAATATCAAGCAGCACCGTGTGTTTTCACTGTCCTCACGGAATTTTACCGGTCTTGTTGGCTCGTTATTTACTGCGGGGGCCATCTGGTATTTCGGCGGGCAGTCGCTGCACACTTCGATTTCTTTCGGAGTATTTTATGCTTTCATCGACTACACGGGTCGGTTCTTTCAGCCGATTATCGGGATTTTCGATCAATTGTTGAATGCCCAGCGCGCGGTTGTGTCGGCAGAGAAGGTGTTCGCTTTGATGGATATCGAAGGGAAGCAGGTGGAGAAAGCCGATGAGGTTCCCCGGCCGCAAGGGAATGTGGTTTTCGACCATGTCTCCTTCGCTTATCATGAGGGCGAGCCCGTCCTGCGCGGAATTTCCTTTGAGGCGAGAAAAGGGGAGACCATAGCGCTCGTTGGTCATACCGGTTCCGGCAAAAGCTCGATCATGAACCTGCTGCTCGGCTTCTACGAGCCGACGGCGGGGGAGATTCGCATCGATGGCAGTGATATTACCTCTATGTCCAAGCAGACGCTGCGCAAGCATATGGGGATCGTGCTGCAGGATCCTTTCTTGTTTGCGGGCGATATCAAGTTTAACGTAAGCTTGTATAATGAGAACATTGGCCCCGAGCAGGTACGCAAGGCGCTCGCCGATGTCGGCGCGTCTATTTTCGTCGAGCAGCTGCCCGGAGGTTACAACGAAACGGTAGTGGAGAGAGGAAGCACGTTGTCCTCCGGCCAGCGTCAGTTGATTTCCTTCGCACGGGCACTTGCCTTCGATCCCGCTATTCTTATACTGGATGAAGCGACGGCGAGCATCGACAGCGAAACGGAAGGCTTAATCCAAGAGGCGCTGCGGATCGTCAGTGCAGGCCGGACCACCTTTGTTATCGCGCACCGGCTTTCCACAATCCGCGATGCAGATCAAATCTTGGTGCTGCATCGTGGTGAAATCGTCGAACGAGGCACCCACGAGCAGTTGATGCAGCGGGAGGGGCGTTATTACCGAATGTATCAGCTTCAATCCGGCGGCACAGCGCCGCCGACCACAGCTTAGAACGATGAGGTAAGGCTTCGAATGTCAAGCAGCGGGTATGGCTTGAATGACGATATGCGCTCTTTCGGGCACGGGTAAAACGCTGCGATGTCGAGTGACGAAAGTGACGATATGCTTACAGCATCCCGCCGCTGTCCACCTTCAACCATATGTATTTAAAGCGAATGCGGCGGGCTATGTCTGCCGTATTTGCTTTGTGCAAAGCTCTTGAAAGTTGGAGCACACGACAAAAAAACGAGCTCGTAAGCCCCAGCTCCAAGTCCCAAAATGTAGCCATAGCCAGCCAGCTTCGTATAGTAAAATCCTTCAAAATCAGGTCCACATCCAATGCTCTGTCTACTCATTTGATTATACTGCTTTTACAAAATTCCCGATAGATTTGCTGCCGCACGGGTAATAAGCTGCCGCACGGGTAATAATAGGTAACCTTTCTGTGGTGAAATCAGGTTGACATCGAATGAAGTAGGAGGCGGTATCTGTGAAAACTCGTCGGCGTTATGAAAATATGGATGGAATTCTAAATAAAAAAAAGCTGCTTCACATGCACAAATGGCGGAAAGAGCGTAGGGCGAAAGTCAAGGATCTATCCTATCGTGTTTCTCAATGTCCGGACAAACAGTTGGACTTTCTGAGAAATAATCGAACAGAGCCATCGATCACTTGGATCGGGCATTCAACCTTTGTACTGCAGATGGGAGGGATCAATCTGATCACTGATCCAGTGTGGGCTGAACGGATAGGGATTGAAAAGCGACTTGCCCCCCCGGGACTAGCTCTTGATGAGCTGCCCTCAATCCATGCGGTGCTTCTTTCCCACAGCCATTACGATCACATGCATCTCCCAACCTTACGAGCTATTGCCAGAGCGAACAGGGGTCTGCAGTTTTTTGTGCCTGAGGGATTGGGGCGGAAGCTTAGGGCTGGCGGTTTTGAACGCGTAACGGAGATGGAATGGTGGGGCACGTCGAACTTAGAAGGGGTGGAGCTTCACTTCGTGCCGTCGCAGCATGGGACCCGTCGCACTTTGTTTGATATCAACAGTTCGCATTGGGGCGGCTGGGTAGTCCGTCCTTCCACACCTGGAGGAGAGCGGGACGCGATGTATTTTGCAGGGGATACCGCTTACTTTAACGGGTTTCAGTTAATAGGAGAACGTTATCCGATCAAGTGGGCGCTCATGCCTATTGGCGCTTACGAGCCGGAGTGGCATATGTCCAAACAGCATGTGAATCCTGAGCAGGCGGTACAAGCATTCATCGATTGCGGTGCTGAGTTCTTCATCCCGATGCATTACGGTGCATTCCGTATATCGGATGATACGCCTCGCGAAGCGCTGGATCGGCTTCAAGAGGAATGGGGGAGACGGGAGCTTGCGCCGGAACGTCTCCGGATTCCTTGTCACGGAGAAACGTTCCGGGCATGATGATGATCCCAACGCGGGCTATGAGCGGTTTCGACGAGCCATCTGCTGCCATACGGAGCCTTCTGCGGCTTGGCCGCCTTCAATGCGCTCGAGCGCCATGCGTACCTGCATTCGCACCTCGAATTCCGGATCATCTTGGGCCGCATGCAGCGCCTGAAGGGAGAGATCATCCCCGACTTCGTACAGGAAGCGGGCCGCTCGCCAACGTACAAGCTTGTTGGAATCCTGCAGCGCTCCAATCATCGCTTCCTGTGCTGCGGGGTCTCCCAGATCGGACAGCGTATCTCCTGCCGTTCGGCGTACGGACGCAGAAGAATCCTGCAGGGCGCGATACAGATAAGGAAGTACTTCCGGATTCTTCAGATCACCCAAGTAAACTGCGGCCAAGCGGCGGACATTGGCCTGCTCGTCTTCCAGCGCCTTCAGCAGCAGCTGCAGCGTGGCTTCCGAGGGTTTGATCTGCTGCAGCGCTGCGTAACGCTGCTTCCAATCTGGCGCATTCAGCTGCTGTTCCGTTTCTTCATAACTCAGCGCTTTACGACCGGTTTCAGCCAGCTTCCGGGCTTCGCCTTGGGCTGGCCCTTCTTGAGCCTGGGCTATCAGTTGTTCAAGCTGCTCGTTGCTGTAAGCGGCGTCCAGCTCTTGAAGGACTTCGTCCAGCACCTCTCGAAGCTCCCCATAACGGGTATCCCAATCATCAAGCGACCGTTCCTTAATCAGATTCGGTGATGCCGCCGCGGCACGAATGGCAGCGTCACTGAAGCGCTTAGGCAGGGCATCACGAAGTTCTTCCGTGCCATTCGTCACTCTCACCTGAAGCGGGATGCCGCGAAAATGCTGGAGTCGTACCATCACTTCACCGAAAGCGGCGCCTTCGGCAGCTTCTGAAGGCGCAATGCCGTTAGGTTGGTCCATACCGGATTGTACTGGAGCAGATGGCGCATCGGTTACCGCTTCGCCCAAAATGGCTCTCGCTTCCGCCAAAATGCTTGACCAATCACCTTTGGGAGTTCGGTCAAGAGCGATAAAATCCGCTGCGCGATATAATGCTTTGACGCCCTCAATGGCAAGCAGCTGCCGCAGGTTCGGATCAGGAGCCTCCGCGGCCTGGTCCCGGGTAAATGTTTGACGCATACCGTTTGGGAGCTTTTCGGTCAGGTTGATTTTCATCGTGTTCGGACTGGGCGTGGGTTCGATGGATATAATTTTCATAACGGGTTCCCTCCTGTCTGGTATAGCCTCGACTAGCAAAAAGGACCGCCAGCCCTGAGGGAGCAAATCGGTCCTTTTATTGTTATTCGTTTCTGCCGGACCGTCTTTTAGTCCAGATCGAGCAAATTACGGTGAAGGTAGTTCTCATCAAGCGTTTTCGTCAAATCAAAAACGGTGTGCGCCAGGTCAGTGTTTTCGAATGCGTGCTCACAGGAATCTTTATATGCCATCTCTTCATCATAATGCGACATGTATCGGTTAATCAGCTCCGGCGAATCACCGCGTTCCTGCTCTCTTCGCATAACGGTATCGCGGTCGGCATAAATAAAGATGCGGATGGCGCGGTCCCCATAAACTTTCTTTAAAGCTTCCGCACCGTATCGGTTTAGAATGAGATAAACAGCCCCGTGCTTTTGCAACATTTGAGCGACATCGGTATCCTTGATGCCATAACGGTTGCCGTCAATTTCCACGACTTCAGTGAACTCTTTGTTTGCTTCGGCTGCTGCGAACTGTTCCAGGGAGACGAAATGATAATCTTGTCCGTCAACCTCAGAAGAGCGGGGAGGGCGAGTCGTGTACGAGAGCACCTGCCTCATGCCAAGTGTATTGCCGGACATTTGGGCTACGGTTCTTCTTCCTGCACCGTTAGGGCCGGTAAAAACAAAAATAAGTTCTTTATCTTTCAACTCGTACATGGAAACCCTCCTTTGTTTAAAAAGTAGTTTCTTGCCTAAGTGGATCACCCTTTATTTTACATGTTCTGTTATACAAGGTAAAGCTCCAAGCCGGGAGGCCTGCCTTACAACCTTCTCAGCGCTCCCGACGTCTGCCGCCGTTTCGAGGTTTCTGCTGCGGTGCTTGCCCCCGCTGTGCCGCGCTGCGCTCGCGTCCTTGCTGAGAGCGCTCACCCGGCGCTGCATTACGTCCGCGCCCCTGCTGAGAGCGTTCGCCCGGCGCTGCATTACGCCCGCGCCCCTGCTGAGAGCGCTCGCTTGGCGCTGCATTACGCTCACGTCCTTGGTAAGAGCGTTCACCTGAAGCCTCATTACGCCCGCGCCCCTGCTGAGAGCGCTCGCCTGGCGCTGCATTACGCTCACGTCCTTGGTAAGAGCGTTCACCTGAAGCCTCATTACGCCCGCGCCCTTGCTGGGTGCGCTCACCCGGCGCTGCATTACGCCCACGTCCTTGCTGGGTGCGCTCACCCGGCGCTGCATTACGCCCGCGCCCTTGCTGGGTGCGCTCACCCGGCGCTGCATTACGCCCACGCCTTTGCTGAGAGCGCTCGCCCGGCGCTGCATTGCGCCGTTGGTTCTGAGAGCTGCGCTCGTCCGGCTCGTGCTCCTGGTCTTTGCCAGACCGTTTCGTCAGCGTGCTTTTAATCCCTTTCTCGATCAGCTCGAGATAGTTAGCATCCCGGGGAGCGGCGAATGTGATTGCTTTGCCTGTCTGGCCCGCCCGACCCGTTCTTCCAATTCGGTGGATGTAGCTTTCCGCATCGTGCGGAATGTCATAGTTGAACACATGGGTTATGCCTTCGACATCGAGACCTCTTGCAGCCACATCAGTAGCTACCAAATACTGTATCTTCGCTTCCCGGAACCGTTTCATGACCTGTTCACGTTTGGCTTGAGTCAGGTCGCCATGCAGCTCGTCTGATGCATATCCGCGTTCATTGAGCTCATTGTTCAGTTTACTTGCCCGAAGCTTCGTACGGCAAAAAATCATTGCCAAATAAGGATTTTCTTCATCGATGATCTTACATAACGCCTCAAGTTTGCCGCGATCCGTCGTCCGGAGAACCACTTGTTCGATTTCGTCTAACGTGACTCGCTTGGCTTTCACTTCAATCTCCGCAGGCTGACGCATATATTCCTTGCCCAGCTCACGGATGCGCGGAGGCATGGTTGCAGAGAACAGTAGTGTTTGCCGCCTGGTCGGAGTGGCCGAGATGATTTCCTCGACATCCGGGAAAAAGCCCATGTGCAGCATCTGGTCGGCTTCATCAAGAACCAAAATGGAAAGCTTGTGCAGTTGAACCGTTCCCCGACGCAAATGATCCAGCAGGCGTCCGGGTGTTGCTACAATGATATGTATGCTTCCTTCGAGCTTCCGGATTTGCCGCTCAACGTCCTGCCCGCCATATGCTGAAAGCACGCGAACACCCTTGAGCGGAGCCCAACGCTTGACTTCCTCTGTAATCTGTATGGCGAGCTCTCGGGTAGGTGTAACGATCAAGGCCTGAACATGTGACCGTCCAGGGTCAATGGTTTCCAATATCGGCAGTACAAAAGCAAGTGTCTTCCCCGTACCCGTTTGCGCTTGTGCAATGATATCTTTCCCGGATAGGGCAGAAGGTATGGCTTCCCGTTGCACAGGGGTTGGTTCCGTAAGCCCGTGCTTATGTAGCGCTTCTGCCAAATCATCACTTACGCCTAGCAGAGCAAACTCATTTTTCTTCATTATAATATCTCCTCAATGGTTGAATTATTCTTCTTATTATTATGTTGCATTTATTCTACAGGAACAGGGAGGAAAAAGAAACCAAGGCCTCGAAAGATGCAGTATTTTGTCTAAAATAGTCAACAACACATAAATGGAAGAAAACCCGGCGTCACACAGCCGGGTAAATACCCTACTCTCAGAAGAACCTATAGTTATCCTTGGCATGAGTATGCTAGCCCAAGGGCACCAGCGCCCGTAAACTTTGCGACATTCACCTGGTATCAAAATAAAGGCCGCAGAGTCTCTTAGAGAGTTTATCAAAGCTTTTCTTGTAATCTTAGACTTCATCAATTACTCATCCGTCTGACGGAAAGTGTTCCCGAGCCTTGGGCTTCCTATGCCTGTATACTCAGTACTCTCGTCCATTGCTTTCCGCCTGATTTGGAATCGTTGGAGAAGTTCCGAACGTCATCTCCATCAAAGCTGCAAAATGCCCCCGGTAGGGCTCAAGTGAACGGCCGTTCCAGCTTTCTATTGCCAACCGGTTAAACTGATTTACGATATCCCGGTTCGCCGTAATGTACACGTCAGTAACGGATGGCTGCAGTGAGCGAATTTTTTCGGCGATCTTTTGCTTGAACAAATGGGATAGATGCTCGTGATGCATTTCCGTTTCGGCAACAGAGGTTATGGAGATGCGCTCATCCGGATTGGCATAGTCGCTTTGGTGCGTATACGTACTGTATAAACTATTGGCTAGTCCGTAGTTGTTTGTTTCTGGAGCACGAATTTCCCGCTTGCCGCGTGTTCCTGTTGCCGTACCGTCGATTGTAATAGCCGTGTAGGCAACATTATCGCCCATCAGAATAATGGCGCTGTTTACGCCGTTCATTGCCGCTACTTGATCGGAAAGAAATTGATTCATTTCCAGCTTGGTTATTTTATGGGAGACAGGGGCATACTGCTGTTGGGTCTGATAAGCGCGAGACGTATCCTGTCTGGGCATATCCCTTTTGCTTCCATAATTACTGGCGCTGTTGTAATCGTACCATGCAAAACAGCCGGTTAGCGCCGTAACAACGCTAATGGTCAGCACACCTGCTATGAATCGAAATGTACGCATTCATGATTCCCTCCTTTGTGATTCAAGCTCCGGTTATACTTCCCGGTTAAGGGGTCCCTTCATACCCTTAGGATTGATCTTAAAGAGGGAATTATACGTCCTTAGATGTGGTCCAATACCTGCATAAAGTCTCCTGAAAATGGAAATAACCTAATAGGGAATACATGAGGAAACCTTTGAAAATCCTTGAGTTCCGAACAATTTGTGAACTTCCTGAGATTCATTGACAAAAAACAGGTCCGAATTTATAGTTAATATGGTGATTAGGTTCATTGACAAGAAATGACCTTTTTTTTGATCGAAAAATATTTGCTTTATAAGGTGGGATTGATAAGATGATTCGATGGCAAAATCTGTGGCGTTTCATCCCTCTCTTCGGGTTGATGGCACTGTTAACGGGGTGTGGAGACGATACAATTTCCACCTTGAGACCAAGAGGTCCGGTAGCCAGTGATCAGATGTTCCTGATGAAGCTCAGCTTCGGAATTATGCTGCTGGTTGTTGTGGTCGTTTTTGTTCTTTATTTGTATGTCTTGGTTCGCTTTAGAAAGAAAAAAGGTGATAAGGACATCATTCCGAAGCAAGTCGAAGGCAGTCATACGCTGGAGATCATTTGGACGGTTATTCCAATTATTTTGCTTCTGATCTTGGCGGTGCCAACAGTGCAGTACACCTTTAAGGTGTTGGAAGACCATAGACAAAATGAAGACGCGCTTCATGTCAAAGTTACGGCTCATGCATTCTGGTGGCAGTTCGAATATCCGACCTTGGGGATCTCTACGGCCCAGGATTTGGTCATTCCTACCGGGAAAAAGATTGCTTTTGAATTAACCGCTTCCGATGTGAAGCACTCCTTCTGGGTACCATCGCTGGGCGGTAAGATGGATACCAACGTGGGCACGACGAACGTTTTCTACCTGGAAGCTTCTGATGTAGATGTATTTAAAGGGAAGTGTGCGGAGCTTTGCGGCGCATCTCACTCCTTGATGGACTTTAAAGTAGTATCTATGGAACAAGGCGATTTCGATCAATGGGTAACCAAAATTAAAACGCCAGCTGTTATTCCTGCAGAAGCGCAACGTGGCGAGGAACTGTTCAAAAATAACTGCTTGTCCTGTCACGCTGTTAACGCACAGGGGCTTGGCGCAGGTCCGAACTTGAACGGTTTTGCATCCCGTGAGCTTGTTGCCGGAATTCTGCCTCATAACGATGAGAGTTTAAAACAGTGGATTTCCGATCCGCAGTCCGTCAAGCCGGGTAATAAAATGCCTGCGTTCGGCGAGAATGTGCCGAATTCGACCCCGCTGAAGGATCAGGATATCGACGACATCATCAAATACTTGAACTCGTTGGAACTAAAGTAACGAGCATCAGGGAATAGGGAGGTTAAATACGGTGGCTCACGCACACACGGTAAAACGGCACACCGGGCTCATGGATTGGCTAACCACGGTGGACCATAAAAAGATCGGTATTTTATATATGATCGCAGGCGGTCTGTTCTTCTTAATAGGCGGACTCGAAGCGATTCTGATTCGGATTCAACTGGCCTATCCCGACCAAAAAATATTTATCGGGGATACGTTTAACCAATTGACTACGATGCATGGTACGACCATGATTTTCTTTGCGGTAATGCCTGTCATCTTTGCCTTTATGAATGCGATCGTGCCGCTCCAGATCGGGGCGCGCGACGTAGCGTTCCCGTTTGTGAACGCGCTCGGCTTTTGGTTGTTTTTCTTCGGAGGCGTTCTTCTGAACACTTCTTGGTTTTTGGGAGGCGCACCAGCGGCAGGGTGGACGGCATATCCGCCGCTTTCCGCGCTCGTAGATTCTACCGGAACGTTTAAAGGTGTCGACTTCTACGTACTAGGGATACAAATTTCCGGTATAGGGACGCTGATCGGGGGGATTAACTTCCTCGTAACGATCATCAACATGCGTGCGCCGGGAATGACTTATATGAGAATGCCCATGTTTACTTGGTCGGCTTTTATCACATCCTTACTGATTTTGTTTGCTTTCCCTGTCATTACAGTTGGTCTGGTCCAATTGATGTTTGATCGTCTTTTTGGAGGAGCATTCTTCGATGTCAGCGGCGGCGGTAATCCCGTCCTTTGGGAGCATATTTTCTGGATTTTTGGTCATCCTGAAGTATATATCTTGATTTTGCCGGCTTTCGGTATTATCTCTGATATTGTCGCCACATTCTCGAGAAAACGTTTGTTCGGATACAGCTCCATGGTATTTGCAACGGCGCTGATCGGATTTTTAGGCTTCATGGTTTGGGCTCACCATATGTTTGCAACAGGAATTGGTCCCGTTGGTAACGCGATCTTCGGGGTCGCAACGATGGCGATTGCCGTCCCGACCGGAGTTAAAATCTTCAACTGGCTGTTCACTTTGTGGGGCGGACAAATTCGCTTTACTACGGCTAACATCTTTGCAACTTCGTTCATTCCGACGTTCGTCATGGGTGGGGTAACAGGAGTTATGCTTGCGGTTCCTGCAGCTGACCTTCAGTACCACGATACGTACTTCGTTGTAGCGCATTTCCACTACGTTATCGTAGGCGGTCTCGTGCTTGGACTGTTCGCAGCTTCCTACTATTGGTGGCCGAAAATGTTTGGTCGCATGCTGAACGAAACGATGGGTAAAATCCATTTCTGGACTTTCTTTATCGGATTCCATATGACATTCTTCCCGCAGCACTTCCTTGGTCTTATGGGGATGCCGCGCCGTGTATTTACGTACCAACCGGGCGTAGGCCTTGAACAAGGGAACTTTATTAGTACCATTGGTGCTTTCTTAATGGGTATCGGTACGATCGTATTCATGATCAACATTATTACTACAGCTAGAAAACCGGCAACCGCTCCAGCTGACCCTTGGGATGGCCGGACACTCGAGTGGGCGATTCCTTCTCCACCGCCGGAATATAACTTTAAGCAAACTCCGCTAGTTCGCGGGTATGACGCTTTCTGGAAAGAAAAAATGGCAGGCAATAAAGAGATGACGCCGGCGGAACCGATCGGTTCGATTCACATGCCGTCGAATTCGATTCTGCCGTTTGTGATGTCCTTGGGATTATTCATTGCTGGCTACGGATTTATGTACCATCAATATGTGGGAGTTGCCATCGGTCTAGGTACTACCTTCATCGCTATGGCGTTAAGATCGGTGTTTGACGATCATGGCTACCATATTGAGCCCGAAGAGTTAAATGACAAGGGGGTTAAGGCATGAGTGCAGCACATCATGAAGTAGGCGGTGCCCTCCCACCTCACGCGGAAACAGCAACTTTAGAAGGTAAAAATAAAGTATTGGGATTCTGGTTATTCCTTGGCGGCGAATGCGTACTGTTTGGTACGCTCTTCGCTTCCTTCATCGCACTACGCAATCAAGTGCCGGATGGTCCTACAGCGCAGCAATTGTTCCAACTGGACCTTATTGCGATTTCTACCTTTATCCTGCTTACCAGCTCTCTGACCAGTGTATTCGCTACGATGGCTTTGCACCGCGGAGATTTTAAGAAGCTGCAAGCTTGGATGGCTGTAACGGTTTTGCTGGGTCTTACGTTTTTGGGGATTGAGATTTATGAGTTCATGCACTACGTGCATGAAGGACTTGGATTTACTGTTAGTGCATTTGCTACATCGTTCTACACGTTGGTCGGTTTCCATGGAGCGCACGTAGCATTCGGTGTAGTATGGATTACTCTGTTGATCATTATGGGCTTCAGAAAAGGTCTTACTACAGTTACAGCGCCTAAATACTATGTTGCCGGTTTGTATTGGCACTTTATCGACGTCGTGTGGGTATTCATCTTTACTGTAGTGTATCTGATGGGGAAGGTAGGTCCTTGATATGAGCAACCAACACCATACATCTTCCACAGGTGACCGACATCGTTTAGAAGGTCCTAAGAATCATTACTTGTCTTACATTATTTCGATTGTATTGACGATGCTAGCCTTTGCAATCGTGCTTTACGGCGGTTTGGATCGAACATTTATTTTATTCTTCATCATCGGCATAGCTGTAGTACAGGTGGTGTTCCAATTAGCGTATTGGATGCATATGAAGGATCGCGGACACTTGATTCCTATAGTCGGACTCGCGTTCGGCACCTTCGTTGCGATGACAGCCGTGGCGGCAGCAGTATACTGGACGTGGTGGTAAGTTTTGTAGAGAGGCGGCTTTGTACTTGAAAGCCCCTCTCTTTTGTATAAGTATGCGAAAGTTTTCACAAATTCGACACAACTCCCGGTATAGAACGGGATTAGAAAGGAGTCGTAATCCGAAATGGATACTACTGTCTCCCATGCAGGGCATGGAAACGTCCCTACGTTCGTTCAGTTGTGGAGTCCAGGTTTTTTGCTTGTCATGATCGTGCTCGGTGTTTTATACATGCTAGCCGTGGGACGTTGGCGGAGTGATTTTGCCAACAGTGAGCCCGTAACACTGAAGCAGAAGCTGTGGTTTTGGAGTGGTTTAGCCTTATGGTATGCCGCTGACGGAAGCCCGATGTCTTATTATGCGCATCATTATTTGTTCAGCATCCATATGTTTCAACAGTCGATTCTGTACTTGATCATGCCGCCGATGCTGCTTCTTGGGACACCAGGCTGGCTGCTAAGAGCCGCATTAAAAGGAGAAGGCGGCAAGAGGTTTATGCGTTGGTTCACCGCTCCGCTGTTCTCGCTGTTCTTCTTTAATTTCATCTTCTCTATGTACCATATTCCTATGGTCATGGATTGGCTGATGGCTCATGCTACTATTCTTGTCCTATATAAAGCTATCTTTTTGTTTGCCGCATTTCAAATGTGGTTCCCTGTTTTTTGCCCGTTACCTGAATACAACACGATGTCCGATTTGAAAAAGATGGCGTACATTTTCATAAATGGTATTCTGCTTACACCGGCATGTGCGCTGATCATCTTCGCAAGAGAGCCTTTGTATGATATGTATGCAACGATTTCTCTGTCTTATTGGTTGCTTCCTATGATTGACGATCAGCAATTGGGCGGGGTTATTATGAAAATCGTTCAAGAAGTCGTTTATGGATTGGCTCTAGGGTATGTTTTCTTCCACTGGTATCGGACAGAACGCAAACAAGATGATGAGGAAGAATTGATGGATAACTCCTATATTTCCTCGGGAAATCCAAACCGAGTATAGAGATAGATTCTTGAGTTGTTGATCAACTGAAATGCGAATAGGTGGGATGTAACGTGAAAGTGGCGATAATGCCGACGATCAGTACCAGTTTCATTGTCATCAGCGCCATATTTGTGGCTATTGGCTGGTATCACATCGTAAAAGGAAACCGTGAACAGCATCAGAAAATGATGCTATGGGGTGCTGGATTTGCGCTGGCCTTCTTTTTAGTCTATGTGAGCCGAACCATTTTTGTCGGAAATACGGCCTTTGGTGGACCTGAAGAGCTTAAGCAGGCGTATCATTTGTTTTTATTTTTTCATATTACTTTGGCCACAACGGCCGGCGTGTTCGGAATTGTCACCTTAATTCTGGCCTTCAAAAAAAACTTTGCCAAGCATAGAAAAATCGGTCGCTGGACTGCCGTTATGTGGCTGTTCACGGCTCCTACCGGTGTGGCGGTTTACGTGCTGTTATACCTTTTGTACCCTGGCGGTGAGACGAAGCCGATGATCGATGCCATCTTTGGCTTGTAAATCCCACTGTATTCAGAAGAAAAAAAGCAACAGCTGCTCTTCATCTGAGCAACCGTTGCTTTTTTTTACTTGGATGATGACACTAAAGGGCACTGCCGCCGAAGATAAAGCGCTTCTCCCAATGCTTACCAGCGATGGTATCGATTCGTACGCCACCGGATTCTTTGGAGTAGGTGTGAAGGATTTTACCGTCTCCCAAATAGATCCCTACATGTGTGACCCGCTGATTTGATTTGTTGCTAGGGTATGAGGACGAGCTGACACCGCGATAATTCATGAAGAACATCAGGTCGCCCGCCTTCAGATTACGCCAGTTGGATGTCGTTCCGCCTTTGGACTTGACGTAAGAGGCTTGTCCACGCGAATCGCTAGGCAAAGTAACGCCTACTCCGTCCTTGAAGGCTTGTCTTACAAAGTCGGAGCAATCGAACGTACGGGTGTTCGATCGGCTGGAAGCGAACTCGTAAGGTGTGCCCATATATTTTTTACCGGCTGCAATGACTTTGCTTACGGAAGAACTGGTGCTGCTGGATCCGCTCGGCTTGGAAGAGGTTCCTCCGGAGCCTGACGATGAAGTGCGGATGTACTTGCTGTTGGTCGAAACGTAGCCGACCTTACCGCCGTCATCGCGAACTTTGTACCACCAGTTATTCACTTTACTGACTATGTCGACGTTCTCACCTTTTTTCAAATATCCATAACTTGCAGAGTTCACATTGGGTTGACTGCGGAAATTAACGCTGCTGACAATGACGGCATCGGTTGCGGCATGGGCTTGTTCGGCTGGCAATGCTCCAATACCCAAAGTGATCGTAGTGGCGAGAAGAATGGCTGTATATTGCTTTTTTAAAATCATATTTCCTCCTGCGATTCTGGTTGTATTTATGTCAAGACACACAGGCGGACACGGCTGGGTTTAAGCTGCGTTCGGGTGGTCGGGACACCATTTGACAACATGTTCTCGTCAATTCACAATAGAATTAGGAAATTCAGACGAGAGAACGGTGATCATCAGATGGATACTTGGATATGGGGACCTTTTGTCATACAACAAAGCATGCTGTTCGTCATGGCGGCTGTGGCGGTTGGATACGGAATCGGTAGACTCCGTTTAAAAGGAACGGCTATGGGGGAGGCTTTTGGCTCGATTAGCCTGAACGCCGTAGTGATTTGGGTGATGATCTGGAAGCTGAGTGTAATGCTTTTTGATCCGCGCAGTGTACTGACGAACCCGATGTCGCTGCTCTATTATAATGGCGGCGATCAAGGGGTATGGTTGGCTATGCTGCTATCCGGGTTGTATGTATGGTATGCTGTTCGGAAAGAGCAAATAAGCGGAGCCCTTTATATAGATTCGATGCTTGTTTCCATTTTTGGGGGGTATATGGTATACGGAGCTATGCTTTTCTTTGCGGGGGAGGAAAATCGTTTAACATGGGGGCTTTCTTCGCTCATGGGGGCAGGTTTCACGGCAGTATGGATGGTGAAGAAGCCATCGACCAGCTTGCGGCCTATATTACAGCAGGTGACGATATTTGTTATTGGGTATGCGCTGATCTGGACCGTTGCAGTGAATATAGGGGATAAATACGAGACGGGGGCTGCTCAAGCTGAAAATACGGCCGTGGGTCTGAAAATTGGACAGCAGGCTCCCGATTTTGAGCTGAAGATGCTGGACGGTCAATCGGTGAAGCTTTCTGACTATCGGGGAAAAATAGTCATCATTAATTTTTGGGCGACATGGTGTCCTCCTTGCCGAGCAGAGATGCCGCATATGCAGCAGTATTATATGGAAAACGAGAAGGAAGGCGTTGTCATCCTTGGAGTTAACGCTACCTCTACGGAGATCAGTGTGCCAGTCGTGGATTCTTGGCTGAAGGAGTGGGGAATCACGTTTCCTATCGTTCTTGATGAGCATGGTGAAGTGATTAAGACGTATCGCGTGAACTCTTATCCCTCTACTTTTGTGATTGATGCAGACGGAGTGATTCGTCACAAGCACCCTGGACCTATGAATATGCAAATGTTGAAGGCAGCGAAGGAGAAGGCAGACACTGGAAAGTGATAAAAGAAATGAATAAGGGCACTTAGTGTTTTTCATTTGCGCATGCGAGATTGATCGTGTAACATGAGAGTATTATAAGGTTATATTACTTTATTCATTATATTATTTTATATAAAGGAAGGATAATAGCATGGCACAGACGAGTATTATTTTGCGTGTGGAATTAAACCATGACCAGGTTACGTTTGGCGACGTAGCTGCGGTGATCAGTAAAGCGGGGGGAGATATCACTTCGATTGACGTGATTCGTCCAGGTAAGGAATCTTCGGTGCGCGACATTACGGTCGACGTAGCGGAATCAGCCGAAACGCAAGTGGTAGAGGCACTGAAGCAGCATGCCGGCATCAAGCTGATAAATGTGTCTGACCGGACATTCCTCGTGCATTTAGGCGGAAAAATAACGACGCAGCCTACCTTGCCGATCAAGAACCGTGACGATCTGTCCCGAGTATACACTCCAGGGGTCGCTCGCGTATGTACGGCTATCCATGAAGATCCTAAGAAAGCATACTCCTTGACGATTAAACGGAATACGGTGGCTGTGGTGACCGATGGAACCGCGGTACTGGGTCTTGGTGATATTGGACCGCATGCGGCGGCTCCGGTCATGGAAGGGAAAGCGATGCTGTTCAAGCAGCTGGCGGGCGTGGATGCATTCCCGATTTGTTTGGATACGAAGGACACGGAAGAGATCATTCGTACGATCAAGGCGATTAGTCCGATCTTCGGTGGTATTAACCTGGAAGATATTAGCTCTCCGCGCTGCTTTGAGATCGAGACACGGCTTGCGGAAGAACTGGATATTCCCATCTTCCACGACGATCAGCACGGTACGGCAATAGTCGTCATCGCAGGGCTTTTGAATGCATTGAAAGTCGTGGGTAAGCGGATCGATCAAGTACGGATAGTCGTTAACGGTATCGGTGCGGCGGGTGTCTCTATCTGCAAAATGCTGCTTGCGGCCGGCGTTACGCGGCTTGTGCCTGTAGATCGGGATGGTGCAATCGTACGCGGTGGAACCTACCCATATCCGATGTGGCAGTGGCTTGCAGAGCAGCCGCAGGTTGAGGCAGAGGCGGGCGGCCTGAAGGATGTGCTTCGCGACGCGGACGTGTTCATCGGTGTGTCCAGAGGCAATATCATGAATGCCGACGATGTGCAAACGATGGCACCGGACCGGATCGTCTTCGCTATGGCCAACCCGAATCCAGAGATCGATCCGGAAGATGCGCTGCCGCACGTGCGCGTATTCGCTACAGGCCGAAGCGATTATCCGAATCAAATCAACAACGTCCTGGTGTTCCCAGGAATTTTCCGCGGGGCATTGGATTGCCGAGCTCGCCGGATCAACGAGCCGATGAAGCTTGCAGCTTCACGTGCTATCGCATCCGTAGTTACCGAAGCCGAGCTCAATGAGCACTACATTATCCCAAGTATCTTTAATGAGCTTGTCGTCAAAAAAGTCCGTCATGCGATCATCGAAGCTGCCATCCTGACGGGTGAGGCTCGCCGGATTCCGCCGGACTTCAGATAATAAAATACGCCGCTCCTTCGAGAACTTTGTTCTTGAAGGAGCGTTTTTTTGCGTAAGTTCTCTGTGGAGGATCTGCCGGAAGGATCCACCTACATCATCAAGGTAAAAGTAGGCTTGGCTTACGTAAAGCTGGTCTTCTGCGAATGTGTTTTTAAGCTGCTCCATACCTCCAGATAGGCCGAGCGATCCGATCGTACCATGCTTCAAGCCCGCAGGCTTCGTAAAAATGACGGATGCCGAGCCGTTCGGTTGGTTTGCCGAGGCTGCCTCACCCATGAAGAAGTCGTCGAGGAAGAGCCGCTCGACACCGGTTCTCCTTCGAAGGGTAATGAAGAAGCCCGGCTCCTTGTCGCATCCAAGGAAACCGGGCTATCAGCCGTAAAGGCGGTATTATTCGGCCGAACCCGCAGGCATTACTTCCGGCGATGTCAGCTTATCGTAGAACTCCGTGAAATTGTCTTTGTCGTCGCTTGAGCGAAGCGCCATAGCAGCGCGCGGGTGCTCGTTCAATACACCTGCGATCATGTAAGGAATGACATATCCCCACTCCCACTTCTCACGCATGGAGATCATGTGCTTCTCAATGATGCTGAGTACCGGACGAATGTCGTACTTTGGATTTTTCAGATGGCTTACGATCAGCTCTGTAGGGCAGTTCCCTGCTGCGCGGCCCATGCCGTATACCGAAGCATCCAAAAATTCAACGCCCTTGGCTGCGCCCATCATCGTGTTGGAGAATGCGAGCTGCATATTGTTGTGCATGTGCAGGCCGAGCTTTTTATTAGGCAGAAGACGTTGGAATTTGGTTACGAGATAGTCGATATCCTTGTAATCCATGCTGCCGTAGGAGTCGACAATATACACGACATCTACTGGGCTTTTGGCGATTTCCTCGAACGCTTCGTTCAAGTCGTTCTCCATAACATGGGTAAGCGCCATGATGTTGATGCTTGTTTCGTAGCCATAACCATTAAATTTTTGCACCAGATCGAGCGCCTTGTCTACGTCTTTAATATATGTAGCTACACGGATCAAGTCGAGCTGGCTTTGCTCGCGAGGAAGGATATCGTTCTCGTCCACACGGCCGATATCGACAAGAGCGGATAGCTTCGTATCGGTTTTCTGTGAAATGACTTCCTTCAAGAAATCTTCGTTTAAGAAACGCCATGGTCCCGCCTCTGCGCCTTTCAAGAGCTTGGCGGAGTTTTTATACCCGATCTCCATATATTCGACGCCGGCTTCGCTCAGTCCAGAATACATGTCCTTTACGAATTGGACGCTAAAGTCCCAATTGTTAACTAATCCGCCATCGCGGACAGTACAGTCTACAATACTATGTTTTTCCCTGCTCATGATCATTTGCTCCTTTTCCCGAATGGGGATTGTTTTATACTTTGTGGCTTTTAAGCTTTTAAGTGGTAAAGTGTGTGATAATTAATTATATTACATACTAATGATGTATTTGTCAATGATAACAATTTCCGAAAAGCATGATAATTTGATAAATGAGTGGTCGCGAAAAGGGAAGAAGGATTTTTAATGGCCGTGTGGAAAAGTTGCTTAGTATAGAAAAAGGCGGAAAATGAAGCCGAAGGGTTGAGAGAGAGCACATGCTGAAATATAATATTGCGTTTATTCGCAAGGGAGATCGGATACTGATGTTAAATCGAGGCAAAGCGCCTCTGCTTGGGCTGTGGAACGGAGTGGGCGGAAAGCTTGAGCCGGGGGAAACGCCCTATGACAGCGTTGTACGCGAAATTGAGGAGGAAACGGGTCTTCGGTTTGTGGAGAATACGCTTCGCTTCTCCGGAATCGTTACGTGGGAAGTGGATGGACGGGAAGCCGGAGGCATGTATGTGTTTATCGGAGAAGCTCCTTCTGAAGCTTTGGTTGAAGCCCCCGTTGAAACGGAGGATGGTATTTTGGCTTGGAAGCCGGTGGAATGGGTCGTTCGTCAAGACAATTTCGGTGTGGCGGGACATGTCAAACACTTTTTACCCCCTATGCTCGAAAGCCGTGATATTGCGGAGTATCGCTGTATTTTTCGTGAGGGTAAGCTTTTGAGCTGCGAGGTTCGTCCGCTGGGAGAGGCTCTGCTGTAAGCTAAGGCTGTATTCTTTTTCGGGCTGAGGGGTAGGATGTGTGAATTCAGGAATAAGCTGCCTGCGTCGGGGCATGCTATCCGGTATATCCTCTCATTCACTTGAGGCCGGAAAGGAATATGTCTATGAGCAGCGCTCCGTTATGTTTTCAGTTCGATACTCAGAAAGAGGCGATTTTGGCCCGAGATACGCTGGAGGAGATCGGATACCGAATCAGCGGTCATACACACTCAGAGATGCCCATGCTTTACGTCATTGTGGATCGCCATGATTTGACGTCCGCACTTGAAATCGCACAGGCGCATGGTGGTAGATTAGTTCAGGTGGGGGACTCTCCCAATGAGACGGAAGGCTTCGCCATGGCTTACGATATGGAAGAACTGATCTCGATTCCCGCGCATTTGGTGAACGAGGATCTAGTGGAAAGTGAGTCTGAGGTATCCGCATCGGCATACGTTAACCGTTCCAGCGGTGCATATAATGACGATACGGAGTCTTTCGATCCGTCGAGGGACGATATGAACGGGTTTGATGCGGGTATCCATATGTAGAAGGCAGCGAGCCTTTCCACCATCATCCGAAGGAGCCGACAGCTCCTGCATCCACTTAGGCAGCGGATCCCTGCGAGGCAGGCGACCCGCTGTTTAACGTTGTTGGACAAAGACCATAACATTTGACCGGACAAACAAAGTTGCCTCAGACCTATTTTTATAAGCGAGGAAAAAACTGTTTCTCTAGACCCACACGGTTTTCGTTTGTTATGATGATTGAGGTTTATGGAGAAGAGAGAAAAACGGATTGATCGAGGATGATGGAGGGAAGCCGCTTGTGGAAACCTATGAAAATTTAAAAGAGGGTGAGAAGGGCGCATGGGTCAGCATCGTCGCTTATGTCTTCCTAGCTACTTTTAAAATCAGCATGGGCTTTGTGACCGGTTCCGAAGCGCTTAGGGCAGACGGAATAAATAATGCAACCGATATTATCGTTTCAATCGCCGTGCTGATCGGCTTACGAATTGCAAGAAAACCGCCGGACCAGGATCACCCGTACGGACATATGCGGGCAGAAACAATCGCTTCGCTGGTTGCCTCCTTCATCATGGCGGTCGCAGGGCTGCAGGTAGTGATCCAGGCGGGTAGAAGCTTCTTTGCCGACGAGCGGACAGCGCCTGATTTGCTTGCGGCATGGATTGCCTTGAGCTGCGCAGCGATCATGTGGGGCGTGTATGTGTATAACAGCAGGCTTGCCAAACGCATCAGTAATCAGGCTCTGATGGCCGCGGCGTACGATAACCGTTCGGATGCGTTAGTGAGCATCGGGGCGGCAATCGGTATCATCGGCTCCCGGCTGGGATTTCCGATTCTTGATGCGGCCGCGGCTCTCCTTGTAGGGCTCATTATTTGTAAAACGGCGTGGGATGTGTTTTCCGGTGCCACGCATGCGTTAACCGATGGCTTTGATGATCAGAAGCTGAGGGTGTTCCGTAAGACAGTAAAAGAGACCCCAGGCGTGAAACGGATCAAGGATATCCGCGCAAGAGTTCATGGCAGCAGCGTTCTGCTGGACGTTGTCGTTGAGGTCAGCGCTGAACTCTCCGTAGGACAAAGCCACGATATCAGCGACGAGATCGAGAAAAGAATGATGGACGAGCACCGCATCGGGAACGTCCACGTGCATATTGAGCCATTTTCCGAGCAAAAGCAATAAGGCCGCCCGCCTGGGCAGCCTTATTGCTTTTTGCTATGCGGGTAGGGTGCATTAAAGATTTACGCTGTCCGCATTTTTCTACGAGGAGCATCCGGAACCGCAGGAGGATCCGCCTCCGTCACTTCCTCCGCCTCCATCATTGTCGTTGCTATCTCCCGCACAGGAAGAGGCCGAGCTGCTGCTTCCGCTGGTCTTTCGCTCTTCTTCCGTGCTCAGGCCCTCCATCTGCTGTTCAAAATCATCCGGTGAAGACATCGATAAATAAATCATTGCGCCGCCGAGCCATCCGAAACCTGCCGAATGAGAGAGTGTATCGCGCGTTATTGGGCGATTCCCTTTATTAAGATGGCTTTTGGCTTCAGCAATCTGAGACTTCGCTTTATCAATCAATTGATCGAACACGGTATGCAGATCGGGAAACCGTGAAGCGGCGTTCATATGAAAGAGCTCCTGCCTGAGCTCCTCGGCGCTTGACTTCTCCAATCGTTCTAACAGGCTTTGCGGCAGAGGATTCCGGTAAAATGCGCCCCATGTCCGCCCGCACTCTGGAGTCTGCAGGAACAATTCCCCGTAAATCCAATCAAACCAGGCGCGTTCCCCGGGGTTAGGTGAACGGCCTTCCTCAGCATGAGGGGCATGGTGGATCATACTCCCGCAGAAGCGCTCGCAGAAGGTCTGGTACTCCCTCGTGAACATCAGCATCTCGTGCCATGCGAGATCTACCTTAGCGCTGTACATTGGTACTTGCTTCATGACTGCGCTCATGAGGAAAAATCGTTTTAAATGAAACCACGTCCAAATCCACTCGGAATCGTCCATCGTTGGGTGCTGCTTCAGAACCCTGTCCTTCACACGGGCCTCAAAATCGGAGTCGAGTGCCGATTCCAGGCGCAGCATAGCCTTCTCGGCAGGGTGCCCAGGGAGTACGCCAAGCTTATTCGGGGGAGGGGGAAGCACGCGCATGCGGCTTGATGGCTTTCGGGCATTTCGTATCCATACAACGGCAAGAATGAGAATTGCAATTCCGAAAACAGTCAGCCCCAAATATGGCATGGGAATTCCTCCAATCCATCTGTTATCCAATTATGTTATCACAGCTATCATATATATAACGCAAGTCATCCCGGATAAGTTTCTCCTATCCGGCTCTATTTTCATGCATATTTTAAGTTGGAAGTCTCATAGATATGTAGAGTAAGAAGCTAATCAATCTGATTACGGCTTCATATGGGGAAGGAGCTTTTGTCCATGAAACGAACGGATCAGGATATTGTACAATACTACGTTATCAATGAGCAGCTCTCCATGTCTCAAGGGAAGATTGCTGCACAGGTCGCCCATGCGGCCACTACGATGACACTGCACTATCTGTTAAATGACAATCGACATCAGGAGGTGTTTCAAGCGTGGCTGAGCAAGGGGCAAAAGAAAGTTGTGCTGCAGGGCTCCGAAGCTCGTCTTCAGAGCTTAGCCAATGACGGGTTTCTGTCTATTCGGGATGCAGGACATCATGAAATTCCGGAAGGCTCATTAACCGTTGTCGTATTACCGCCAATGGATAAAGAGGCTGCCGGAAAAATCATAACGGGACTAACACTGTTATAGTTCGTGCTGAGCGATTTGCGACGCGCTCATACCAGCGGTATATCCGGTGGTGAAAGCAGCAGTAATGTTATACCCCCCGGTATAGCCGTGGACATCCAGAATCTCACCGCAAAAAAACAAACCGTCCATTACTTTGGAGTGCATGGTCTTAGGATCGATTTCCTTCAAATGAACGCCTCCACCGGTAACAAAAGCCTCTTCAATGGAGAGGGTGCCGGAAATTTGCATAGGGAAAGCTTTGACGAGCGAAGCCATGGACGACCAAGGCTGCTTTGGAATATTGTCGAAGGTTGTTTCTTCCTTTAATCCTGATTTCTTCAGAATAATGGGGATCATTCTTTCAGGCAATAACCCTTTCAGGATGTTTTTGATGGCCTTCTTAGGCTCGTTTCTGGCCAACTGGAGAGAATCTGCATATACTTCTTCAACCGATTTCTCAGGAAACAAATCAATGGTTATTTTTACTGTGCTCACATCGAATTGCTTCAGCGTTTTCACAATAAACTGGCTGCATCTTAGCGCGGTAGGGCCGGAAATCCCAAAGTGTGTGAACAAAAGATCTCCTTCGTGTTCAACGATTTTTTTTCCTTTGGGATTCCAGACCGATACGGTGATGTCTCTCAAAGAAAGACCCTGAAGCTCTTTGCTCTGTATGAAGGCCTCTCTCGATAAGAGCGGTACCTCCGTGGGGTACAGCTCTGTGATCGTGTGCCCGGCCTCCTCGGCCCAGGCGTAGCCGTCTCCGGTGGAGCCCGTGTGAGGCACCGACTTGCCGCCGGTCGCCAGCACTACAGCGCGGCTCATTACACGTTCTCCCCCGGCTAACTCCACTCCCGCGACCCGGCCATCCTTATACAATACCTTCCGCACAGGAGTGTTTACTCGAATTGCAACCCCTTGATTGCGCACCCGGTTCACCAGCGCGTCGACAACCGTTTTCGCTTTGTCGCTTACCGGGAACATACGCCCGCGGTCCTCCTCCTTGAGCCGAATGCCCATCCCTTCGAAGTAAGCGATGATGTCACGGTTGCTGAAGGCAGCCAGTGCGCTGTGCAGAAAACGTCCGTTGCCGGGTATATGCTTTATCAATTCGTCCAGGTCTTTCGCATTCGTAACGTTGCAGCGTCCCCCACCGGAAATTCCGAGCTTACGGCCGAGCTTATCGCTTTTATCGATCAACAGCGTGCGGGCCCCGTGGCCGCTGGCAGCAATGGCTGCCATTAAGCCGGAGGGACCTCCGCCAATAATAATTACATCATAAGACATGTCCAACTGCTCCTTACCCTTATTTTCTGTAGCTTATCTTACCCCTTTTTGTCCCAAACGTCACCTTTTGTTGGCAAACGATAACAAAAAAGAGGCCTGCAGGCCTCTTGATGAAATGAATTATGCCGGTTGGGTCTGTGACTGCAGCTTCCGAACGGTGATACGGGCGATACGCAGATCGTCTGTCTCTTCTATCATAAATTCGTAATCGTCACCGTAAAGCACCGTCTGTCCCTTTTTTGGGGGGATTTCCACTTGGGAATAAATCCAGCCGCCAACGGTGTCGTAGTTTTCGGTCCCAATCTCCATACCGAAAAAGTCGTTCAACTCGTTGATCAGCAGACGCCCGTCGATGGAATGCGTGGTTTCGTCCTTTACCTCAATGCTCAGGCGTTCGTCTGGATCGAATTCATCCTGGATTTCACCGACGATTTCCTCAAGAATATCCTCGAGCGTCACCATACCTGAGGTGCCGCCGTATTCATCGAGGAGCAGTGCGATCTGTACCTTTTTCTTCTGCATAAGCTTCAGTAAATGGCTAATCGGCATCGATTCCGGCACTTTGGTCATGGGACGGGCAAGCAGCCGAATGTCGGTCAAGCCCTTGCTGGCTTTCATTAAATCCTTAATATGCACGAACCCGATGATGTTGTCCTTGTCCGGATCGCAGACCGGGTAGCGGGTACGCATTTCGTCCAGCGCAATGTCCATATTTTCCTCAAACGTAAGATTAGCGTACAGACAGCCCATCTCCGTTCGCGGAATCATGATTTCGCGCGCATTCGTTTCCGTAAACTCAAATATATTGTCAAAAAGCGTCAATTCCGTGTTGTCGATGAATCCGCTTCTGTGGCTTTCTTTCATCAATGTGCGTATTTCTTCATCTGTATGAGCGGATTCTTGTTCGCCCGATGGCTCGATTCCTACCCGTTTCAGCATCCAGTTGGATATTCCGCTCAGCAGCCATATTAAAGGAAGCATCAGCTTGTAAAAGAAGAGGATAGGCGCCGAAGACCACAATGTGAAGGTCTCCGAATGGCGGGAAGCAAACGTTTTGGGAAATTGATTACCAATCGTCATGTGTAAAGTGGTAATGACAGAAAAAGCGATCAGAAAAGAAATCGTATGAATGACCATGTCATTGAATTGAAACCAATCCTTCAACACCGGACTCAGCAAAACAGCGATAACCGATGCTCCAGCCCAGCCCAGCCCTAGAGACGTAAGCGAAGTCCCAAGCTGGCAAGCCGTCAAATATGCGTTCAGGTTCCCCGTAATCTTCTGCGCAAAACGCGCGAAGACATTGCCTTCTTGGGCGAGTGTATCGAGACGGCTGGCCCTTACCTTGACCATGGCGAATTCCGCAGCGACAAAGAAACCGTTCAACAACACCAACACAATAATCAACACCGCGTTAAATAATAAAGGTAACGGGTCACTACTCAATCAATCCCTATCCCCTACGTGAGGGCGATAGGTACACCTCCTCTATAAATTCAAAATCCAGACAAAATTAAATAGCCTTTCTATATAAGATATTATAAACGATGTAAATGAAGGCACTCAAACGATGGTTAGGGCATTCAGGGCTATGCACGGTTCGCAGGGGGTGTATTTGTAAGCGTTAATGGCTAATTTCACTCCATTTGCTTTAAATTTGAGGTTTTTTGTATGAAGGAGTTGTGGGAATTTCAGGAAATTGATGAATCTCTCAAGATACAATCGATTGGCCAGAAAGTAAAAATCGTCCACATAGGATTTAAAGGAAGGGTTTCGAGGTTGACTTTTTTATTTTACATGTTATAATATTATGATACTCATCGAGAGTAGCATTTTTCACCCCGCATAACCCCTAACAAAGGATTCTCCTCTAGAAGAACATTTAATTTCCGCATATTGTGATCGTCAGGAGCCCATGATTCGAGATTGTTGTAACACTGATTCACACTGGCGCGGTCATCGGAGCCGCAAGGATGGAAGAGAGGTAGGGCTTTCGTTGTTTTAGTTACACAGCATTACAAAGGTTCATGCAAGGATTCACTAAAAAGTTTGGGGTAAGGCGGCAGTAAAGCAGCAAAGGGACTCCGTTCGGGCTGATCACCGAAGGAGTCTTTTTTCATGGCTAAAATTCGCGATGCGCAACATTCTTCCTTTATTGTCTAGTTTTTCTCTCCTGAGGGCTGAGTGATTTATGTTCGGCCAAAGCATACTAAAGCTAAGGAAGGGAGATGATTCAATGGCTGGGCAAAAAAGAAATGCCAATGCATCCAAAGAACAGAATAGGCAAGCCGTTCAGAACAAGGGGATGGATAGCGCCGATTCCGCTGGCGGTATTTCGGATAAAAAGCTGAGCGGGCCGAACCGCCCGTCCGTCTAGAATGGGCTAAGGGAGGAGGGCTTACAATGAGCGACCAACAAAATGAAAATAAGGATGCAACGTATGATCAAGTACGGACCCATATTGCATACAATCGTAAGAATGACTCGGAGCTCGATCCGTTTGAAATCAATTTTCGGCCGGAGTTCGAACAAAACCGGGGCCCCAGAGAGCCGTTCGTGAATGAACACGACGTGCTCATCGGAGATCATGTGTACCAGTCAAATCACTCGCCATTGGAGCAATGGAACGAGAATACCGACCCTGCAATCATGTCTGGGGACGGCTGGGTACATCCATTTAAAGATGTAGGCTTTCACACAACGGAAAATAAAGAGCTGTTTGAGAGAGGCATTGCTCCGCAGGGTGTTCCTTTCA
Source organism: Paenibacillus sp. PvR098 (assembly GCF_017833255.1). Classification (NCBI taxonomy): domain Bacteria; kingdom Bacillati; phylum Bacillota; class Bacilli; order Caryophanales; family Paenibacillaceae; genus Paenibacillus; species Paenibacillus sp. PvR098. The sequence continues at coordinate 3,618,615 of NZ_JAFIBU010000001.1, forward strand.
TGCATCCCGACAAGGACGTGGCTTATCCGGCTTTCCAGAGCGGGGAAGCGGAAACGGATGAAAAAGCGTAAGTCGGAATTGCAGCAGGATATGTATGGATGGCTTTGCTTTCATTCCAAGCCGATGTATAATGGGTATATGAAATTCAAATATACCTTTAGGTTTGGGAAAAGGAGTGAAAGCGTAACATGTCCATGTCGTTTGAAAACTATATGAAAGATATGGTCCAGCCGATGAGAGACGATCTGACCCGCGTCGGTGTGGAGGAACTCCGCACACCTGAGGATGTGTCGGCTGCGCTTGATGATATGAAAGGGACAACATTAATTGTTGTCAATTCCGTTTGTGGCTGTGCGGCCGGCCAATGCCGTCCGGGCGTAGCCAAAGCACTGCAGCATGAAGTGAAACCGGACCGCCTGCTCACGGTGTTCGCAGGTCAAGATAAGGAAGCGACAGCTAAAGCGCGCGAATATTTCGCTCCGTATCCGCCGTCCTCTCCGTCCATTGCTTTGATGAAGGATGGACAGCTGGTGCATTTCATTCAGCGTCACCAAATCGAAGACCGTTCGGCCGAGATGATTGCGAATGATCTGATTGGCGCTTTTGATGAATACTGCAAATAATACCTTTTAGGCCTAAACTCCTGCCGATGTCTTTATGACATTTGGTGGGAGTTTTTACGTGAAGCGAGGCTTGGTGGTATACTGAGAAGAAAACAGAGTGGGAGAGTGTTGACGCATGAGCCTGCAGCAAGATATTATCGCTAAGCTCGGGGTGAAGCCGGAGATCGATGCCGATGCGGAAATTCGCAAAAGAGTGGATTTTTTGAAGGAGTATGTGCTGAAGGCGGGGGTGGACGGACTGCTCATCGCCATCAGCGGTGGTATTGATAGTGCGGTAGTGGCCGGCTTGTGCAAGCAAGCGACGGACGAGCTGACCGCGGAGAAAGGTCGGGAATACAAGACGGTGGGAGTATTTCAACCCTACGGACAACAGGAGGATATTGCCGACAGCTATGCAGTGGCAGAAGCGTTCAACCTTAAATACCGGGTGGAGACCAATATCGAAGAGGCTGTGGGCGAAATTGCGTTAGAGGCGGAATACGGCCTGAAGTCGATCGGGGTTCACCGGCATTTAAGCCGTGCGGGCAAAGGGAATGTGAAAGCCAGAACGCGGATGGTGATTCAGTATGCGCTCGCGTTCGAGCTGAATTTGCTCGTCGTCGGAACCGACCATGCCTCGGAAGCCATTACCGGCTTCTTTACGAAGTACGGGGATGGAGCGGTTGACATTACGCCGCTGAGCACCTTGAATAAGCGTCAGGTACGTGAGCTGGCGAGTAAACTGGGCGTGCCGCAGAGCGTGCTGGACAAAGCACCGACAGCCGGACTGTGGGAAGGGCAAACGGACGAGCTGGAGCTCGGCATTACCTATGACGACAACAGCAACTATCTGGAAGGCAAGTCGATTGCCCCGGAAGCGCAGGCTAAGCTTGAGAAGCAATATTTGAAGACGGAGCATAAGCGGGTCCCGATTCCTGGTATTTAAAGGGCTTGCTCAGGTATATTTGCAAAGCAACCACCTTGTGACCGAATGGCATGCATGAGAATGCCTCTTTCGGAAGCAGGTGGTTTTTTTGTACGGATTCATAAAGCAGTAAGAAGAAAAGAAGGCTTTATGCAGGGACGATCCTGGGAATCGGATCAGAAGCCCATCCGCTTCAGCACGATTTCCGTACGGGCGATGATATCGTCGATCTGCTCGTGGGTGGTGCAGAGCGGCAGCCAGTAATAGATGGTGTCCCCAAGCGGACGCAGGAACAGGCCCTCCTTCAGCCCTTCGAGATAGACGCGGAAGCCGATTCGCTCAGTGAAATCGAAGCGGATTCCATCAGCGCGGTCCTTATACAGCTCGAAGGCGCCCACCATGCCAAGGCTGCGTACATTCGCCACGCCGGGGAACGCTTCGAATCGCTGAAGCTGCTTTTCGAGGTGTGCCGCTGCGTTTTGGACGTGGTCCAAAACACGCTCCTCCTCGAAGATCCGAAGCGATTCGAGCGCCACCGCTGCCGCGAGGGGGTTGCCCGTGAAGCTGTGACCATGGGTGAAGGTCTTCAGCTTCACGTAGTCGTCATAGAATGCGTCGTAGATCGCATTCGTCGTAAGCGTGGCGGAGAGGGGAAGTACGCCCGCCGTGAGTCCTTTGGACAGGCACATGAAGTCGGGAGCGATCCCCGCGTGCTCGCAGGCGAACATCCGGCCTGTCCGGCCAAACCCGACCGCCACTTCGTCGGCGATCAGGTGCACTCCATATTGCGTACAGAGCTCGCGCAATCCTTGCAAGTACGCCGCGGGGTACATGATCATCCCCCCTGCAGCCTGAATCATCGGCTCGACGATCAGCGCAGCGAGCTCATCCGCCGATGATTCAAAGAGCTTGCGCGCGCCCTCCAGCGCTTGCGCCACGCACGTTTCCGCGCTCGGCCCCTGCCGTACATCTGGTGATGGTATACCGTAGGCTGAGAACAGCAGCGGCCTGAACACGGAGAAGTACTGATCCACTCCGCCGACGCTGACGGCGCCGATCGTGTCGCCGTGATAGCTGTTCTCCATGAAGGCGAATTTAGTTTTGCCGATCCGGCCCGTCTGCTGCCAATATTGAAACGACATCTTCAGCGCCACTTCTACGGAAGTGGAGCCGTTGTCGGAGTAGAACACTTTGTCCATCCCAGGCGGCGTAATCTCTGCAAGCTTATGCGCAAGCTCAATGCCGGGACGATGGGTCAGACCGGCGAACATTACGTGATCCATTTGCGCAAGCTGGCGGTTTACGGCTTCCCGGATGCGCGGATGCGCATGGCCGTGCACGTTGACCCACCAAGAGGAATTCGTATCATAGTAACGGTTTCCGTCGGCATCGTACAAATAGACGCCTTCCGCCTTCTCGATCAGGATGGGATCCGTATCGGCATAATCTTTCATTTGGGTAAAAGGGTGCCACACATGCTTGCGGTCAATTTGCAAAAGCAGTTCCTTCTCGTTCGCTTCCATAACGTTAGTCCTCCTTGAAATTCATTCCTGGATCGGATACGATTAGGCCATTAAGCCAAACCTCATTGTACCACCAGAGAATGGAACGCGAAACAGGAAAGGAAACAGGCGTCATGATTATCGGCATAGGTACCGATTTATTGGATATCGCGCGCGTGCGCAAAATTTTGGAGCAGTCTGCGGGCAGCCGGTTCCTGGAGCGAGTTCTGACCTCCCGCGAGCGCGAGCTGGCTGCGAGCAGACAGGGGCGTTTGGCCGAGTTTACGGCAGGGCGCTTCGCTGCCAAGGAAGCGGTCGTTAAGGCAATTGGCTGCGGCATCGGCAAAGAAATCTCGTTTCAGGATCTGGAGATATTGCCTGATCGGAAGGGCAAACCGCTCTGTTCTCTTTCTGAGGCAGCGATGAAGCGGTTATCTACAGAAGGGATTCTCCCGGCTGTCGAGAGTGGCTCGATAGCCATTCACCTGAGCATCACGCACACGGAGACGATGGCCATGGCTTACGCCATAGTGGAGCGAAGAGATGGTGCTGTGGGTTGAGGGCATGGCGTGAATAACAAACAAGCAGCCCCTTCTCTATAAGGGACTGCTTGTTTATACGAATCTGCCGAAGATTACTTTTTGTTTGCCAGCCAGTCGGAGAGCGCATCGATTTCCTCTGGCTTGAGCTTACCGTGATAACCAGGCATGCCGTTTCCGCCTCGGTTGATCTGCTCCACGATTTGATCTTTGGTCAGTCGTGCGCCTGCCTGCTGCAGGTTCGTCTTTGGCCCGACCTTGCCTTCCAGGTTGCCGGCGTGGCACGACAAGCAGTTCTGTTTATATAGCGATTGCACCATATCGTTCGCACCGACCATAGCTTGTGCCTCTGTCATACCGCCAGAGGATTTGTCGCCGCCGAATGGCGCCTGACTATTCTGAGGTGTGCATGCCCCGAGCAAGGCTGCGATGAATACCGCCATGGATAAAGCGGCCCAATTATTTCTACGCTTCATTCGTATTTCATCCCCTTATTCCACATTCCGATCATCCAAGCGAGCGCCATCATACTGAGTCCGCCAAAAACTCCGAGAATTACCTGAGCAAAGCCAAGATACCACCACGCCATCGTTACGGTTAAAGCAAGCATCCACCAGCTTAGATACATCAGCGGGCGCCCTAACTTTCGGCTAAGCCATGCATAAGCGAACGTCAGCACAATACCTTTAAGCAGCGGCCACAAAAAGGGGTCGATCGCTTCCCGCCTCGCTAGCGCATAGAACCCCAGCACGCCGAACAGCACAAGCACTGGCACCACATTAGCGAGGGGTGTCCGAGCGCCCGTTACGGCCGGGTGTGCCTCGTTTGAGCGGAGTGTCCGAAACATGAGGATCACAGACACAGCTAATGCCGCCCACATGATGGCTTGCTGCAGCGTCTCGAAATCCCGCCATTGCCCCAAGAATCGGAGTCCGGAGGATAAGATCCACTGCAATCCCCATATATATAGGAAAGCGGCATATGGCGCTGCCATTCGGTAAGCCGCCACCGCTTGTTTATTGCTCATCGTCACACCTCTTTGCCGTACCCGATTTATATCTACAATAGCTGTCTGGAAGCCTTTAATCACGTGCTCCTCGTACCTTAGCGGCTGTAAGTCACGATAATACTGCTATACGGCCATCTATCATTGTGCGTTCGAACGTTCTAAAGTTGAGAGTACACTTTTTCCGGTAGGGAAGTCAAACGATCCTGCAGAGCAGGGAGAACCGGCCGTTCCAATGGCTCAGTTCCCGTTGGTGATCCGATGTTTTTTCGCATATTCGCGCGGGGAGACGCCGGTCACCTTTTTGAAAATACGGCTGAAATAAAATTCGTCCGTATAGCCGACGCTGCCCGCGATCGATTTCAGACGATAGTCGGACAGCACGAGCAGCTCCTTGGCCCGGTCGACGCGCAAGTGCGTCAAGTAATCGATGGGGCTGTAGCCGATCGTTTTTTTGAACAGCCGGGAGTAGTGGCTGACGCTCAGCCCCGCCATTTGTGCGAGACCTTCCAATGTAAGCGGTTCCTGATAATGACCTATCATATAATCTTGGGTCAACTCAATGGCTGCTGTCGTGTCACCGGCAATTTTTTGGGCGCGGAAATCGGTGACGAGCGTCAGTAACAGCTCCTGCAGCAAAATTTTGCGGCGCATCGCCGTCATGTGCCCCCGTCGCTTCCACAGCACATCCATCTGCTCAAACAGGTAGATCAGCTGGGGGGTGTTGGTCACCGTATACATGCCCTCCAAGGGAAAACGCGTTTCCAAGGCGCTGCAGTAAACCCACTGTTCCTTATCCTCGTAACATTCCGTATAATGAAAACGTAGGAAGTAATATTCCAAAGGATGCTCCGGGTCGGTGGTGCGCTCGACGTTCATGCCAGGGGCGAACCAAAAGAGCTTGCCGGGCTCCGCCGGATAATGGGTTCCGTTAATGGTGAACGTACCCTTCCCCTTAATGATGAGCCAGACGGAATGATGTTTGATGAGCTGCGTTTTTTGATACCAGTCAGGTTCGCATTTTCTATGGCCGACAATGAGGATGGAAATGACCAACTTATTCAAGCGGGAGGCCAACTCTCCGGGGGTGAGCATCGGCACCGGTCCTTTCATTTTTAAACCTATTATATCTCGACAACGTGTGCAAAGAGAAGAAGGAGACATCATGTACAGTTCCGAACAAAAACAATATTTCAGCACAGAGCTGATGTCTTGGTATACATGCCATAAACGTGATCTTCCATGGCGGCGCAGCCGCAATCCGTATCATATCTGGGTGTCGGAAATTATGCTGCAGCAGACGCGCGTCGACACCGTCATTCCTTATTTTCATCGCTTTATGGACAAGTTCCCAACGGTGGAAGCATTAGCCGAAGCTCCGGAAGAGGAAGTGCTTAAGGCATGGGAAGGGCTGGGTTATTACTCGCGGGCCCGCAATCTCCAAAGTGCTGTGCGGGAGGTACAGGAGCGCTACGGGGGCACTGTGCCGGATACGAAGGAGGACGTTTTCTCGCTTAAGGGCGTTGGGCCTTATACGGCAGGGGCGATTCTCAGTATCGCCTACAATAAACCGGAGCCGGCGGTAGACGGCAATGTGATGCGAGTGCTGTCGCGCTATTTCCTAATTGAAGAGGACATCATGAAAGGAAGCACCCGCGTGCTTATGGAAAAGCTGGCGAAGGAGCTGATCCCGGAAGGTGCGGCTGGTGATTTCAATCAGGCGCTCATGGAGCTTGGCGCTCTGGTCTGCACGCCCAAATCACCGCATTGCCTTACCTGTCCGGTGATGGCGCACTGTACGGGAAGAGCCGCCGGAATGGAGAGCTCCCTCCCGGTGAAGAAGAAAGCCAAGCCCCCGCGCCCGGAAAACAGGTACACGGCGATTGTAGAGGGTACCGGTGAGCATGCCGGCAAGGTGCTGATCCGCCAACGGCCCGCAGAAGGACTCCTTGCACGGATGTGGGAGCTCCCGCATACGCTTGCGAACGCAGCGACGGAAGACCCGGCTGCTGCCCATGAGGCGCTGGCCTCCCACCTGGAGGACGACGGCCTGGGCATCGGCACGCTTCGCCTGCTTATGCAGGCGGAGCACATATTTAGCCATATCCGCTGGGATATGGAGGTGTACGTGTGCCACCTAGAGCCTTCGCCGCTGCTTCCTAAGCTGCCGGTGCTGCTGCCGTCGCATTATCGCTGGATCAGCCGCGAAGAGATGGAGCTGTATGCGTTCCCGAACGTATTTCTGCGTATTCTAAACGCCTATTTCAAAGGGGTTTCTTAGCTGAAGGAGAAGAACAGGGCGGCCTAGTAACAGGCGCCCTGCTCTTTAATAAATCTGTTTTTTTAATGCTTCCGGTTCTCTGACAAGAATATACTTCTTGTCGATGGTAATGATTCCATCCTCCTGCAAATCCTGAAGGACCTTCGTGACTGATTCGCGCACTGTGCCTACCATATTAGCGAGCTGCTGGTGCGTCAGCTTCATATTGATGAGTATGCCGCCCGGCTTCGCTGTACCGTAGTGTTCCGACAATCGGTATATCGTTTTGATGGTGCGCGAGCGAACGTCGAGAAAGGTCAGATCATAAATTTGTTCGTTGGCTTTGCGAAGTCGTTCCATCGTCACCTCTAACAGACGCAGGCACAGTTTGGGGCTCTGTTCCATGAACTGTTGAAAATCAGATCGTGTCAGTGTGTACATGGAACAGTCCTCGAGCGTTTCCGCGGTGGCGGAGCGCTTCATTTCTTGTTGGATAAGCGACATCTCTCCGAAGAAATCGCCTTCCCGGAACAGCGAGAGGATAATTTCCTTAGCATTATCAATCCGGTAAATCTTGACGGCACCGGTTTGAACGAGAAAAAACTCTTCACCCGGATCGCCTTCAGTAAACAGGACTGTATTTTTTTTAAATTCGCATTCCCCGAATAATGGGGCGATCGCTTCCAGCTCAGCCGCGGATAAATCCTGAAATAACGGCACGTTCTGCAGAAGAGAGATCAGCCTATTCATTAACTCACTCTTTTCTCCTACTATTTTTCCTGCATTCACTAGAAATGGCAGAAATTTTAACTAACTAAATTATAACGTGATTCGGTTTTATACACCAGCTCGTCGTGATTGGCTTGAAACCTTATCTTGTGATATATCGGAAGATATCGATTTCTAATTAAGAGGGAGTTTCTTATCGTGGACACCCATATCGTTCTGTATTTTATTGCAGCATCCGTCCTGCTTACACTGGCGTTGCCACACAAAGCGTATCGAATGGCTGCAAAGCGGGAATTGTGACTGCTCTAGGGTTATGTACAGATGTGCTTGCGCGTACGTTTGCCGCCGCAATGGGAAATTCAGCCTTGCTTTATAACTTTGTAGTTTTGTTCCAGGTTGTCAAATATGCGGGTACCGCTTATCTGCTGTATTTGGCTTGGCAAGCTCTGCGAGAAGGGGCGGACCCGCTTTATATGCGCCTATCGGCTTGCGAATGACGCTTGTAGAGAAGTAAAAAGAACGCTAAAAAGACCGCTCGGAGAATCCGGCGGTCTTTATTCATAGGCTTCTTACTTAACGGCAGCTTCGTAACGTTTGCCAACTTCTTCCCAGTTCACAACGTTCCAGAAAGCAGCGATGTAGTCAGGACGTTTGTTTTGGTACTTCAGGTAGTATGCGTGCTCCCATACGTCCAGTCCAAGGATTGGCGTTTCGCCTTCCATGATCGGGCTGTCTTGGTTAGGCAGGCTGTATACTTTCAGCTTACCATCTTTGGTTACGGCGAGGAATGCCCAGCCGGAGCCGAAACGGGTAGCGCCCGCTTTAGCAAAGTCTTCTTTGAATTTATCGAAACCGCCGAGCTCGCTGTTGATCGCGTCAGCCAGCTTGCCGCTTGGAGCGCCGCTGCCGTTCGGGCCAATCGTTTCCCAGAAGAGGGAGTGGTTAGCGTGGCCGCCGCCGTTGTTGCGAACTGCGGTGCGGATAGCTTCCGGCACGCTGTTGAGGTCAGCGATAAGGTCTTCAATGCTTTTCGATTGAAGATCGGCATGACCTTCCAGCGCCGCGTTCAAGTTTGTAACATATGCATTGTGGTGACGATCGTGGTGGATCATCATGGTCATTTCGTCAATGTGAGGCTCAAGTGCGTTGTTTGCGTAAGGAAGTGCAGGTAATTGGTGTGCCATCTTCAAATCTACCTCCTAAGATTTATGAAATTTCCAAGATTTATTATCCCCTATTTTCCATATAAAATCAACAAGTATGTATATTAAGTATTGATTACAGTCTCGTTAAGGCCCTTGACCTGTTCACCGCCCCGCTGCTCGATTTCCGTAATGATTTGTCCGAGCATGGCCGTGCCCTGTGCGTTAAGCCATGGGGACAAATCGCTCATGACCCTCTGATGGTAATGCAGCTCCTCCGAGGTCCACTCGGCTGCTTTCTTGTCGTTGAGCTCATGAATCCGGCGCACCTGGCCATCGTTCATCTGATCTGCCAATGGTTCTCCTCCTTTCGAAAGTCAAAGATCACCGGATTATCGTTTCACCTTGGTGCGGCTTTTATACATGGCCAATGGTCCTTCATACCCATTACCCGAACCCGATAAAATGAATCGGTATTAGAGATTGTTTTTCTCTTTCCTTTTCCTGTAAACAGTATTACAGTAGCTTTAGAAACATAGTTCATTAAATAAACAAAGTGCCTTCGGAGGTGCACCCATGACTACATTCGTACCTGTCGAAGAAGACCGATTTACCTTTAGTTTGTGTACCGTTGGCAATCCGGGTCGCGACCCGTTCGGACTGCCTGTGCGCGAGGGCTTTTCCCCTGTGGAAACCGTACATATGCTTGCGGAGCTCGGCGCTTACGACGTCAATTTCCACGATAACGATCTCGTTCCGATCGATGCGACACCGGCTAAGAAGCATTAAGCGAATTCAGGAACGCTTTGGAGGAAACCGGGATGAAAGTGCCCATGGTCACGGTCAGCCTGTTTGCCGATCCGATCTTTAAAGACGGAGCATTCACCTCGAACGATCCACGGGTTCGCGCTTATGCGATTCAGAAAACAATGGAGTCCATGGACCTGGGGGCAGAGCTTGGCGCGGAAGTGTTCGTGCTGTGGGGCGGACCTGAAGGCTCCGAAGTCGATGCGGGCAAGAATGCTGTCGAGGCCATGAAGCGTTACCGCGAAGCGCTGAACTACCTGTGCGAATACGTCTGTCGCAAAAGTATGGCTACAAGTTTGCTCTGGAAGCCAAGCCGAACGAACCGCGCGCAAACATTTACCTTCCGACGACAGGCGCCATGCTCGGCATAATTGCTACACTTGACCATCCGGATATGGTCGGTGTCAATCCGGAGGTGGCACACGAGCGTATGGCCGGGCTAAACTTCTACCATGCAGTAGCCCGGGCGCTGGAAGCCGGAAAGCTGTTCCACATCGACTTGAATGATCAGAAAATGAATCGCTTCGACCAAGACCTTCGCTTCGGCTCCGATGGTATTAAAGAAGCATTTTTCCTCGTAAAGCTGCTAGAGGATTACGGTTACGACGGCAGAAGCATTTTGACGCGCATGCGCTGCGTACCGAGGATCGTCACGGCGTCATCGAGTTCGCCAAAGGCTGCATGAGAACGTACCTGATCCTGAAGGAGAAGGTGGCGCATTTTAACGCCGATCAAGAAATTCAGGCGCTCATCACTGAAATCAACGGCAAGAAGTTGGAGCTTCCAGGCTTCGATATCAAGTTTTCACCGGAAAGCCTTAAGGCTCTTAAAGGCTATCAAGTTGACCGTGCCGGTATCGGCGCGGAAGGCCTCCAGTATGAGAAACTGGACCAGCTCACTTGCGAGATTTTGTTTGGGGTAAGGTAAGAGAGCGGCAAGTTTTGTGAGTACAGCGTCCTTTGCTTAGGCAGAGGGCGCTTCTGCTTTGTGCTAATGATGCTGTATGTGAATTTATAAATCGTTTGGGAGCACCGGACGCGAAGGAATCTTTTGAAAAGAGAAGGGGGTTGGTTTTCTTTTGAATACCAAACCTATGATCGGCATATTGTAATAAGGAGTAGATTACAAATGAAAGGAAATATATGTTTTTCTTCTTGTATATTCCTTGAAAACGCTTAATATGAAGCGCTTTAACGAGAATATTTAAATAAATGTGCGATTTTTCACAGTTTTAGAAGGAATTTTGAGATATTTGTGGTATTCTGTATAAATAGCATACAATGGTGGGGAGAGTTTAATATGCTTGTAAATTCCTATCAGGTTCGCACTTTTTATTTGTCTGATTACGTTTCGGTCACTGAGCTTTTCAAGAATGTATTATCGGAACCCTGTTATCTAGAGACGATGGAAGCTTTCGCTCGGCAGTTGTCGTGGGATAGCGAGCTCGTCTTGGTAGCCGTGGAAGAAGGCGTAATTGTCGGAGTTATTGTAGGAACGATCGACAATGACAATGGATATTACTACCGGATCGCGGTAGATCAGCAGCATCAGCGCCGTGGAATCGGTCAAGCACTGATTGAGTCGCTCCGGCAAAGATTCTTGGGACGCAAAGTGCGCCGTATTATGGTAACGGTTGATGTGCATAACGAAGTGGTGCTTCCGGTTTATGAGAAAGCCGGATACCAATCGACCGATTTTTCCCGGACGGCCCACCGGTTAAGCATTGTTAACGGGTAACAAAGAAATAAAATCAGGCTTTTTTAATACATGGGGCATAACGGGGGAGCTATCCGGCTTTCGCGGTATGCTTTTTTTGTATTCCTTATCGGGACGAGACTCTTGAAAGCTACTCCGCATAAGTTTATGCTAAGATCAAAGACCAGAGGACAAACAAGTAAAGCGCATGCCGGCCGGGTGCCGAATGCAGAAGGGTCAGGACCGCATGAACACTTTTTCATCGTATGTAATCAAAAGTTTCAAGCACGACGGGCACCTGCACCGGATGTGGCTGAAAAATTGGCTTGTGCCTGAAAACCTGCTTCATGAGGATCACCGCGGAGAATCGATGTTGGTGCTGATCAACAGCCAGACGAAAATTATTGAGGCGGATGGAAAAGAATGGGTAAGCCGGATTCCGGGCGTGTCTTTTTTTATTCCAAACCAGTGGTTTAATGTTGTGGCTTTGCTTGAGGAAGCCGGCATCCGCTATTACTGTAATGTCGCTTCACCGCCTTATGTTTGCGGCAAGGTCATCACGTATATCGACTATGATTTGGATGTGATCCGTATGCCAAGCGGTGAAATATATGTTGTTGATCAAGACGAATACGAGCAGCATAAACAGCTGTATCATTATTCATCAATCGTAGACGGCAAGGTGAAGCAGGGATTGAAGGGGCTGCTTGCGCGTGTGCGCGGGGCGGAACCCCCATTTGATGACGAGCATATCAAATTTTACTATGAGCGATGGAGAGAACACGGAGCGGAGGGATAGTATGCGGCTGTATTCTCCCAAAGATATCGAACCCGAACCGGAGGAGGGCTTAAGCTCTCATCGGACGGAAACGGTCTTCCTGCTCGAGCTGTGGGATTGGATGAAGCTGCTCGCCATCTCGCTGCTTGCGGTAGTCCTACTTCATCAGTATGGGTTTCATCTATCCACGGTCAAAGGAGCTTCTATGCAGCCGACGCTGCAGGAAGGTGAGTGGCTGTTTATCAATAAGACGATTCGTTTCACAGGCTCGCCTAAACAAGGGGACATCATTGTGCTCCGTGAGCCCGCAGGCAGCGACACTCGGCATCCGTATTTGGTGAAGAGGGTCGTCGCGGTTGGCGGGGATGAAGTGCATATTCGAGGGGGCAGGCTATATGTCAACGGGTCGCCTTTGGAGGAGTCTTATACGAATACTTTAATAGAAGACGGCCGGTTTGAGCCATATATGATCATGGAAGGCCATCTGTTCGTTATGGGGGACAACCGGCATCGGTATGCAAGTAACGACAGCCGAAGCTTCGGTGCGGTTCCAATTTCGAATGTGGAAGGCCGGGGGGAGATGATCGTATGGCCGCCGAACCAATGGAGGAGCCTGTAATGAATATAAGCGAAGCTGTAGTTTGGGCTCAGCTGAAGGAAGAACTGCGGGCGGAAGCTCCCCGGCTTGGGATTGACAAAATCGGTTTTGCCAGCGCCGATCCGTTCGCCGATCTGAAGGATATTCTCTTGAAGCACCGGGAAAAAGGATATGAGTCGGGGTTTGAGGAGCGGGATATCGAGAAGCGGGTAGACCCCTCTTTAACGCTGAATGCGCCGCGATCAATTATTTCCATCGCAGTGGCCTACCCGTCGAAGCTGAAGGATCCGCCCAGATCGGAGCCGGGCGCGTACCGCGGCATTTTGTCACGTTCCGCATGGGGGACGGATTACCATCACGTCCTGCGGAACCGGCTAGAACGGCTTGAACAGTGGATTATAGAGCGGGTGCCGGGGGCCGGGACGGCCAGCATGGTGGATACGGGAGCGCTGGTCGACCGGGCAGTGGCCGAGCGGGCCGGCATCGGCTGGGTGGGTAAGAACTGCTCCGTCATTACTCCGGAATGGGGCTCCTGGGTGTATCTGGGCGAGCTGATTACGAACGTGCCGTTCCCTCCGGATACACCTGTGACGGAGAGCTGCGGTGACTGCACGCTTTGTATCGATGCTTGTCCGACGGGAGCCCTTGTCGGGCCGGGCCAGCTCAACGCGCAGCTCTGCGTATCGTATCTCACGCAGACCAAAGGGCTGATCGAGGATGACGAGCTGAAGCGCAAGATCGGGAACCGGCTGTACGGCTGCGATACGTGCCAGATCGTTTGCCCGAAGAACAAGGGCATTCATGCCGATCATCATCCGGAGCTGGAGCCGGATCCGGAGCTGGTGAAGCCGCTGCTTCAGCCGCTGCTGTTCCTTTCGAATCGCGAATTCAAGGAGCGGTTCGGCACTAGTGCTGCTGCATGGCGGGGTCGCAAGCCCATTCAGCGCAATGCGATTCTTGCGTTGGGGAATTTCCGGGACGTGACGGCGGTGCCGGACCTTATCCGTCTGCTGCGTACCGACGATCGTCCCGAAATTCGCGGTACGGCTGCGTGGGCGTTGGGCCGCATCGGCGGAGCGGAAGCTCTCGAAGCGCTGGAAGCGGCAATGGACAAGGAACAGGATGAAGCAGCACGGCGCGAGCTTGTCAAAGCGCTGAGCCAATATGCAAAAGGGCAGCAGGTGGAATTACGTGACGAATCGAATTAAATATGATGAAATGGAATCGCCCATTGGGATGCTGACGCTGGGATGGAGCGATGAAGGCTTGTGTTCCATTGATTTTGGCTCGTTCACGGAGACGCAGGACAAACAAAGAGCGTGGTCCCTGCGCCGCTTTGGAACGAAGGAGTGGGAGCGGGACCCTAATGCGCTGGCAGAAGTTAGAAGGCAGCTCCGTGACTATTTTACCGGAGCATTGCGCTCGTTTGACGTGCCGCTCGATCTGCGGGGCACTTCTTTTCAAGTGAAAGTATGGAAGGCGCTTGCTGGCATTCCTTTCGGAAGCGCCTGCTCATATAAAGCTATCGCTGAGCGGATAGGTTCTCCTAAAGCGGTTCGTGCGGTAGGCGGCGCCAATAACGGCAATCCGGTACCCATTATCATCCCCTGCCATCGGGTGATAGGAGCGAATGGAGCGATGGTAGGCTATGGGGGCGGACTTGACATAAAAACCTTTTTGCTGCGGCACGAGGGTTTTTCGGTGAAAGGGGATCAGCCATGAGATATGTTCATGTGGATAACGTAGAGCCGGGACAATATTTGGGACGTACGATTTTCTCTGCGAATGGAGCGGTCTTGTTATCGGAAGGCGTACAGCTGACCGTGTACATGATTACGACGCTCAAGCGGATTGGCGTGACGATGGTTTATATTAAGGATATGCAGTTTGAGGATGTGGAAATTCCGGAGCTGGTATCGGAGGAAACGAAGCAGCTTGTCATGAAGCGAATGGGAGAAACGTTCAATTCGATCCGCTCCGGGAAAGATTTTAACACCAAGCAGGTTTTTGGAAGTATCGATAACCTCTTGGAGGAGATTATGCAGAACAAGGAAGTGCTGGTGCAATTATCTGATATCCGTACGGAAGATAATGAGATGTACGTGCATGCCATTAACGTTTGTATGGTGTCCTCCTTGATGGGAATCAATCTGGGACTTTCAACGACACAATTGAGAGAACTGGCTGTCGGAGCTCTGATGCATGATATCGGTAAATTGGATAAGATTACGGATGACGAAAGCCCCGACACCAAGAAGCATCATACGTGGCGTGGCTTCGAGGCGTTGAAGGCGAAGCGGGAGCTCAACCTGCTGATTGCCCATGTGGCTTTTCAGCATCATGAAACCATGGACGGACAAGGCCTGCCGCGGCGTTTGAAGGGTGAAGAAATCCATTTATATGCCAAAATCACCGCCGTAGCCAACACGTATGACAACTTGCTGTTCGATCTGTCGGAAGGGCGGAGGCTGCTCCCGCATGAGGCATGCGAACGGATGATGGTGCTTGCCGGCGAGAAGCTGGACCGGGAGATCGTCATCCAATTTTTGCGGATCGTATCGGTTTATCCGACCGGCTCTTCGGTCAGGCTCTCGACCCGGGAAACCGGTGTTGTCGTAGGGCAGCACCGAGGGCTGCCGGGGCGCCCTATCGTACGTATCGTGAAGGGCACCGCAGAAGACCTCGAGGTCAAGGAAATCGATTTGGCCAAACACATGACGGTGTTTATTGAAAGTGTGCTGATTTGAATGGAATTTGGTTTGCAAAACCATTTGTAACCGCAGGCTTGACATGCTATGATGTTTAAAAGATATCCATCGTTTGAGGTGAAGGTACGACTATGTGGAGTTATGTAATTACTGGCATCATTGCGCTTCTGGTTGGAGGGGTAGGCGGTTTCTTTATCGGTGTCAGCTATTTGCGCAAGCAGCTCGAGAAAATGCAAAGCAGTCCAGAGATGATGCAGCAGATGGCCAAGCAGATGGGCTATAACTTGAACAAGCAGCAAATGCAGAAGATGCAACAAATGATGAAAAATCAAAAGTTTCGTCCGTAAGCCTAGACCCTGAAGCCTGAAGCCTTAAAGGCGCAGGCTTTCTTCTTTTGCACCGGCGTAAAAGAGCGGATGAAGGAGGAGGAATGACAATGCCGGCGAAGGAATATAAGAACCTCATGGTTGAAGAGAACCGTGAGCAAATCGAGGAGCATATACGCCATATCCTGCGTTTGATCGGGGAGGATGTGGATCGGGAAGGGCTGCTTGATACCCCTGCTAGGGTAACCCGTATGTATGAAGAAATTTTTGCGGGTTATAACGCTGATGTCCGGGAAATTCTGGGCGTAGCGTTCGATGAAAAGCACGAGGAGCTTGTCATCGTTAAGGATATCGTCTACTACAGCCAGTGTGAGCATCATATGGCGCCATTTTTCGGCAAAATACATATCGGGTATATCCCGAGCGGGAAGATTGCAGGACTTAGTAAATTTGCCCGCCTCGTAGAAGCGGTAACTCGCCGCCTGCAGGTACAAGAGAGGATCACTTCGGAGATCGCGGATATGATCGACGAAGTGTTGGAGCCGCACGGTTGTATGGTTGTCGTGGAAGGGGAGCACCTGTGCATGTGCGCCCGCGGCGTGAAGAAGCCGGGCAGCAAGACCGTTACCTCGGCTGTTCGCGGGCTGTTCCGCAAGGACGCGGCTGCGCGGGCGGAGTTTCTATCGCTGCTGAAAGATTAGTAGAAAAGCTTGTACTCAGAGGAAAGCTTCGGTTTCCCTGAGTACAAGCTTTTTTGTGAAAAAACATCGCTTCTCCCTGCCAAACGGCATACAATTTTAAGCATGCAGTACAGGCGCTTCCGGCGAGGTCTCCGAGGCTTCCAATCAGTAAGGCAGCCACCTCAGCATCCTCGCGGCGGAGAACCGTTCATTGACGTGATCCCAGTTGACCGTATTCCACCAAGCTTCGATGTACTTCGATCTTTCATTTTTGTACTTGAGGTAGTAAGCGTGTTCCCAGACATCCAGCACAAGCAGCGGAATGACGTCCCACTGGGACAAATTCTGATGCTTCTCCGCCTGCAATATCTCCAGACGATGGCTGCGTGGACTCCATACAAGAATAGCCCAGCCTCCGCCCTCTACTTTGTCGGCCGCAGCACTGTAATGCTTCTTGAACGCTTCAAAGCTGCCGAACGACTTCTTGATTTCCGCCGCGATCGCCCCGGAAGCTGGTCCGCCGCCGCCTGGCTTCATGACATTCCAGAATATCGTGTGAAGATAATGTCCTGCGCCGTTGAATGCCGCTTCCCGTTCCCAATGCTTCACGAGCGCAAAATCCCCGGATTCTCTCGCTTTAGCCAGCATGGTCTCCGCTTTGTTCAATCCATCGACGTAGCTCTTATGATGCTTGTCATGATGCAGACGCATCGTTTCTGCATCGATATGCGGCTCCAATGCATTATAAGCGTAGGGAAGAGAGGGGAGTTGGTGTCCTCCGATCGGTACCGGCTTCAGAGCCGGCGTCGTTGGCCTGATATCTGAAGACCAGGTGCCTTCCTGCGTAGCCGTTAACTCCTCGTCGCTGCTCAACCTGTGGATATAGGCTTTCTCATCCGCCTCTGGCGTAAGTTCAGGAGCATTCTCTCCAGCTGCCGTTTCCCGAGGCCGTTCATATTCGTTCATACTTCCCGCAGCACTCGCGGCGTGAAGAACGCCGATGAAGTATTCGGATTCACGAATAATGTGCATCACCACAGTTTTGACGACAGGGTTTGATTTCACGGGCTGACTCTGTTCCATGATGGCAAACAGTTGGCTCACGAATTCGTTCGATTGGCGGATCGAAAAGTAGAGCAGTTCATGGATTTGAGCCGATAGCAGGGGGCTGATCGGCGCCCCCAAGCGGATAACGGCTTCGATCAGCTGTCCGCTTGCCGCCTCCGTTTGTGCAAACACGCTTTCCCACTGCTGCATAAGCAGGGCAAACTGCGGCTCCAGCGTCGGTACCAGCTCACGGATGACGAGCGTATGCTCCTTCTCCTGCGTTTTCCAAAAACGGATTTCCTCTAATATCCTTAAAGGCATCAGCCCTCCGTACACATACAGCATGAAAAAACCTCCCCATCGTTCTGTCTTCCGCTACTAGGCCGGATGTATGAGAACATTGTATTCGGAGAGGTTAACGCCTATGCTACCTTGAGTTGCTAAATTTGATAGGGGCCGGGGGAGCGCTGGATAGCGTCCGCAGAAAGCCAGTTGTCATTTGGAGATAGTCTTTCTTGTGTGCCCGGTAGATAAGTTCATGACCGTCGTTTTCGAGCAGCCACAACTGGGATCCGGATGCGGCTTTTTGCTGGTGGAAGATGCCCTCGGCCATTTCGAAAGGGGCTTTCAGGTCCTTCTTGCCGTGGATAAAGAAGATCGGCATGTCATACTGCGTTTCCTTGACTTTCGTGTAAGGCATTTGGTTCATGCTGACGCCATTAATCAGAGGGAAGAACATATGCACCAGAGACTGGGAGATCTTAGGCAGGTTCGCTTCCTGCTTCATATTGTGATAGAGCGTATCAGGCTCTAGCACGAACGTGCTGTCGAGGATCATGCCGTCGATATCTTTCGTTTGCAATGCCGCCTGCAGAGCGGTTCCGGCTCCCATGGAGAAGCCCCATACAAAGACGCGTTCGGCGCCCCGGTCCTTCGCGTACTTCACCGCGCCGAGCAGCTCCTGTGATTCTCGCAGCCCTCCGGTCACGTTCCAATTCGGCTGGACGTATCCGTAATCAAACATGACTACATTGTATCCCTGGTTATAAGCGGCTTTGGCAAGATCATAAATCGGTACCCAAATTTCTTCGCGGTTGCCGCCGTAGCCGTGTGAGAAAACGACCGTTTGTTTTGATTTCGAGGCGCCCGAAGCGGGTATGTACCAACCAGACAGCTCCGATGATTCGTTCAAGCTCGGAAATCGCACATCCTCGTAGGGAGCGCCGAAGGCCAGCGTCGGATTGGAACGTAGAGGATCGATGTGCGGCCGAGCGAGTGTCCAGGCGACATAGGCGTGAAAGGCCATGGATAAGCTGAACAGCAACAGCAGCACGGACATCAGTGCGATGAGCAGGGCTTTATGGCGTCGGGCGAACGAAGCTCTTTTGAGAGCGGTTTCAACGGAAGCTGTATTTAACGGGACGGGTGAGTAAGAGTTGGTTTCCATGATGGATCCCTCCCAACGTATACTTAGTTTTCCTATGATTTTATACCATTTCATAAGGAGAAATTCTGATCTCAGGAGAGATCTGCATTCTGATGCTTTGGAAAAAACGGCGGTTCCAAGGGGGAATGCTGTTCCAATCTGAAGGTGTCAATTTACTAGATTCTCATATAATAAGTTTTTTATTAATTTAATAGTATAGGCAACCTGTATCAGAGTCAATGAAAGTCGAAAAATGTAAACAATCTGTAATCTCTCTGTAACAGAAGGGTGTTTTAAGGAAGAAGAAATTGGGTATGCTCATGAGTTGACGAGTGTATATATGAAAAAGCAAGGAAATAGGTTATAATATATTTCAACTGGTGAAACGCATTTTCGGGGAGTGGGAAAGTAATGGAAGAAGGAAAATTAACCGTGCGCGCCGTTGAGCGTGCTTTGGATATACTGCTTTGTTTTACGGAAGCCGAGGATTTGAGCTTAACGGAAATAGCAGGACGGGTAGGACTCCATAAAAGCACGGTTCATCGGCTGCTTGCCTCGCTGGAGGGCAAGGGCTTCATTATCCGCAATCCCGGGTCAGATCGCTACAGGCTCGGTTTTCGCATTTGGGAGCTCTCGGCGAACCTGACGCACAGCGATGACCCCGCGCTGATTCTGCTGCCGGAGCTGGAGCTGCTTCGCGACCAAGTCGGAGAAACCGTCAGTCTGTATGTCCGTGACGGAATGGAGCGCGTCCGCGTTCAAGCGGTGCAGAGCAATCAGGCTATCCGCCGGGTGGCGCCGATTGGAGCAAGATTGCCGCTGTACGTTGGTGCGTCGAGCAAAATCCTTGTGGCCTTCGCGGACCCCGCTGAGCAGCAGGCATTGCTACACGATCCGACCTGGCCGCAGGTGGTGAGTCCAGCTGCCTATCTGGAGCAGCTGGAGGAAGTGAAGACGCTAGGCTACGCCACCAGCGTCGAGGAACGCGAGCCTGGCGCTGCGGCGGTAGCGGCCCCAATCTTTGGCCGCGGGCAGCGGCTGGCTGCCGCACTTGCGGTATCCGGTCCCTCCAACCGGCTCACGGTGGAGATGATGAAAGAGCATGCGCCGCTTCTTATGGAAGCCGCCCGGCGCATGGGCAAAATGCTAAAGTAGATAAAAAAACCTCCGGGCCTCTAGGAATAGAGGCTTCGGAGGTTTTTTATACGTTCAGTGATCTCGTAATTAAGCCATGATTTGACGCAGTACTGCCTGCAGAATACCGCCGTTACGGTAGTAGTCCACATCAACGTAGCTGTCCAGACGAGCGATCGCTTCAAAGCTGAAAGTGGAGCCGTCTTCGCGGGCTACATTTACGGTTATTTTTTGACCCGGTTGTACATCGTTGCTCAGGCCGACAATATCGAACGTTTCCGTACCGGTAAGGCCGAGTGTGCTCCAGCCTTGACCATCGACGAATTGCAGCGGCAGAACGCCCATCCCAACCAGGTTGGAACGGTGGATCCGCTCGAAGCTTTCAGCGATAACGGCTTTCACGCCGAGCAGGAATGTGCCTTTGGCCGCCCAGTCACGGGAGCTTCCCGTACCGTATTCTTTGCCGGCGATAACAACAAGGTTCGTGCCTTGCTCTTGATACTTCATGGAAGCATCATAGATGGACATGACTTCGCCAGTTGGCAGGTAAGTGGTTACGCCGCCCTCTGTGCCCGGTGCCACTTGGTTGCGGATGCGGATGTTGGCGAACGTACCGCGCATCATGACTTCATGGTTACCACGGCGGGAACCGTACGAGTTAAAGTCTTCTTTCTTCACGCCATGCTCGATCAGGTATTTACCTGCCGGGCTGTCGGCTTTGATGTTACCTGCAGGCGAGATATGGTCCGTTGTTACGGAATCGCCCATCAATGCCAGTGTTTTGGCGCCGCGAATATCCGCGATGTCGGAGAGCTTATCGCCAACGCTTGTGAAGAACGGCGGATTGGCAATGTACGTGGAGCTTGCATCCCACTCGTACAGATCGCCTTCCGGAACTTCGATCGCGTTGAAGCGAGCGTTGGAACGGAACACATCGGCATATTTTTCACGGTACAAATCAGGGCTCATTCCGGATTGGATCGCTTCCTGAATCTCTTGAGCCGTTGGCCAGATGTCTTTCAAATATACCGGCTCGTTCTTTTGATCGTAACCGATCGGATCGTTTGCCAGGTCAATATTCACCGTACCAGCCAAAGCGTAAGCTACGACAAGCGGCGGAGAAGCCAAGTAGTTTGCTTTGACTTGCGCATGAACGCGACCTTCGAAGTTCCGGTTACCGGAAAGCACGGCAGCAACGGTCATATCGTTGTCAGTGATCGCTGCGCTTACTTCGTCTGGAAGCGGACCGGAGTTACCGATACAAGTAGCGCAGCCGTAGCCTGCCACGTGGAAGCCGAGCGATTCGAGCGATTCGAGAAGACCTGCTTTTTTCAGGTATTCCGTTACGACCAAGGAACCTGGCGTCAAGGAGCTCTTCACATAGCCTGGTTTGCGCAGACCGCGTGCAACAGCTTTCTTCGCAACGAGTCCCGCGCCCAGCATAACGCTTGGGTTGGACGTATTGGTACAGGACGTAATCGCTGCAATAACGACGGCGCCGGTACCCATTTTGCTTGTTTCTCCGTTGGCATGCTTCACATCTACCACTTCGGTGATTTTCTCGTCGGAGAGGCCGTAGCCGCCTTTTTCGATTGGCGTGCGAATGATGCTGTTGAACGATTCCTTCATGTTCGTCAGCTCTACACGGTCCTGCGGACGCTTAGGACCAGCCAAGCTCGGAACGACGGAACCAAGGTCAAGCTCGATAGAGTCGCTGAATACTGGATCCGGCGTCTCATCAGTGCGGAACATGCCTTGTGCTTTATAGTAAGCTTCAACGAGCGCGATTTGCTCTTCGGAGCGGCCTGTGCCTCTCATGTAGTTCAAGGACTCCGCGTCAACCGGGAAGAAGCCGATCGTTGCGCCGTATTCCGGTGCCATGTTGGCTACCGTAGCACGGTCTGCTAAGCTGATGTTGCTCAAACCAGGACCGTAGAACTCGACGAATTTACCGACAACGCCTTTCTTACGAAGCATTTGCGTAACGGTCAATGCGAGGTCTGTCGCTGTAGCGCCTTCCGACAATGTGCCTGTCAGCTTGAATCCGATAACTTCAGGTGTAACAAAGTAGAGCGGTTGGCCAAGCATGCCTGCTTCCGCCTCGATACCGCCGACGCCCCAGCCCACGATACCCAAACCGTTGATCATCGTCGTGTGGGAGTCTGTACCTACGAGGGAGTCCGGGTATACGAACGTTTCGCCGTCAATGGTTTTCGTAGCGGCTACCGATGCGAGATACTCCAGGTTTACTTGGTGAACGATTCCTGTATCCGGTGGAATGGCACGGAAATTATCAAATGCGGTTTGCGCCCAACGAAGGAAACGGTAACGCTCCTCGTTACGTTCAAACTCTTTTTTCTCGTTATATTCAAGCGCGTCTTTAGAGCCGAAAGCGTCGACCATTACGGAGTGGTCGATAACAAGGTCAACCGGTACAAGCGGGTTGATACGCTTCGGATCTCCGCCGGCACGTTTCATGGTGTCTCTCATGGCTGCAAGGTCTACGACAACCGGTACGCCGGTGAAGTCCTGCAATACGATCCGTGCAGGGATGAATGGAATCTCTTTGTTGGCGTCGCGTTCGGAAGCCCAATTAGCAATTTGCTTCACGTGCTCGTTTGTAATGGCCTTGCCGTCAAATTGACGAACGGCTGCTTCAAGAAGAACCTTAATGGAAATAGGAAGATTGGAAATCGTTCCGTTCCCCTGCTCTTCGAACGTTGGTAGGCTGTAGTAGCTGTAGGAGTTACTTCCTACGCTCAGCTGCTTGCGGACTGAAAATTGGTCTTTGTTAGACATAGTCGCTAATTCCTCCTTTAAATCATGTCATTCAGCTTTCTGCATCTTGTTTCACCTAGTAAAACTAGATTTCAAAATTAGCTCTATTTACAGTATACATGCTGCGGCCCCTTTTCGTAAAGGTTGATTTAAATCATTTTTATACTCTATTTTGCATACGATTTGGAATGAATGTTCAGAAGCCGGATATCTCCCGACAGGCTTTTAATGAAAGGGGCAAGGTGCCATGTCTTGGAAAACCATCCTATACGACTATGTACATCATCGCAATCAAATGGACATTGATTATTCCGTAGATCCTATGCTGCCGATCGTAGAGGACGAAGCTTACCTCCATGCACAATCCGCCCGACTCTCCAGAAGAGCAGCGACGGACAAAGATAGACAATTCATGCCGGTCAAAAGCGAGACACGCCTTACGATCTTACGCGCAGTAGAGTGTGGAGATGGCGTCTCCGCCGATGTGCAGCTTCGAAGAACCTCCGTAGGCCAAATCCGCCAGTTTTCTCATGAGGAGCAGCGGGTGGAGCAAGAGCGCGTTACGCTTGTTCCCGGAGCAGACGGTTGGATTATTACGAAGATTGAGGCGCTCCAAACGGAAGAAGCGCTTCGGTTAAAGCCGGCTGTCGCCGGCGGTTTCATGGAGGCGGAGGACGATTTCGCGGCGGTCGGATTGATGCGTGCGCCATCCGTGCCTTTCCTGAACCGCCAGCTGGTACCGGAGCTTCAGCATTTGACTGAACGGGCGTTGTACAATCGCATGGAGGCCGCCCGCTACGCGGACCTTTGGTGGGATAAAGGTAACCCCGCCTACCTGACATTCGAGGTGAATTGCAGCAACTATGTGTCCCAATGTCTACATGCCGGCGGCGCTCCGATGAAGCAGACGGGCCAGAGAGATTCAGGCTGGTGGTATAAAGGTCGGGTAGGCGGTCAGGAGCTGTGGAGCTTCAGCTGGGCGGTTGCCGAAAGTCTGCAGTTTTATTTGCTGACCAGCCGTTCCGGTCTTCGCGCTCAGGAGGTTACCAGCGCGGCGGAGCTTGATTTGGGCGATGTGATCAGCTATGACTGGGACGGCGACGACCGATTTCAGCACACTTCAGTGGTCACCGCTAAGGATTCGAACGGAATGCCGTTGGTGAATGCCAATACCGTAAGTAGCAAGCACCGTTATTGGAGCTATACGGATTCCCCGGCGTGGTCCAGCCGCACACGATACCGGTTCTTACATATTTCTGATTCCATATAAATTCATTGATAAGCCCTAGTGTAGGATTCGCTATTTTTGCTATGTCCATGCGCAGGTGCGGATGTGTTCTTCAAGATGAGATTCGAAGCAGTGCTCGAATACGGTGAGAGCATGTCTGTTGCGTGGAATATGCTCTTGTCGAGGCTTGCTTTTTACTTGCTGCTTCCATTATGCTAAAGCTAATAAACAAGCTGAGAGGAGAGAATCCATGGGTTTTCAAACTGAGTTTAATTCTGTTTGCAAATTTAAGTCCGAGCAGGAGCTCTTCGAGCTGCTGGAATACGGCAAAGGTAAAATGGTTAAGAAGGGATTTCGTGTCTTTCCGGCCGGACAGAAAGTCATTGCTTATACTCCAGACAATCAAGCCATTGCCATCGTAAAGATCATCGCGTCCATTGCGGAAATCAATTTTCAAGGCGATGAAGTGACGCAGGTCGAAATGGAGCTGGTCCGCAAGCTCACGGAGGAGGAAGCGCGCATTCAATCCGCTTTGGCCGATGAGATGTTTTTTGGAGCGAGAGTGTAGGCTATATAAAATAAAGGAAACCGCCGAGCTGGATTGGGCGGTTTTTTCATGTGTGTCTAAGGGATTGGGAAAGATAAAGGAAGCCATTATTCAGGGAGGAGTGTGATTGTGCCATGATTGTCCGTCTCGGTTACGTCGCCATGTCTATGCGGGTGAAGAACGCCTCACCCTCCAAAACGATGACCTTTACCAGCTTCTCCAAGCTCGATAACCGGGAAGCGGCCGTACGCAAGCTTGAACGGATCGCTGCCGAGAATATTCATAATACACTGAGGTTGCTCAGGCACAACCGGGCGCACGATATCGAATTGTACCGCTGTTCCTCCAGACTCATTCCTCTGGTCGGCCATGAGCAGCTCGGCGGTTGGTACCCGATTCAGGAGCTGACGGAAGCTTTCGCCGAGCTCGGAGGGTATGCCAAAGAGCACCGGATGCGGCTTAGCTTTCATCCGGATCATTTTACCGTGTTGAGCACCCCCAGAGAGGAGGTTCTTCGCAGCTCGCAGGCCGACCTGGAGCGGCATGTGCGGATGCTGGAAGCGATGGGGCTTGATTCGTCAGCCAAATGCAATATTCATATCGGAGGCACTTACGGGAACAAGGAATCGGCAAGACAGCGTTTTGTGAACAACTTCACCGCCCTATCCCAACGTATAAAAGAACGGATGACGCTCGAAAATGACGATAAGACATTCAATGCCTTAGAGACGCTTGAGGTTTGCGAGGAGGTCGGCGTTCCCATGGTGCTTGATATTCACCATGACCAGGTCAACCCCAGCGGGGAACCTGCCGAAGCGCATTGGTCTCGGATTCAATCGACTTGGGCTGGGTATAAAGAACAGGCCGGTTTCACCAAACCGTCTGCCGCACCAAGGGAGCTCCCGCCCAAAATTCACGTCTCCAGCCCCAAAAGCGATAAGGATCCCCGCGGCCATGCGGATTACATTGAGCCGAGTCTCTTGATGTCTTTTCTGCGAGCCGTTGCCCCGATCACTCCCCGGTTGGATGTTATGTTGGAGGCTAAGAGGAAAGATGATGCGCTGTTCGAGCTTATGAAATCCGTGCGGCGGGAATCAGGCGTAACCGTACTGTCGCAAGCCTCTTTTGAACTGTAATGTGACCCGTTTAGGGGCGAAAAGCGCTCTTGAAATATTCGGTAAAATGATATACCTTGAGTAGGGAAGAAAGTGTGTCCAAGCCCTATTTGATAATGGAGAGGGGAACGTACGGATGAGTTTGCTGGTGGGTAAAAATATAGTGGTCATGGGTGTGGCTAATGACCGGAGTATCGCATGGGCGATTGCGCAGTCGTTGGCAAGCCAAGGTGCCAAATTGGTGTTTACGTACGAGAATGAACGGGTGGAGGAGCGCGTACGTAAGCTTGCGGATACGATCCCGAATTCGGTGATTTTACCCTGCAACGTGACCGTTGACGAAGATATCGAGAAGTTGGCCGTTTCCTTGAAGGAGCAGTTTGGCGTGCTGCACGGTATTGTGCACAGCATCGCGTTTGCACGCACGGAAGAGCTTGAGGGCTTGTTTGTTAACACGAGCAGAGATGGGTTCGTACTTGCGCATGACATCAGCGCGTATTCATTGGTTGCGGTGGCTCAAAGACTGTATCCGCTTATGACTGAGGGCGGAAGCATCATGACGATGACCTACCTTGGGGCAGAGCGCGCCATGAAGAATTACAATGTCATGGGGATCGCTAAGGCTGCTTTGGAAGCCAGCGTACGCTACCTGGCGAACGATTTGGGCCAATACAACATTCGGGTGAACGCCATCTCCGCCGGACCGATCCGGACGCTTGCCGCGAAAGGCATCAAGGATTTCAACTCCATCCTGAAAACAGTTGAGGAGAAAGCGCCGCTGCGCAGGACGACGGAAACCGCCGAGGTTGGCGATACGGCCATGTTCCTAATGAGCCACTTGTCGCGGGGCATCACTGGTGAAGTTATTTATGTAGATAGCGGCTATCACATCGTCGGTGTGTAAACGAATCTTTCGAAATGAACCATCTGTCGCTTTATTGACAGGTGGTTTTTTTGTGCTCTATGGCATATGGTGTTTTGGAGAAAAATGTGGCAGATTGATATTACAAATACCATATGTTTATTGATCGGCGGAGGGGTGAGGTTTGGAAAAATGGCAAGTCCAACTTAAAAAAACGCGTTCATGCTTGCTTGCGGTCGGAGCGGGATTGGCGTATGCGGCCGCCCAGCTTATGATGCTGGGGGTACGGATCGAGACCAGTAGACCGCCGGAAGAACCGTTTGCTCCTATATATAACGGTTATACCTGGTAAGATGATTGATCATTATAAAGGGGTGTTCTTGTGATCGAGCTGATGTATGTCACCAAAAGCTATAACGATAAGGTAAAAGCCGTGGATAATCTCGTGCTGACCGTCCAAGGCGGTGAAATTTTCGGATTCCTCGGGCCGAATGGGGCAGGCAAAACGACAACGATCAAAATGATGACCGGCATCATCCAGCCGACCAAAGGCTTCATTCGGATTAACGGGACGGACATTTCCAAAGCGCCGCTCGAAGCGAAAAAGCAGTTCGGTTATGTTCCGGACAGTCCCGATCTGTTTCTGCGGCTTAAGGGGCTGGAATATTTAAATTTTATGGCCGACATGTACGATGTTCCCAAAGACCTTAGAAAGGAACGCATAGAGGCGCTTGCCCGTCGGTTCGATCTATCGCATGCGCTGTCTGATCCGATCCAAAGCTACTCTCACGGCATGCGGCAAAAGATCGTCATTATGGGTGTGCTTGTACACGATCCGTCCGTTTGGATACTCGACGAGCCGCTGACAGGCCTTGACCCCAAATCATCTTATATATTGAAGGAAATGATGAGAGAGCATGCAGACAGCGGCAAAACGGTGTTCTTCTCGACTCATGTGCTTGAAGTGGCTGAAAAGCTGTGTGACCGGGTAGCGATTATTAACAAGGGCGTCGTTTTGTTCTGCGGTACGTTCAAGGAAATGCAGGAACGTTTCCAGTCCGACATGTCCTTGGAAAGCTTATTTTTGGAGCTGACCAATCATGAATAAGACGCTTATGCTGACACGCATCCTACTCAAGAACGGCGGAGGACAGTTTAAAAGGTTCGGCAAGAAAAAACGCAGGCTTCCCTTGCACATTATTTTGCCGGTGCTTCTGTTGATTGCTCTCATGCCGTTGATGTATGCCTTCGCTTCAATGGTATCCTCCGTATATGACAGTCTTAAGTCCATGGGTCAGGAGGGGGTCATTCCAGGCCTGGGTCTAGCCACCACCAGCGCAGTCATCTTTATGTTCGGCATTTTTTACATCATTAACGTGTTTTACTTCTCTCAGGATGTCGAGTATCTGCTGCCGCTACCGTTGAAGCCTGTGCAAATCTTGACCGCAAAATTTATCGTGACACTGCTTTACGAGTATTTGACGCAGTTGGTCCTGCTTTTGCCGGTACTTCTGATCTTTGGTATAAAGAACGATAGCGGAATAGCTTACTATATCTATTCGGGGATCATTTTCCTAGTGCTGCCGATTATACCGCTTGTCCTGGCTTCCATAGTAGCTATGGTCATGATGAGCTTCTCCAGCATCTCGCGCAGTAAGGATCGTTTCCGAATGTTTGCCGGAATCACCGCCGTTCTGCTTTCCGTGGGGGGCAACATCTTATTCCAGCGTACGATGAACAATTCCTTGGATCCCAGCAAGCTTCAAGATATGTTTCAGGGCGGCCATAATTCCTTCGTCGAATTAGCAACCCGGGCATTCCCAAGCGTCAAACTCGCGGCCGATGCGCTCTTACGGGAGACGACTTTTGCAGGTTTGATGAATCTGGTGCTCTTTTTGAGCCTGTCTGCGCTGTTTTTTATTGGATTTGCATTTCTTGGACAAGGGTTATATTTTAAAGGCGTGATCGGCATTTCGGAATCATCGGCGCGCCGCAAACAAATCAGCGGAGCCCGGTTCGATAAGCTGACGGCGCAGCAGCCGGTACTCAAAGCGTACTTGCTCAAAGAGCTTCGTATCCTGTTTCGAACTCCGCCCTACTTTCTGAACTGTGTGCTGATGTCTTTTATGTGGCCGGTGCTGCTTCTTATACCGGTTCTGACACAGCCGAATTTCATGGAATCACTGCGTGCTGCGGAAAGCTTGTTTAAGCAAGATGGCATGGCGGCTCTAGTACTGGGAGGCGGCGCTAGCGTGTTCCTCTTTATCTCAGGAGCGAACTACACTGCCTCTACCTCCATTTCGAGGGAAGGAGCCGGGTTCTTCGTGAATAAATATTTGCCAGTTGCCTACGATAAAATGATTAGAGCCAAATTGCTTGCCGGATGGTTGCTGACGCTTTCGAGCATGCTGCTGATTATTATGTTCGCTTACGTGCTGCTTCATCTTCCGCC
>NZ_JAFIBU010000001.1:3952500-4105000 GCF_017833255.1 Paenibacillus sp. PvR098
CCTGCCGGATCCCTATCGGGGGGAAACGGTCAAAGCTTATATTGTCCTGAAGGAAGGGGTATCCTTAAAGGAAAAGGAACTTGAGCATTGGTGCAGGGAGCGCTTGGCCGCTTACAAGGTCCCGCACAGGTATGAGTTCCGCAGCGAATTGCCCAAAACATTGGCCGGGAAAGTGCTTCGAAGAAAATTGGTTGAGGAAGACGCTCAGCATCAAGATTGGAAGAACAAGTAGGAATCTGTTCCTGCCGGAAGCCCAATAAGGAGAGAACACAATGAACATGGAACAAACCAAGAAAGAATTCGAACGCATGCTGGAGCAGGCGCAGCATACCTTTTGGGGCTATCTGGGTTGCGAATTGATTGAGCTGGATGAACGCAAGATTATTATCACGTTGGATGTACAGGAGCACCATCTGAATTTCATCGGCATTCTTCATGGAGGCGTGCATACGAGCCTGCTGGATTCCGCAATGGGACTCATGGCTATGGCCGCCCGCCCTGGCAGCGATATAGTGACCTCGGGATTAAACATGCATTTTACCGCGCCTGCCGGGAAAGGTAAAGTGACGGCGGTTGCGGAGATCGTTCATATGTCAGCCAGAACGATTACGACCAAGGGAACCCTCATGAACGAAAATAACATCCTATGCTCGATGGCTACCGCGTCGTTCCGGGTCATCGACAAAAAATGAAGTGTCAGCCACTTGGTTTGAAGGGTCAAACTGGAAAGTGGTATAATATGGATTGTAGACCGGGACCTTAAGCGGAACGGTCTATTTCTTTGTGTGGGAATATAACATGTCGGACGGGAATGACTTAAAGGAGGGAGAAGTCTATTGTTCATTTTAACGACCTTGAACCTGCTCGATAATGAATTGGAGAGAATCGGACTGGCGTTATCCCGGCTTTCGGACGAGCAGCTATGGCACAAGCTGAAGGACGAAACAAACAGCGTCGGGAATTTGTGCCTGCATCTGGCAGGGAATGAGTATCACAGTATTGTAAGCAGTATTGGAGGAGAGCCTTATGTGCGAGAGCGCTCGGCTGAATTTTTGATGGAAAACGGATATACGCGCAGGGAACTCTCGGAGCGCCTGTACTCCGTGAGGGAGAAGTCGCGTGAAGTGCTTGCCGCACTCTCCGAGGAAGATCTTTACCGCGAGGTTTATGTTTATTATCCTCCCGAAGCGGGGATTGCATCCTACACCCGGAAAATGATGGATCTGCTGTACCATGTCACGGCACATTATGCTTATCACACCGGGCAGATCGTATATATCACCCGAATGCTTCAGAAACATAATGAGCATTTACTGAAATGGAGACATTAACATCTGGCACACATCATAAATTTCGGGGAAATTCGACTCCGTTGTAAAAAAGATCAGAGTCTTAGAAGGAATTTGGTGAAGGATGTCGAATGTGTATGGGATTTGGCTCAATTTCAACACAGAGAAACTGGAGGGTTAACCAATGAAAAAAGCATCACTCTTCGCATTAACTGCGCTCCTGTTCGTAACCACTGCTCTTGCAGGCTGTGGGAATAAGGAAGCGGCACCAGGCAACGCAGCAGAACCTGCAAAAACAGAAGCCGAAGCGGTATCAGTAGAAATTGGCATGCTCAAGCTGGCCAGCTCCGCGCCGTTGTTTATCGGAATCGAGAAAGGATTCTTTAAAGAAGAAAATATTGACGCGAAAGCCAAATGGTTCGAAGCAGCGCAGCCGATTGCTGTGGCTACCGCTGGCGGAAGCGTGGATGTGGGCGCTACAGGGATTACCGCAAGCTTGTATAACATGGTGGCTGGCGGCCAAAAGCTCGTTATTGCTGCGGACAAAGGCAGAGAGCAGAAAGGCTATTCTTCTACAGCCTTGATGGTTCCGAGTGATTCTCCGATCAAGGCGATCGAAGAATTGAAAGGAAAGAAAATCGGAATTACACAGACCGGATCAACCTATCATTATATGGCAGGCCGGCTGCTTGAAAAGCATGGTTTAACGCTACAGGATGTTCAATTGGTGCCTCTGAACAGCATTAAGGGCTTGATGGAAACGCTCAAGAGCAAGCAGGTGGATGCGGTGATGCTTAATGAGCCGAACATCACCGCTGTAGTGAAGGAAGGTTACGGTAAAATCGTAGCGCAGGTAGGCGACGAAATCGAGTATCAAACATCCGGTATTTTCTTGTCTCCTAAGCTTGCAGGCAATCAGGATGCGGCTGTACGTTTTATGAAGGCGTATGCCAAAGCTACACGCTACTACTATGATGCAGTCCTGATCAAAAAGGACGGCGAGCTCGTACCTGGAGCCAATTATGACGAAGTCGTTAAAATCGTCGCCAAATATACGGATCAACCCGAAGAGAACGTGAAGCAAGGACTTCCTTATATCGACCGTGACGGAAAGCTTCTGGCAGAAGATATCAAGACGCAGGTAGATTGGTATGCCAAAGAGAAGCTGATCGACAAAGTGATCGATACGAATGAAATTGTGAATACCGCTTTGCTGGACGAAGCTCTGAGCAAGTTGGGGAATTAATGCCATGAGAATCGTAGTGGACAACGTGGAAAAGCGGTTCGTCGACTCGAAGAAACGAGAGGTAACCGCTCTTCGAAACATTAATTTTACGATTGAAGAACAAGAATTTGTGGTACTTGTCGGCCCCAGCGGCTGCGGGAAATCTACTCTTCTTAATATTGTCGGCGGGCTGTTATCTCCTACCGGCGGAGAGGTTTACTTTGAGGGTTTATCTTCTGATGAACCTCCTCGGCTAGGTATCGTCTTTCAGGAAATCGCACTTTTTCCGTGGCGGACGGTCTACGAGAATGTCGTGTTCGGTCTGGAAGAGCAGGGCGCGAGTAAGCAGGAGCAGCAGGAAAAGGGCAAGCATTATATCGATATGGTCGGGCTCACGGGGTTTGAATCGGCCTATCCGAAGCAGTTGTCGGGCGGTATGCGTCAACGCGCGGGTATCGCCCGGGCGCTTGCTGTCGAGCCGGATTTGCTGTTGATGGACGAGCCGTTCTCAGCACTGGACGCGCAGACGCGCACCCTGATGCAGGAGGAGCTGCTCTCGATCTGGAATCGCACCCGGTTAAGTACATTATATGTCACGCACAATATACAAGAGGCGGTATATTTGGCTGACCGGGTGATTGTACTTTCACGTCACCCTGGGCAGATCAAAGAAGTGATTCATATCGATTTGCCTAAGACCGGAAGGGATCAGGAGGAGCATCGAGTCGCTTTTGAGCGGTACGCAAATGAAATCTGGCAGCTGATCCGGCATGATGCACAGGAAGCGCTGAAGGAGGGATAAGGCATGACTCAAACATCAAGTGAATCGATAACCGAAGCGCCTTCCCATGCTTCGGCGCAAGGGCAGAAGCGGCATATTATACGAAATCGCGTTTCCTTCTTGGAGCAGAAGGTACCGGGGTACGCTTCCGTACTAGGTATTTTCAGTCTACTGTTGCTGTGGGAATTGATTTGCAGGCTGGGGCTCGTGCCTCCGCTGTTCCTGCCGGCTCCGTCGTTGATTCTATTGGCGGGCTGGGATATGCTGTCGAGCGGTGAGCTTCACCAGAACATTCTTGCCAGTATGTCCAGGATTGTTATCGGGTATGGCATAGGTGCTGTATGCGGCATCGTGATCGGCCTTATTCTAGGCTTTTCACGCTGGGTGGATGCCGTACTTTCGCCTATTGTGTATTCCATTTATCCGATTCCGAAAATCGCACTCCTGCCTTTGATTATTTTATGGCTCGGGATTGGGGAAGCGCCGAAGTTCACGATGATCGCCCTTGGTGTATTTTTCCCGGTTGTGATCAATACGTTCTCGGGAGTCAAGAACGTAGACCCCATTTGGATCAAAGCAGCGGTTACATTCGGGGCCAGTCATCTGAGCGTCATTCGGAAGGTCATTCTTCCAGGAGCGCTGCCCATGATCTTCGCCGGTCTAAAGCTTGCGGCTGGGACCTCCCTGCTGCTATTGGTATCTGCAGAAATGATCGCAGCTCAACAAGGGATCGGTTCGATGATTTTGCATTACGGGAATCTGATGATCACGACAAAGCTCATGGTTGGGGTTCTGATCTTGTCCTTGTTAGGGCTTTTCTTTAACCGGGGACTTCAGTGGCTTGAAGGCAAGCTGCTGCCGTGGAAATAAATCGATAGTATGTAAATGAGCACTCCATAAGCACCGCCGAGAGGTTTTCTTATCGGCGAGTGCTTTTTTTGTTGTTCACGGTATAGGTCATCAAATCGCGACTTTGAAATGTTGACCATGGAGCTGTTCACAGGCATGGCATGTGCCGGATACTTCAAGATAAGCGCTCTGGGGACGGAAGCCATCACTGATTTTTTCCAGGTCTGGAACAGCTGCCGCAAAGTCTGTGATCGTCCCGCAATGTACGCAATATAAATGATGATGCGGGGCGGTATTCGTATCGTACCTTGTAACATCGCCGTGAAGGATATGAAAATCCTTGAGCAGCCCCAGTTCTTTTAATGTGCGCAGATTTTTGTAAATGGTCGTCATGCTTACATATTTCGGATACTCGGCATAGATCGATTCGAATAGTTCTTCAGCCGTGGGGTGAGATAATTTCAAATATAAATGTTCCAGAATGAGCTGTCGCTGCGTTGTCATACGAATGTTGGCTGTTTGTAAGTGCCGGGTGGCATCGTTAATTGTAATGATCATAGTGTCCTCCAATTAAATTAAAATTAGACTTAATCTAACTATTAATTTAACTTTATCAGCATATTGACAGATGATCATGAAATTACCATGAAGCTTTGATGAAGAAAGAATGAAGGGCAAAGGCGGAAGCTGTCCAATTCTGACTGGGACATTTGGCATAGATAATGTCGAAAGCGCTTTCTATTGAAGAGTGGTTCGCTCGCAAAAAAACATACTCGAAAATGAGATGCCGTTGCGTTTTGATTTGAACGTTAGTCAATTTATTTGCGGCTCATGGAGTCGTTAAGTGTGATATGGATACTATCTCTTTATACTAAACGAATGATCCTTAAAATTGTTGATGACCTTTGTATGAATGGTTCCTTATTAAAAAGCTTCATTGGAGCGAGTGACAGGTTTGTTCAACAGTAAGTTATTAGATAGGTGAACATATAAGGAAATTTATGGATAAATATGGTTGTTATTAAATATAACATAAAATATGTAGCTATCAAATTGTAAGCGTAAACACCATGAGAGTCGATCAGATTTTTCGCCTAAAATCGACAATATGTTACAATACATTACATCATGATGAAAAATATATTGACAATGACTATGACCTGTAATACTATTTATTCAAATTTAAAAACCGTTATTGAAGCATAAAACAGATTACTATTTCAGTGCATTTATGTATACACAATACAATAATTTGTGAGCCATTTTTAACTTTATTTATGTATACACAATCCACAATACAGTATTTTCCACCATCGGCATGATATTGAAGCCCCGATGTAATGAAAATAAATGGTAACCCCGAACCAAATGATGACATGCACAAATCTATTCCTTTTTTGAACTAATTTGTGGAGGTGAAGCATCGTGGGAAACTGAAGTGATTTGTTACTTAACGGTAATTCATAACCTTTGATGCCCGCTAGAATTCCAAACCAACAATTAGCACAGTAAATACAAAATGGGAGGATTCACTTTTATGAAAAAGCTCGGAGTGTTTAGCTTTATATTAGCCGTTGTTTTGTTTATTACTGCCTGCGGGTCAACTGGAGGAGGAAACACATCGGGTTCCTCTAATGCTTCAACAGATTCTCAAAAACCGGACTCCGGCAATTTATTGTTTGCGACCAATACGCAGGGAAGCGCTTGGTATATTTACGGAGCGACGATGGCCGAGCTTTTACGTCCTGTAATGAACGGTCGTACGGTTGACGTGCTGCCATTTGCCGGTGGCATCGGCAATGCGAAAATGCTGGATGAGAGGAAAGCGGATGTCGCCTTCTCCTTCTCGATTACAAGTAAATGGGCTTATGAAGGAAATGTGGCATACCAGAAAAAACAAGAAAATTTACGGGGTTTGGTTGGAGCGCTTGATCAGTACTATATCGGAATTGTCGCTTCAAAAGCATTTGTTGATAAACACGGAATCAAGACGGTAAAAGACATTGTTGATAATAAAGTTCCTGTAAGAATCTATACCAATAACAAGGGAAGCCTTGCGGAATTTTCGACTAGTCAAGTATTGGAAGCCTATGGGGTTAACTACGACACCATTAAGCAGTACGGGGGGAAAGTAGAGTTAACGTCGAATGATGTCATCCAATCCTCCTTCCAAAACGGTGAAGCTGATCTTCATATTTTGGTTATGCCGAAAGGGCACCCGACGATCAGTGAATTGTCGATCCATACACCAATCGTGTTCCTGCCAATGGAAGATGAAACTGTAAATAAATTTAAGGGCTTTGGATATACTGATGTCCATTTTCCAAAAGGATTGTACAAGGGCCAGGACTATGATGTACAAACTGTAGGCTTCTCCACTATGATTTTGACGACATCCGACCTGAATGAAGAAGCGGCATATAACATTACCAAAACGGTTATTGAAAACAAAGAAAAGCTGGATGGTGCTCATGACGCTTTGAAGGATTTCAACCCGGAAAATGCAATGAAGCCTGAAAGTCTCAATGTACCGCTGCACCCGGGTGCAGAGAAATACTATAAGGAGAAAGGCCTACTTAAGTAACTGTAGGCAAAGGATGACAACCTATGAAAAAGTTTGTTAACTTAACTTCTGTTATCGCGATTGGTTGGTCATTATTTCAATTGTACACAGCGAGTTTCGGAAGCTTTACCAGTATGACACAAAGGGCCATTCACGTAGCTTTTGCCTTAGCGCTTACGTTTTGCCTAATGAAACAGGGTGAAAAAGAAACCGGGAAGCTTATCAAATATTTCAATTGGCTTCTTGCCATGGTGTCCCTTGGCATAGGTGCATATATTGCGGTGTCAGCTGAAAGGCTGACCTCCCGTATTCCTTACGTCGACGAGATGACTTCAACGGATTGGATTTTGGGTGTCGTATTGATCGTTTTGCTTCTCGAAGCTTCCAGAAGAACCGTTGGTGCTGCTATGACGATCTTGGCACTCATCTTTATTGCCTATGGGCTTTGGGGGCAAAATATGCCCGGGCTTTTACAGCATCGCGGGATGAGCTTCGAAGATATGGTCAATCTTCAGTTTTTATCGATTGACGGTATTTTTGGGGCTCCAGTGGGAGTTTCCGTGGACTTCGTCTTTTATTTCATTCTGTTTGGCGCCTTCTTGGAAGTCTCCGGAGGCGGTAAATTGTTCATTGATATTGCCCATAGTGTTACGAGGAAGTTAGTCGGCGGATCCGCCAAAGCGGCAGTAGTGGCAAGCAGCTTGATGGGTACGATTAGCGGAAGTGCGGCGGCCAATGTGGCGAGTGTAGGGATATTCACTATCCCGCTAATGAGAAGAACGGGCTTTAGCGCCAAATTTGCGGCGACCGTAGAGTCACTCGCCTCCACTGGTGGTCAGATCCTGCCGCCAATCATGGGGGCTGCCGCTTTCATCATGGCTGATATGCTCGGGATACCGTACGCCGCAATCTGTCTGGCTGCTTTGATTCCGGCCGTACTTTATTATGTGGCGATTTACATTACGGTAGATTTGAAGGCAAAGAAGGAAGGTCTCGGCACGGCGGAAGAAGTCGAGGAATTTGCTGAGAAGAAAGAAAAGATTTCTAAACGATTGCATTTATTAATTCCGCTGCTTGTTTTAGTCGTGTTTATCTTTCTTGGTTTCACTCTTCAAAAAGCGGCATTCTGGTCTATTATTGCAATTATTTTAGTCTCTTGGCTCAGAAGAGATACTCGAATGACCCTGATTCAACTGTTCGAAGCTCTCGCAAGCGGGGCAAAACAATCCATTCAAGTGGCCATTCCGTGCGCTGTCGCGGGGGTTATTGTCGGAGTCATTGTATATACCGGACTTGGGCTCAAGTTCACCAGTCTTATCATTCAATTTTCCTTCGGCAACTTTGTGATTAGCTTGCTGCTCATTTCCCTTGCGTGCATTATTCTGGGCATGGGAATGCCGACAACCTCCGCTTATATTATGGCGGCTGTATTGATGGCCCCGGCCCTGCAGGAATTTGGTGTAGAGAAGCTTACGGCGCATATGTTTGTATTCTACCTGGCCTGCTTGTCCATGATTACACCACCGGTCGCTTTGGCTACATATAGCGCTGCCGGAATTGCAGGAACCAAACCGTTTCAGACGGGCCTGTATGCTTTCTACTATGCGATACCATTGCTCCTAATTCCGTTTGCTTTTATCATGAGTCCGGAACTATTAATGATGGGAGAATGGTACGAAATCGTGATGATTACTGCCTTTACTTGCGTAGGGATTTACTCCCTGTGTGTTGGCGTCGTCGGATTTTTATTCGAGAAAACCAGTATGGTGGTAAGGCTTGGTTTCTACGCAGCATCCATTTGCTTAATTGTGCCGGAAATCACGTCCAGTATCATCGGTTTAATCGCATTCATCGCTCTTTCTTTCCTGCAAAAATTTCGTTTTAAACAACAGAGGGCACAAACTAAAATGATCGCATAAGGAGATGCAACAATGAATAATGAATCATTAAGATCGTGGCTTCGTCATATGAACGAGACAGGTCAACTGGCCGTAGTGGATCAAGAGGTGTCCACCACCTTTGAAATTGCTGCATTTACGAAGCGTTTTGACGGTGAAAAGGCTGTGTTTTTTCCAAAGGTTGAAGGTCATGATATGCCTCTAGCCGCAGGTATTGCCAGCACCAGAAAACAATTCGCTGAGGCAATGAATTGTAAAGAAAACGAAATGATCCCTAAATTTTTAGAAGCTATTGATCATCCGCTTCCTTCCAAACCGGTTAGCAGTTCGGAGGCTCCGGTTCATGAGGTAGTCATAGAGAATGATATTGATCTACTGGAGATGTTCCCTATTCCGCTTCATCAGGAAAAGGATTCCGCTCCTTATATTACAGCCGCACTTGCGATTGTACGGGATCCCGAAACAGGGAATCAGAACGTTTCGATTCACAGATTGCAGGTTTCCGGCAAAAACCGTTTAGGTGCCTTAATTCTGCCTAGACATACATTTAACTTCTATAAAAAAATGGAGGAAAAAGGACAGCCTTTAGAAATCGCGCTTGTGATCGGCGTAGACCCGATTTTGATGCTGGCCTCCCAAGCCATCGCTCCTCTGGGCCAGGATGAAATGGAGATCGCCGGAGCGCTCAAAGGCTCACCGATTCCGGTAGTGCGCTGTAAAACGGTCAACATTGATGTTCCTGCGAACGCAGAGATTGTTTTGGAGGGTAAAATTCTGCCTCACGTAAGGGAATCGGAAGGACCCTTCGGCGAATTCCCGGCGTATTATGGCTTGCAAAGCGACAAAGAAGTCATCGAAATTCATTGCGTGACTCACCGTAAAGATCCCATTTACCAAACCTGCTTGGCCGGTTCCATTGAAAACCTGCTGCTCGGCGCTATCCCTCGGGAAGCCTCTCTGCTGCGTTCCATGAAAAATACCGTTTCCACGGTAAAAAATGTGCATTTGACCATGGGCGGAAAGTGCCGGTTTCATCTGGTCGTTTCTATGAAGAAACGCAATGAGGGCGAAGCCAAGAATGCGATCTTTGCCGCTTTTGCCGGGCATTACGATGTGAAAAAGGTCATTGTGGTCGACGAGGAAATTGATATTTTTAACATGGAAGAAGTGGATTGGTGTGTAGCAACAAGGTTTCAGGCCGCCACCGATTTAGTTGCTGTTCATGGAGCGCTGGGGTCGAAATTAGATCCGTCTACGGATAACGGAGTAGGCTCCAAGCTTGGATTTGATTGTACCGTACCATTAGACGCTGAGCCGATGGATTATGAGGTAACACGTATACCTAATTATGAAGAATATTTGAAGGATGCCAAAATCTCTGATAAGCTGCCTGCCGGTATCTTACAACCAAGATTACTAGAAGTATAAAGAATCGGGGTAGACAACATGAATAATAAAATTATTGTCGGAATTACGGGCGGCTCCGGAGCAATTTATGGCATTAGAATGTTGGAAGCCTTGAAGGAGTTGGGAGCCGAAACGCATCTCATCATCAGCGAATGGGGAGAAAAAACGATCCAGATGGAGACGTCCTATTCTCTCCAGCAAGTGAAGGAAATGGCCGACGTTTACCACAGCATTAAAAACCAAGCCGCTTCGATTTCTTCAGGGTCATTTCGCGTTGATGGCATGATTATCGCTCCCTGCAGCATGAAGACATTGGCCGGGATCGCCTCCGGCCTTGCTTCCGATCTCATTTCCCGTTCGGCGGATGTCATGCTTAAAGAAAGAAAAAAGCTCATTCTCTTAACTAGAGAATCGCCGTTAAATTTGATTCATATCCGAAATATGGAAACCGCGATATTGGCAGGAGCTATGATATTTCCGCCAATGCCCGCATTTTATAATAAGCCGCAAACTTTAGACGATATCGTCAATCATACCGTCGGGCGTGTACTTGACCAATTTGGCTACGATCCGGAATGGGTCAAAAGATGGGGTAAGTAAACACAAACTGGGAGGATAAAGGTAGATATGGAATTTCAGTGCGGGAGAACTCCGTTGAACTGGGCACCACAAAGACTTGTCATCGCAGGATATACAAATAAAGATCAGGAAGCGGTCAAACACCATATCGAAGAATTAAAAGAGCTGGGGGTGCCGGCTCCCCGGACGGTTCCCATGATGTATGATCTTTCGCCGGAATTACTAAGTAACTCTGACTGTATTAGCGTTGTTGGCAATGACAGCAGTGGCGAGGCTGAGGTTGTTCTATTGGATATCGATGGTACTTGGTATATCGGTTTGGGCAGTGATCATACGGATCGGGTGCTTGAGACCGTATCGATTCAAAAGTCAAAGCAGGTTTGCGCGAAAATGATTACCCGAGAGCTATGGACATTGGAATCGATTGCGGAGCACTGGGACGAGATTGAACTTAATAGTTGGGTTCAGGTTGACGGGGAAGAGGTATTATACCAGTCCGGAGCGTTAAGCGCATTTTTGAACCCGATGCAGCTGCTTGAAATTGTTAAACAACGCGGGTATGACAGTCCCGGCATTGCACTTTACTGCGGCACATTGCCTTTGAAGAGGGAATTTCACTTCGGAGGTATGTTCAAAGCGGAACTGCACGATAAGAAAAACAATAAAACACTTACCTTAAGCTATGAAACTAGAGTCTTAAAGGATTCAGAGATGGACTAACTTATGTAACCGGATACGCCCTTTTGTTGGCTATTATGGAGCAATCCCTTCTAGTCACTAAGGGGTGTTTTTGTTTTTCGACAAGATCTTTCTATGTCTCTATTGTAATTTATAATTATTTCAATATAATAATAGTTATTAGAATGACATCGAGGTGCTGCTGTATGACGATATATGATTTTGAGGTTGAAAAAACAAATGGGGACAAAGTATCTTTGTCAAATTATAAAGGAAAAGTGCTTTTAATCGTAAATACAGCAAGTAAATGTAAATTCACGCCGCAATTTGATGATTTGCAAAAGCTTTATGAGCAGTATCGTGAATATGGATTTGAAATTCTCGGCTTTCCTTGTAATCAATTTGGCGAGCAGGAGCCTGGAAGCAATGAAGAAGCCGCTTCCTATTGCCAGATTAATTATGGCGTGAAATTTCCGGTGTTCTCCAAAATTGAAGTAAACGGAAGTCAGGCGAGCCCGCTGTTCGAGTATTTAAAAAAGGAAGCTCCCTTTCAAGGGTTTGATGAATCGAATATCAATGCAAAGCTGCTCAAAATGATGATTAGTGAAAAGAATCCGGAGTGGTTAGTCGGCGATTCGATTAAATGGAACTTTACGAAGTTTCTAGTGAACCAGGAAGGAGAAGTTTTGCGAAGATACGAGCCTTCAGAAGAGCCGGCTGATATTACTAACGATATAGCAAGGTTGGTTCAAGCATAAATGGCCCCCGGTTGACTGCAAAAGTGTTAGAAAGTCATTATCATTTCAGCGGAAAGTCTACCACAATTCCAAGGCAGGCTTTCTTTTTCATCACATCCATTATAGCGAAACAATAACTCGACGAATTTCCCGGGAAATGGACATCCTTCCATAGACTTTCACTTCATTGTCGAAAAATCGCAACTTTATGCGCATAAATAGAGAAAATTCGAAAGTTGTTGACAATTTGTAAAACTATTTTAAGCTTATTTTAATAATCGTAATTTATCCTATCAATATATAAGTAAAATTGATATGTAGGGACGGTGTTAGGGATGAAAGTGTTCGTCACTATTCAAAACAAAGAGATCCCCGTTTTCGCCGACAGCTTGAATAAAAAAACATTAAAACTTTTGAAGACGGCGTTGGACAATAAGGTGGAGACAGGAAGACATGCTTTGAAGAAATGCCTTCAAACGTTAATTAGCATTGAAGTAGTGGGATGCGAAGCCATCCTTCATTCGCTGAACGAAAGGGATTCGTTGGCTCTCTCGCTTTATTAACATAAGATCATAGTCATGTAAAAGGTCCTTCGCTTTGTGCGGAGGACCTTTTTTGGCGAAATTTTCTCTGCAGGAGCCCGCCGCGACGTTCTTTCTTGTCCGCTGCCGCTGCGATAAACCCCAGAGGATACACCGTAATGCTCCTTAAATACTCTATGGAAGTAAGAATACCCTCCAAAGCCGCAGCTCTCGGCAATCTGCTCTAAAGTTATCGACGTGTACTTCATCCGTTCCATGGCGGCGGATAAGCGGATTTCAAGGGCATACTCCATGATTGTCTTACCAAACCTTGAACAAGTGAACGGCTCTAGATACGCTTAAGCCTGCGTACCGGGCCACTTCCTCCACTTTGAACGTTATGGTCGCGTTCTCCTCAACAAACCGTTTCATTCGAAAAGCAATGAAGGAGCGACCGTATGCCGGAACATTTTCCTTTACAGCTCTTTCAAGATATAAGCACAAGGCCCTCAGCAAGTAGCCGGACAGCTCGTTGGTATCGCCAGGGGGGTGGCTCCGCTGTTCAACAATGATCTGCCGCCATAAGCCCAAGAGATGCTCGTCAAGGCCGATGCGGGCTTTCTGTGATTTGCCGGAACGGCTCCATCATTCATCTACCTGTGGTGCGAGAACGGTGTGATCAAAATCGGCACGCATCCGGAGGATCAGGTCATATCGAGCTGC
This sequence comes from Paenibacillus sp. PvR098, assembly GCF_017833255.1. Taxonomy (NCBI): domain Bacteria; kingdom Bacillati; phylum Bacillota; class Bacilli; order Caryophanales; family Paenibacillaceae; genus Paenibacillus; species Paenibacillus sp. PvR098. The sequence goes on from NZ_JAFIBU010000001.1 coordinate 3,965,751, forward strand.
GAGACGGTTCGGTAGAGCGTTATAAAGTTGGAGCTATCGCAACCAATGAGAAGCAGACGAGCAGCGGAGTAATTGATGCTTTTGTACAGTCCATTATGACGAACACCCCTCCGAGCATTTCCGGAGAGGAAGGCATGCGTTCGTTAAACGTGATCCTGGCTGCCTTCGAAGCGCAGGTTAGTGGTAAAGTAGTGTCTCTATAAAGAACCCAAAGGCAGCTTTCCGACTTCGGAGGCTGCCATTATTTTAGGACTATGGTTTCTAGTTATGGGTTAGCGGGTAATTGATTACATATTATCTAATCCTAACCCGAATGAGGTGAAGCCCTATGCCGTATTCGCATATTTTGGTCGCTTTTGACGGATCCAAAGAAGCGGACAAAGCGTTGGCTTCGGCGATGCAATTGATTAATGTTATGCCGGGCGCGAAGCTTGAGGTCATTCACGTGTTTAATATGCCGGTCATTATTTTTGGCGAAGCCATGATTACCCCACCGGCGGATTCAAGCCGAATTGAGTATGAGCATGCCGAATTGATCGTAGAGAAAGCGAAGCAGACGCTTTCCGGATTAGTCCGCGGGGAAGTCTTTATGAAGCAAGGAGAACCGTCCAAAACCATCGTAAGCTATGCCCAGGAAAGCAACTGTGATTTAATCGTGATCGGAAGCAGGGGACTAAGCGCAATCGGAGAATTCATGCTGGGCAGCGTAAGCCACTATGTATTGAAGCATGCCAAGATTCCGGTACTTGTAGTAAAGTGACAGAAGCCTCCAGACTATAGAGGACGGGATTCCGCATACGGGTCCTGTCCTTTCATTTTATTGAAGGTTTTTTTACCTGAAATTAGTTTTTTTTATATTTGAATAGAAGGATAAAGTGCACCGGACATAGAATGTTATCATTATTCATAACCAGTAGTTGGAAAAGATGCAGGAGGCTTGGAATGGCTAACGACAATCTTATTAATCACCCCTTGTTTCTCCTAAGCTTCCATCATTCGCCGACAGGCATGGCTCTTGTGGCTTCTTCAGGCCGTTGTCTGGCAGCCAATAAGGCTTTATATGGGCTTTTAGGTTATTCAGAACCGGAATTAACCGGACGGATGATGGTTGACTTATGCCACCCTGACAGCTTGGATCATATGAGTGATTTTTGGAATAGCCTGCATTTGCTCTCAGATGAAAGCGCTATCCATCGAGCTGAATTAAACTGGCTTCACCGCGAAGGATATCATGTACCGTTAAGTATAACGGCTTCCAAATACATAGGGGAACAAAATAGTTCGGAAGCCTATTACATTTTATATTTGAACAGGTTCGAGGTTAATCATTCGCTGCAGAGTGAGCGGGGGGACTTCTCCAGAGAACACGGCAATAGCCTGAACAGCTTGAAGCAAGATCGGGGATGCCAGCAGCTTTATGAACTGATCGCGGTTAATTCGCAAGATATTATTACGTATTGCGATTTGGATGGCGTAATCCTTTATACCTCTCCGGCGGTGTACCACCAATTGGGGTACCAGGCGGAGGAGCTGGTCGGGAAAAGTTCTTGTGATTTGATTCATCCAGAGGATCTGCTGCAAATACAAAGCGCATACGATAATGAGGATTCGGATGAAAAAATACATATTTGTCGGGCCTTGCATAAACAAGGTCACTATATTTGGATGGAAAGCTCCGTCAAACTGGTAAGAGACCCAAATGGCCAGGTAAGTAACATATTGACGGTGGGGCGCGATATCTCGACCAGAAAACAGTCGGAGGAGGCGCTTCTAAAGAGCGAGGAAAAATACCGGATGCTCATTGAAGAAATGCCGGAAGCGCTCCTCATTCAGCAGGACGGCAAATGGGTCTGTGTGAATGAAATGGCTGTGAAGCTTCTGGGCGCCGCGGATCGAAGCGACCTGCTGTATAAACCGATCAACGATTTTATCGATCCCGACGTTCTTGAAGCAGCCTACAACCTGAGCGATACCATTAGAAATGGTGCATTTGTTCCGACATTCAAAGGAAAGTTTATGAAGGTGCAGGGAGAGTCTGTCGAGGTGGAGTTCTCGGCCGTTCCCACCTGGTATGAGAATCAATTTGCTGTCCGAATCATAGCAAAAGATATAAGTGAAGCCCGCAAGGCGCAGGAGCTTCTGCAAAATTCGGAGAAGCTGTCGCTCGTCGGACAGCTGGCCGCGGGAATTGCCCATGAAATCCGCAATCCGCTGACTGCGGTCAAAGGCTTTATCCAGCTTTTGAAATCGGGGGTGGCAGACAAGCAGCTATATTATGACATCATCTCATCGGAAATCAGCCGGATCGAACAAATCCTGGGCGAAATGTTGATGCTGGCCAAGCCGAAGGCGGTTCAATTCATGCCGGTGGACATTCACCGTTTGCTGGCGCACGTCACGACCTTGATCGAATCCCAGGCGGTGATGAACAGTATCGAAATCGATAAAGAATGCGAACAGGGCCTTCCATTCATCGATGGTGATGAGAATCAACTCAAGCAGGTGTTCATTAATCTGATGAAAAATGCGATTGAAGCGATGCCGAGTGGCGGTAAGCTTACGGTTCGGGCGAACAAGAAGGGCGAGAACCGGATCGTCGTCCGGGTCATCGATCAAGGCACCGGCATACCTGCCGATCAGTTGGAGCGGATCGGTCATCCGTTCTTTACGACCAAGGAACACGGAACAGGGCTTGGGATGATGGTCAGCTTCCAAATCATTGAAAGCCACGGCGGCCAGGTATCCATCTCAAGCGAGATAGGGCAAGGGACCACGATCGAAATTGTTTTGCCGGTATCGGTCAACGGCGGTAAGCCATAGGCTAGGAAATATGAAGAGCGGATCGGGTTTCCCCGATCCGCTCTTTATATTTCCTCTATCATCTCAAACTCCCCTTCGGCGTAGCCTTCCGTCAAGATCCCCCCGTAAGGCTCCAGAAGTGAAAGAGAATAAACGGCAAGGGGCTCCTTGCGATCCAGCTTATAGTAAGCGTTGAGCGCTTCAAGCAACTCCTTGCTTAATCCGGGGTTAAACCGCTCTAGGCCGCGGTACATCCATTTTCCGTCGCCGAGCCACTGTCCTCCGGTGCGCAGCGCGAAGGCGGCAAGGCCTTCGGCCAGCTTGGCTGCAATAAATATGCCTTCGCCGCGATGGTCTGTGCCTAGCAAATCGTGCAGGGCTTCACCAATTTCGTACCGCGCCCGGTCCAGCTCCTGACGCGTCCAAGCGGGAGGACCTGCTATTAAGTCCCGCCTAGCCTCATCAGCCAAGCCGCAAACGGCTTCGTGTCCGCGAAGCACTATGCCTTCCGCGCACATTCGGAGCAGAGATGGAATGGCGCTTTCAATGGCTTGATCAAAGAAATAACGGTACGTCTCTCCCGTAAGTACGAACGCCTCGATGACCCAACCGAATGCTTTGTACGTCCTGCGAAAGGGGCCTGGACCGGATTCGTCAATAATGACGATATCCAGGTCCGAAGTGTCGGTCGATCCGCCTTGTACGACACTTCCGGCCAGAATGGCTGCTTCGCAAGCCGGAAAATGCAATGCTATAAACCGCTCTGCGGCTTCCATATAAGATGTTTTCATCATGGTCCCGCCTGACTGATAAATTTCAATCCCTTAGCATGATTTGCTTGCGATAAACAGCGCGTAGCTGATATAGTCCCGATTGTTCAAGATCAACTCATCATGCTCCAGAGAGGTGCGCCAAATGGAAGCGTCGAAGATGGCTTGCTGATCAATGATTTGATGAAGGTCCGGATGGATTGACTGGTCTTCGGTCAGATGCTCTTGGAATGCTGATCGGTCTTGCACCTCCGATTTTTTAAAACGAGCTTCAAGCAAATCCATCCATGCCTCTTCCGTAAGCAGTCCGCCGAAACTGAAAAATGTGGTCAGCTTCATGTAAATATCGGCTGGTATATTCCCGGATACGATGACTTCGCGGTCATAAAGCACGCCGCCGGGTTTCAGTACGCGATGGTATTCTTTTATCGCTGCGGGAATATCAGCAAAATTCGTTACGGATTCTGCAAGGACAATATCAAAGGTGTCATCGTCAAAGGGAAGAGCTGTGATGCTGCCCTCCGCAAACTCAAGCTGCAGTCCTTCGTTCGCGGCGCGGATCCTTGCCTTGGCCAGCATTTCGGGCCGAATGTCCAGCCCTGTGACGGAATGTCCCTGCTTAGCCAAGTGACAGGATGTTCTGCCGGTGCCGCAGCCGACTTCGAGCACCCGGCTTCCTGGAGGAAGCGGGTACCGGCGAAGCTGTTCCAATGTGGCTGTGAATCCGCCCGGGTGTGCGCTTCCAGCACCCAAGCGGGTTAACATATCCAAATACTGCACCCGTTCATCACCTACCCATCTAAGATATGGTTTTATTTTATGAAAAAAAGGGAAAAGGGATATGGATAGATGTCCCCCCTGCCTCCACTTTTTCATCGGTTGTACAGGAATATTAGGGATAAAAGCGGAAAATGCTAAAGCTTGTATTTTCTGATAAAAGGAACGGAGGAGCAGCTATGAACAACCTCATGCTTGTCTGTCTAGCGGTATGGATTAGTTTGGGAATATCCCCATCGAACTCCCCTGCTGCGGCCATTCGTCCGCCAGACTATTTGACTGTCATTGTGATGGCTACACCGCAATCGGAGATGAGGACGGAATTAACGGTGCAGTCAGGCCCGCTGATGAAACAGCTTCGCCGCTTGACGGCGAAGCTGCAGCATCACTCGGTGCTGACGGACACCTATATTAAACTGCATGGACCGGGAGGTGAAGCCCTGTACGCAGTCGACGATCAGGGTGACTGGTATGATGCGAACCGTAAGGAAACCGTGCAGCTGAAGCCCGCCGTAAAGGAGAAGCTGCTTGGGTATATCCGTGCAGCACGAGAGGCTCATTACGGAAAGCTGGTGCCCTGGGAGGAGGCCAAAAAAACCGTCTTCAGAAAGTCCGTCGCCCAAGTCGTGGATCTCGAAACGGGTCTTCGGTTTCAGGCGCAGCGCCGAGCAGGAAGCAGCCATGCGGATATGCAGCCGCTCACCAAAGCGGATACGGAGGTTATGAAGCAAATCTACAATGGGGAGTGGAGCTGGAGACGGAGAGCCGTGCTTGTGCAAATCGACGGCCATTCACTTGCCGCATCGATGCATGGCATGCCTCATGGCGGTGACGGCATACCGGACAACGCTTTCTCCGGACACTTCTGCATCCATTTCCTCGGCAGCTCCACGCATGGTTCGAGGAGTGTAGACCCTGACCATCAGTGGATGGTCTACAAGGCGGCGGGCCGTTTGGACGAGGCGTTCAGGCAAGCGACTCCTTATGAGGTCATCGACAGCTTTTTCATTGCGCTGAATCAGCAGGATTCCGAGCTGCTTAGAAGATCGTTCGCAGATCGGGAGAATCCCGCGCTGAACTATTTTCTGCAAACCATGAGCCAGATCAAGTCGATCAGGAAGACGAAACCTTTTACTGAAAAAGACACCAATGGGCAAAATGGGTTCGAGCTTCTGGTCGAAGTGACCGTGAACGCGTTAGGAAAGCGGCCGGAGAAGCAATCGTTCTCTTTTGTACTGAACAAAGCCTCCGCCGATGGTCCTTGGCAAATTGTATCCGTCACATGGACGGCGCAGAGGCTCAACTAAGTGAATTAAATATAGGTCTTTAGAATGATTTTTTTGTACTATTTGTTGTGTTTTGTCAGTTGACAAAAATGTTTGTTTATGGTAATTACGTAACATAGTGGGACTAAGAACGTAAACCGGGGAATGGGGTATGATACGGGAGGATCTACCGGGAAAAAGGAGCATAGGTCAGGTAATCTTCCCTTACCCCATGAGAACAGGGATAATCTGGAATATAGCAAGGATATCCGGCATGACCGACAACTGATATCATGTTAGCATTATTAATGATAGCGATCAAAATCATTGGAGGGATGTGGGACGACTTGAGGCAATGGTTGAAAATTCCGCTCATTCTTTTGTTGTTTGCGGCAGTGGCAGGATGCGGAACTGTAGATGATGCCGGAGCTCCGCAAGGAGACAGCCCGGCTGCCGCCGGAGGCAACAAAGAGGGTACATTAGCCAAAGCGCAAGAACAAGGTTATGTCACAGTAGGATTTGCGAATGAAAAACCGTATGCTTACCAAACGGCGGACGGGGAACTGACCGGTGAAGCGGTCGAAATTGCAAGGACGGTATTAAAAAATTTAGGAATTAATGAAATGCGCGGCGAATTAACCGAATTCGGTTCGTTGGTTGCAGGCTTGCAAGCCAAACGATTCGATCTGATTACCGCGGGAATGTTCATTAATCCTGACCGTTGTTCGGCTGTCGCTTTCGCCGATCCGGAGTACAGCATCGGGGAAGCGATTGCCGTCAAGAAAGGAAATCCTTTAGTACTACATAGTTACAAAGATATTGCCGAGAACAAGGATGCCAAGGTGGCGGTCATGGCCGGAGCGGTGGAACTCGGGTATTTGGAGGCATCCGGCGTACCGAAGGAGCGCATGCTGATCGTCCCTGATCAGGCATCCGCCATCAGCGCACTGCAAGCAGGCCGCGCGGAAGCGATTACAATGACAGGTCCTGCACTTCAGTCCATGCTGGATATGGCGAATGACAGCAATTTGGAACGAGTTGCCGATTTCGAACAGCCGACGGTGGATGGCAAAAGCGTCAGGGGTTACGGGGCTACCGCCTTCCGGTTGGATGATCAAGCGTTTAAGGACGCTTTCAATACGGAGCTGAAGAAGCTTAAGGATTCGGGCAAGCTGCTTACCATCTTGCAGAAATTCAGATTCACGGAGGATGAGCTTCCGGGAGACATGACGGCCGCGGAGCTGTGCGGCGGGTAACATGGACGTTACCGTAATGAGTATGCTGCCGCTGCTGCTGGAAGGGGCTAAGGTGACGGTCCTGGTGGCCGTGCTTTCCGGAATCGTAGCTTTTGCGGCAGCGGTGACGGCGGGGCTTTGCAAGCTTTCCAGATGGTGGGTCGTACGGACGGCAACGGCGGTTTACGTTGAAGTGTTTCGCGGAACTTCACTCTTGGTGCAGCTGTTCTGGCTTTACTTTGCACTGCCATTCCTTGGGGTGGAGCTTCCGAAGCTGCTGGCGGCTGTGCTCGCGGTCGGGCTCAATTACGGCGCATACGGATCGGAGATTGTCCGAAGCTCAATTCTTGCGGTCCCCAAAGGGCAGTGGGAGGCAGCGATCGCGCTGAATATGACACCTTATGAGCGGATGACGCGAATTATTTTTCCACAAGCTTTTCTTCGTATGCTGCCCCCGTTCGGCAATTTGATGATCGAACTGATCAAGTCAACTTCCCTGGTATACTTCATCACGCTGGCCGATCTGACTTACCAGGCGATGCTGCTTCGTAACAATTACTACCCGATGACGCCGTACATTTTTTCGCTGCTGCTTCTGTTCTATTTTGTCATGGCCTATACCGTGTCCTTATGCACCCGGTGGGTCGAACGAAAAGCGGCGGCGGGGAGGATGTAGCGATGTGGAATTGGGAATATAGTCTGCAAATCTTGCCGGAACTGCTGATCGCTTTAAGGATGACGATTACGGCAACAGTAGGGGGATTTGCCCTAGCCTGTGTAGGCGGTCTGCTTCTGGCTTTGGCTGCCAGATCGCGCCGGAAACCGCTCGCTTTGGCGGCAAAGGTTTTGACGGAGTTTGTGCGAAATACGCCATTACTGGTGCAAATATTTTTACTGTATTACAGCCTGCCTTTAATGACCAATATCTCGCTATCGGCTTTTACCGTTGGCATGATCGGCTTGGGCCTTCATTACAGCACTTATTTGTCCGAAGTGTACCGTTCTGGCATCGAGGCCATCCCCAAGGGGCAGTGGGAAGCGGCCACTGCGCTCAACTTCTCTAAAGCGAGAACGTGGTTCTCCATCGTACTGCCCCAGGCGATTCCGCCTATCGTGCCGGTGATGGGCAATTACTTGATCGTGATGTTTAAAGAAACGCCTATCCTTTCAGCGATTACGCTGGTGGAACTATTGCTTACGGCCAAAAATATCGCTTCGGTTTCGTACCGCGTGTTCGAGCCCTATACAATGGTTGGCATACTGTTTCTGCTGATCAGTTTTCCGGCTTCCCTGCTGGTTAGAAGGTTGGAAATCAAGCTGAATCGTCAAAGAGGGCTTTGACCTCAGGCGAGAGACAGGAGATGAAACCAGATGACGGGTTGTCCTATAGTAAGATATTTGAATATTCGAAAAAATTTCGGTGATATCGAGGTACTAAAGGGAATAGACCTGGATATCGCGCCTGGCGAGAAGGTAGCCATCATCGGCCCGAGCGGTTCGGGCAAAACAACGCTTGGCCGCCTGCTGATGACATTGGAGGAACCTACCTCCGGGTCGATTGAGATTGGCGGCGAACCGCTTTGGCATATGGAATCGGGCGGTAAGCAGGTTCGCGCGAATGAGAAGCATCTGCACCGGATGCGCAGCAGCATCGGGATGGTGTTTCAGCATTTTAACCTGTTTCCTCATATGACGGTGCTTCGCAATGTGACGGAGGCCCCGATGCGGGTGTTGAAGCTTAGCGCGGAGGAGGCGCGGGAGCGCGCGGTGTTCATGCTGCGGAAGGTGGGGCTGGAAGAGAAGCTGGAATCCTACCCCGCGCAGCTTTCAGGAGGACAAAAGCAGCGCGTGGCGATTGCACGGGCTCTGGTCATGCGACCGAAGGTCATGGTGTTCGATGAGGTGACCTCCGCGCTTGATCCCGAGCTGGTGGGCGAGGTGCTTGAGGTCATCAAAGAAATTGCGGAAGAGGGCGAAATGGCGATGATTCTTATTACCCATGAGATGGAGTTTGCCCGCGAGGTGGCCGACCGCGTCGTGTTCGCCGCCGACGGCGTTATCTTGGAGGAAGGAACGCCCAAAGAGCTTTTTGAGAATCCGCAAAGTGAACGGCTTCAAGCTTTTCTTAGACGATTCCGATCAACTGTAGGTGTATAAAAAGGAGGGATTGGATGCCGCAAACGGGCGCGAGCATCATTCGATACCGAAAGCCTGACAAAGAGGACGGAGGTAAAGTGTGGGAGCTGATTCGCTCCGCGGGGACGCTGGATCTCAATTCGGCTTACTGCTATATCATGCTTTGCGATTATTTCCGCGATACTTGCATCGTGGCGGAGCAGGACGGGAAGCTGGCGGGCTTCGTATCTGCATTTCGTCCCCCCGGCCATGAGGATACGCTGTTCGTCTGGCAAATTGCCGTAGCTTCAGAGCACCGCGGCAGGGGGATCGGTAAAGCGCTGCTTCAGGAGCTGCTGGCTGGCTGCGGAGACCATGCCATACGATTCGTGGAAGCGACCATAAGCCCCTCGAACCAAGCTTCCCGAAGTCTTTTCGGTAGTATAGCCAAACTGTATGGTAGCGTTTGCAAAATGGAGGAAGGTTACCCGGCCGAGATTTTTCCGGGAGGCGGCTCTCATGAAGAAGAATGCATATATCGCATTGGACCGCTTCAGATCAAATAGATATCGGTTTAACTATAACTAGGAGGATGATGAATAATGACGCAAACAATGACAGAAACGACGGAATTGACTTCTATGCACGTTTTTGAAGAATTGGAATCGGAGGTGCGGAGTTATTGCAGAAGCTTCCGTACGGTATTTTCGAAAGCGAGCAACGATAAGCTTTGGGATGTCAATGGACGGGAATATATCGATTTTTTCGCCGGTGCAGGCGCATTGAACTATGGGCATAACAATGAGCAGATTCGACAAAAGCTGGTTCAGTATTTGTTAGAGGACGGCATCACCCATAGCTTGGACATGGCTACTAAAGCAAAAGAGGATTTCCTTACCCGTTTCCGTGATGTGATTTTGAATCCGAGAGGCTTGCAATATAAAGTAATGTTCCCGGGACCAACGGGAACCAATTCGGTGGAAAGCGCAATGAAAATCGCCCGTAAGGTGACGGAACGTGAGACGGTGCTTTGCTTTACGAACGCGTTCCACGGGATGACGCTGGGGTCGCTCTCCGTTACGGGCAACAAGTTTAAGCGAAAAGGCGCCGGCGTGGCCTTGGGCCATTCCGTGTTCATGCCCTACGACGGTTATTTCGGTGCTGATACGGATACAGTTGCTTATATCGAGAAGCTGCTTGATGATCCAGGCAGCGGCGTTCCGCTTCCGGCAGCCGTCATCGTGGAGACGGTGCAGGGCGAGGGTGGATTGAATGTAGCCTCGCTCCCATGGTTGAAACGATTGGAAAAGCTGTGCGAAAAACGGGGAATTGTGTTTATCATCGATGACGTCCAGATGGGCTGCGGCCGGACGGGGACGTTCTTCAGCTTCGACGAAGCGGGGATTCGTCCGGATATCGTTTGTTTGTCCAAATCCATCGGCGGCTACGGACTCCCAATGGCCTTGACGCTAATCAAGCCTGAGCTGGATATATGGGCTCCGGGAGAGCATAATGGCACGTTCCGGGGGAACAATCTGGGCTTTATCGCCGCAACGGAGGCGCTGTCCTATTGGGAATCCGATGCGTTCTCGATTCAAGTGAAGCGCAAAGCTAAACGGATGCGTACGTTTCTGGAAGAACAGGTGGAGGCCTATCCACAGCTGCAAGGGGAAGTGCGAGGCAAGGGTTTCATCCAAGGGATTGCCTTTGCGAAAGCAGGAACAGCCGAATTGCTGTGCGAAGCTGCTTTCCAGCGCGGAGTCATCATGGAAACTTCCGGACCCGACAGCGAAGTGGCGAAGCTGATGCCTCCGCTGACGATTGAGGATGAGGTATTTGAACAAGGGCTGCAGCGGGTCGCTGAGAGTATGAAAGAGCTGGCGGCCGGGATTCGGAATTCGTCTCAAGGGAAGGGAGCGTAAAGAGATATGATCGTAAAACATCTGGAACAGGTTCTAAATACGCAGGACGATGTCGACACGCCGACTTGGACTTCCCGCAGATTGCTGCTTCAAAAGGACGGCATGGGGTTTTCAATGCACGACACCGTCATTAAGGCGGGTACGGAAACGTTGATCTGGTATAAGAACCATGTGGAAGCAGTTTATTGCATTGAAGGCGAGGGAGAAATTGAGGTGATCGGCGGACAAACGTACCCTATCCGGCCGGGAACGCTCTATGCGTTGGATGAGCATGAAAAGCACTACCTTCGAGGGAAGACGGATATGCGTATGGTTTGCGTATTTAACCCTCCATTAACGGGGCGCGAGGTTCATGACAAGGACGGCGTGTATCCGGTGTCTGCCGAGGTTGCCGAAACGAGAGGCTGAAGGTGAGCTCAAAATAATAAAAGGAGCTGATAAACGTGGCTTATAATGGGGCAAATGTTCGGACGGAAGATCAGATGGTAACGGTGAATACCCGTTCTACCGGAAGTATAGAGGATGCGTATCCCTCCAGAATCAAGTCGGCTGTGGAATTTATCAAACGCAAGGATCCTGTAATCTATTCCGATTGGACGAAGGACAGCCCGGTTGCCCGGGAGCAATCAAATTTCTACGAGAAGAATGGTTACTTGTTCCTCGAGAGCTTTTTCACGGATGCCGAGGTGAATGATTGGCGTGAAGAGCTCACAAGGCTGTGGGAGGCAGGCCGACATTCGGATGCGGAGGAAGTGATTCGTGAACCGGGGAGTAATGAAGTGCGCTCGGTGTTTGCGGTCCATCGCGACAACCCAGTGTTCAGCTCGCTATCCCAGCATTCCAGGCTCCTTGAAATCGTTCGGTATTTGCTGGGAAGCGACGTGTATATGCATCAGTCCCGCATCAATTTTAAGCCCGGCTTTAACGGTAAAGAATTTTATTGGCACTCCGACTTCGAAACATGGCACGTGGAAGACGGCATGCCCAGAATGCGGGCGCTTAGCTGCTCGATTGCGCTTGAAGACAACAGTTATTTTAACGGTCCGCTGATGGTAGTGCCCGGCTCCCACCGGACGTTCGTTACCTGCGTGGGCGAGACGCCGGATGACCATTACCGAAGCTCGCTTCGCCGTCAAGAATACGGAGTGCCCGATCAAGTAAGCTTGACCGAGCTTGTCCGCCAAGGCGGCATTGAGGCCCCGGTTGGCAAAGCGGGTTCGATCCTACTGTTCGACTGCAATCTTATGCATGGCTCTGGCAGCAACATTACACCGATGCCGCGCAGCAACGTATTCTTGGTGTATAACAGCACGGAGAACCGGATTGTCGAGCCGTTCTCCGGCCAAAAGCCTCGTCCGGATTATATCGCCGCCCGTTCATAGTATATCAGGGTCTGTAAATCGACCGATTCTATTGCCTGATGGCCCCCTGTAAGTTATAGTAAAAAGAAATCATCCACGCAGAGGGGGATGACCGTTGAATTGGGCTGAACGGTTGAAATTTGCTTTTGGACTGCTGGTGGCATTATTCGGGCTCATCATGCTCGGCGGGTCGGTCGCAAGTGAAGATATGGAGAGCGGACTGCTGTCGGAGCTGGTGCTGGTGCTTCTGTTTGCGGTGCTGCCCTTAACTCTCGGCGTTTGGTACGCGGTACGGGTCGTCCACAAGTCAAAAGCGCGGAGGCAAGACGAGTTGGAGAATGAAATTTTGCGACTCGCCGCCAGGCACTCGGGCCGATTGACCGCTTCTGAGGTAGCGATGAATACACGGCTGTCGGTGACCGAGGCGCAGAAACTTTTGGAGGGCTATGTGAAGAACAAGCTCGTTACCTTGAAGATTTCCGGCACCGGGACGTTGGTGTTTGAGTTTAGCGATTTGATCCCCGAGGAAGAGAAGCGGGAGGCCGCTCGTGTGGCCGATTTGTTGTAGCGATTTGAATGGTAATGGATAAAAAGCAATGATGGACAAAAGCAGCCTGCGGGCTGCTTTTTCTGTTATCTTCTATTGGCACAATATCGAACTAATATTCTTGGCCTTGTAAATTAAGGATATTTTTATGAAGTAAGTTCATATATGACGGATCCTGTCAGGGTAAGTCCGTATACTGGAATTTAGGAGGAGAACATGGTCTGCACCGGAAATTTCTTATTTAACAAAGTGTACCCGATAAGCGATGGGCATCGTTGTGCTAAGATGAGGTAACGGATGATGGAGAAGAACACAGATAGAAAGTGGAGAAATGAAAGGAGAAAAAAATGATAGAAGCAGCAACAGCTTCAAAACCGCCTGACGCCGCGTCTATGGAGCTGCGCAGAACGGCGCCTTGGATTATGTTCATTATCTTTTTTAGCGTGTTGAATGAAACGTTGTTTAACGTGTCCACGCCTAGCATCGCTGCACAATACGGCCTTACGCCGTCGGGAGTCAGCTGGATGTTGACGACATTTATCATCTTTTTTGGTATTGGTTCTGTCATTTATGGGAAGCTCTCGGACATTTACAGTTTGAAGAAGCTGATTGTAATTGGCATCCTGATTTATAATGTGGGGTCGGTGCTCGGTTTCGTCTTTCAATCTTCTTACGCACTTGTTATTTTTTCGAGAGCGATTCAAGGAGCGGGAGCATCGGCCATACCGGCGCTCATCATGGTGGTCGTAGTAAGATATTTTTCCATAGAGGATCGGGGAAAAGTATTCGGCATTTTGAATTCAACGATCGCTTTGGCCATAGGCGTAGGACCCGTGATCGGCGGTTTCGTGTCCGCTGCATACCATTGGTCGTTCTTGTTTCTGATCCCGCTGTGTACGCTGATCTCCATCCCGTTCTTCCGTAGGTCGCTTCCCGAGGAAGAGGTGCGTGAGGGGAAGGTGGATGTGCCCGGAGCGATCTTGATCGGACTTGGGGTGGGCGGCATGATTCTGTTTTTCTCTGAGCTCCGCTGGTACTGGCTGGCTGCCGGGGGGGGGGCTGCTCGCTTGGTTTGTTATTCACATCCGACGGGCCAAGCATCCGTTCATCGAGCCTTCTTTGCTGCGCAACCGACTGTTCCGCAGCGGATTGATTGTCGGTTTTATTATTTTCTGTACGGTTATGGGTATTATGTTTGCTGTCCCGCTTATGCTGAGCGGCGTCAAAGGACTGAGTACGGATATGATCGGCTGGGTGCTGTTTCCTAGTGCAATCAGTGCGGTCTTATTCGGACCGATTGGCGGAGGCTTGGCGGACAAAAAAGGAAATCCTTTTGTCGTAACGATCGGCGTTGCTCTGCTCATCAGCAGTCTGCTGCTCGTTTCCACCTTGATTTCGTTTCAACCTTGGCTGATTTCCATTTCCATGGTGCTCACTTACATTGGTTTTTCTTTCATTCAGACGGCGATTGCGAACAGTGTATCCCAGACGCTATCGCCACAGGAAACGGGTATCGGAATGGGGCTGTTTAATCTCGTCGGCTTCATTTCCGGAGCGGTCGGAACAGCCGTGGTTGGCCGGGCGCTGGATGAGAAGCTGTTCAGCTTTCCCTTGAACCCGCTTGTGACGGATTCCGGTGCTTGGATGTATAGCAACCTGCTGCTCTTGTTCTCGCTCATCATTATGGTCGGAGCCACTGTGTATTATCTGAGCTACGGCAGAGCGGCAAAAAGTTAATATGACAAAAGCAAGAGCCCTGTGCGTGGCGGCACAGGGCTCTTGGTCTTACCTGAAACAGAAAAATGATTCTACGCGGCGCAAATCAAGTCCGAAGTATACCCAGAATCCGTAAGGCCCGTAACCGTACCAACGGTAACCGGCCAGAGAGTTACGGTCCACACGTGTAAGATATATCCAATATTGTTCCCCGTTGGTCTGCCAGATGTAGACGAACCGGAACCGGCATCTGCGGATTCCGCCGGGGTCCACCGCATATAGTTGAACCGGTTTTTGCGGTATGAAGGAAGGAGGGGCGGATTGGGGAGCGCCGGTTTGGCCTGCTCCAGGGCCCGGCATCCCGCCTGGGAATCCGCCCGGCTGAGTACCCGGGAATCCGCCTGGGAACCCACCCGGCTGAGTACCGGGCATCCCGCCTGGGAATCCGCCCGGCTGAGTACCCGGCATCCCGCCTGGGAATCCGCCCGGCTGAGTACCCGGCATCCCGCCTGGGAACCCGCCCGGCTGAGTAACTGGCATCCCGCCTGGAAATCCGCCCGGCTGAGTACCCGGCATCCCGCCTGGGAATCCGCCCGGCTGAGTGCCCGGCATCCCGCCTGGGAATCCGCCCGGCTGAGTACCCGGCATCCCGCCTGGGAATCCGCCCGGCTGAGTACCCGGCATCCCGCCTGGAAATCCGCCCGGCTGAGTACCCGGCATCCCGCCTGGAAATCCGCCCGGCTGAGTACCCGGCATCCCGCCTGGAAATCCGCCCGGCTGAGTGCCCGGCATCCCGCCTGGAAATCCGCCCGGCTGAGTACCCGGGAATCCGCCCGGCTGAGTGCCCGGGAATCCGCCCGGCTGAGTGCCCGGGAATCCGCCCGGCTGAGTGCCCGGGAATCCGCCTAGGAACCCACCCGGCTGAGTACCCGGCATCCCGCCTGGGAATCCGCCTGGAAACCCGGGGATACCTCGGTACGGATCGTAATAAGGATCGAAATAAACCATTTGCACATCTCCTTTTATCTTAACTAGGCAGGCGTCGTTATGTACGAATGCCTATTGACAGTACCAATATATGTCATGGGTACTTAAAGGTGACTAAGAAATGGGAGATGCTCGGTTCTTTTCAACTGCACTCGTCCTTACTGGAGACTGCGTCTGGGAACTTCAGATGATAAACATAGCTACGATTGTCGTTACGATCAATCCTAACACAACTGGCTTCAGGTTCCGCCTTGCCAATTCAAAAGGATCCACGCCGCAAATCGCGGCAGCAGGAATGAGCGCCCAAGGAATGAGCGTGCCCCCGCCGACCCAGATCGCTGCGATCTGACCGAGCGCAGTCAGCGTGGCAATACCGCTGCCGATGGCGGTGGAGAACAGGTTGGCGATGGAGCCGGCCAAAGAGATCCCGGAGAAGCCGGAGCCGTCCAGCCCGGTGATAGCGCCTACCGTTGTCAGGGTAATGGCGCCGACCGCTTGGTTCAGCGGAACCGTGTTTGCTAATGCATAGCCGAGGTCGTTCACGATTCCATGGGAGCTTTCTGGGAGTACTTTACCAAAGATCTCTGTGAACGCTGAATCACCCAAGTAGAAGAAAGCTGCTATTGGGATGACGGGCCCGAATACCCGAAAGCCGAACAGGAAGCCCTCAATGAGATCAGCGGTCGCTCGCTCCAAGCCTTGCCCGCGGTGAGCGAGCAGCGAGATGAGCAGCATCGCAAGCAAGGCTGTGCCGCCAACCAGAGCGGTAGCGTCCCCCCCCTGCAGATCGAATGCGAACATCGCCGCGACGTCGGCAACGAACAGAAGCGGAATCAGAATAGCCAGTACCCTCCGGCTAACAGGAGTAAGCTTTGAAGCTAGCTCTTCCTTGGGAGTCGTGCTAACCGCTGCCGGCGCTTCTGCCAAGCTCCCGGGTGCAAGCTTACCGTTTCGCATGTCGCGCCGCAGCATCCAAAAAGCGGTGATCGTCGTCACAGCACCCATCACAATGACAAGGGGCACGCTAGCTTCTAGTACATCGGCTACGGGAATGCCCGCCGCATCGGCGGTCAGCTTCGGCGCTCCTTGAATAATGTAGTCACCCGACAAAGCGATACCGTGCCCGAACAGATTCATCGACATCGCTACGCCTAGCGCTGGAAGACCCACCCGCAGGGCTACGGGGAGCAGAACGGCCCCTACTAAGGCTACTGCTGGAGAAGGCCAAAAAAAACAAGAAATCACCATCATGAGGATACCGATGACCCAGTAGGCCAGCGAGGGCGTCCGGATCAACCTGGTAAACGGCGAAATCATCACTTCATTGATGCCTGTGTGAGTCAGTACTTTACTCATCGATACAATGATCGAGATGATCAGAATGGTGCCGAGCAGCTCTTGAATCGCATAAATAAAGCTGTTGAACACTCCGCTGACCGAAGCGTGCAGAGATTGCGTAGAGAGCAGACCAAGAACCAAAATACCCGTAATACACAAAATACTTGTGTCCCGTCGCATCACCATAAAACCGATGATCAACAAAATAAATGAGAGATACACCCAATGCAGCGAAATTAACGAGACGTCCACACTCATCCACCTCCATTAGACAAAAGCCTACTGCTTTTGTAATACAGCGTATGCAGAGCGGGGGAAAGGGTGAGAACATGCTCTAATGAGAAGATAGCTTGGGATGAGCGAGATCTTATACAACGACAAACAAACCCAGTCTCACTTTCACTGGAATATCTTTTCCAATTTAGTGGGGCCAGGTTCGTTATGGGCAAGCTAACTGATAATTTTTTAAACGGTTTGCAAAATAAATTTCTCTACGACATGCTTGATTCCGTCGTCATTGTTGCTCAGCGTGACGTAGTCGGCGATTTCCTTCAGCGCGTCAACGGCGTTCCCCATCGCGACACCGAGTCCGGCTGCCTCCAGCATCTCGCGATCGTTCCAGCTGTCGCCGATCGCGATGATTTGCGATAGCTCCAGTCCAAAATGCTCCGCCACATGAGATAAGGCGTGTCCCTTGGTCCCCTCCGCATGTACGATCTCCAGAAAATGAGGCTTTGACTTCGTAATATGCACTTTGCCGCCAAGAAGCTCGCGCAATTGCAGGGCCACACGGTCCAGCACCTCGGGGTCGTCGATGATCAGCAGTTTGGTGGACGGCATCGAGATGAGTTTTTCAAAATCGGGGTAAACGGAATACGGAATATTAGATAGTGCTGCGTACGCTTCTGCCTTCTCGTTGTTTTCCTTCACGTACAGCACATCGTCCACATAAGTTTGCAGATGGAGGCCATGACTACCGCAGAACTCGAAGATGGTTCTGGCAGCATCCACGGGCACGGTCCTTTTGTACAGGACCTGACCGTCGATCGCGTTCTTGACAAGCGAGCCCTGATACGTGATCAGCGGCACATTCAGCGCGAGCTGGCCGGCCAGCTGCTTGGCGGAAGCATACATGCGGCCGGTAGCCAGCGTAACGATAACGCCTTGAGACATAGCGGCGGCGAGCGCCTGCCTGGTTCCTTCCGTAATTTGTTTCTCATCGTTAATCAGCGTATCGTCTATGTCGATAGCAAGCATTTTGTACATCGTCTTACCCACTCCCGTTTTCTATAATAGCCCTCATTATATCGCAACCTAAGGTGGATGGAAACGGATGGTTTTGCTGCTGATCGCATGAACACCTTGTGTTGACAATAAACGAACGAAGGAGTATATTTATCTTAAATTAAAGAATATTAAATTTAAGATATATGTTTTGGGGATGAATAAAATAAAATGAATGATCTGAACGGGTTGCAAGCACTGGATAATCGGGAGCTATCATTAAAATTGCTGGTTGTGCTTTCTAAGGCATACAAAGTGGTGATGGACCGCGCGATGAGGGATATGAAAAAATACGGTCTTTCCGCGACGGAATTTACTGTGCTGGAACTGCTGTATCATAAGGGAAGAATCCCCCTTCAGCAGATCGGTGACAAAATTTTGGTGACCAGCGGAAGCATCACCTACAATATCGACAAGCTGGAAAAGAAAGGATACCTAAACCGCGTTCCGTGCTCCGAAGATCGCAGAGTGACGTACGCCGTCATCGCTGATAAGGGAACCGATTTGTTCCATACGATTTTTCCGGATCATGCGAACGTGATTGAGTCTATCATGCAGGGGCTCGCGCCCGAGGAAAAAAGGGATGCCATCGAGCTGTTAAAAAAACTGGGGCTGGAAGCCCAGAAAATCGAGTGAAGGTGTTTTGATCTATCTGGTGGACAGGTAAAAATATAGAGGAGTGGATCATATGCCGCAGCAAACTGCAGGAATTCATCATATTACAGCTTTTGTAACAGACGCACAGGAAAACGTTGATTTCTACGCCGGGGTGCTTGGCCTCAGGCTCGTCAAAAAGACGATTAACTTTGACGCGCCGGAGGTGTACCATCTGTATTTCGGCAATGAGACGGGAAGCCCGGGCACAGCGATCACTTTTTTCCCATGGGCTAATGCAAGACGGGGCCGTATTGGTGGAGGTCAGGTCGGAACGACCACCTTTGTCGTTCCGCCAGGCGCATTGGGCTTTTGGGAGGATCGCTTGCAGAAATTGAATATATCGTATTCACGGACGGAGAGGTTCTCCGAAGAATATCTTCAATTTAAGGATAGTGACAGCCTTCAACTTGAGCTTGTAGAGCGGGAAGAAGGTCCCCGGAGTCAATGGTCGTTCGGGGGTGTTACGCCGGACAAAGCGATTAAAGGCTTTGGAGGTGCCGTGCTCTTTAGTACTGCTCCTGACCAAACCATGAACCTGCTTGAGCATGTGATGGGGCTTGAAAAGGAAGGGGAAGAAGGGGGCTTTGTCCGGTTTCGGGCCGTAGGCGATCTGGGCAACGTGATTGATGTCAATGCTGTGGCTATGGGCTCAGGCCAAGGCGGTGCAGGTACCGTTCATCATATTGCATGGCGTGCGAAGGATGACCAGGATCATCAATTATGGAGAAATCATATTTTGCAGAGCGGGTTTCAACCGACCCCTATTGTGGACCGGCAATATTTCAATGCGATTTATTTCCGTGAAGAAGGGGGAATCCTTTTTGAAATCGCTACGGATCCCCCAGGATTCGCGCTGGATGAGGATGCTGACGCATTAGGAGAAAAGCTGATGCTTCCCGAATGGTTTGAACCGCAACGTGCCGCTATTGAACAGGGGCTGCCGCCTATTCAAATTCGTGTTTTGGGAGAGGATAAATAATGAAGCATATTTTTCAAAAGGGAACGGATCTTGCTGCACCAACACTAGTGCTCTTACACGGAACGGGCGGTACAGAAAGCGACCTGCTGCCGCTGGCTGAGATCATTGCGCCGGCTGCCTCCGTACTCAGCGTACGGGGCAATGTGCTTGAGAACGGCATGCCGCGATTTTTCAGACGACTCGCGGAGGGCGTATTTGACGAAGAGGATCTGCTGTTGAGGACGCAGGAGCTGGGCGATTTTCTGGACAAAGCCGCAGATGAATATGGATTGGATCGTCTAAATATGGTGGCCGTCGCATACTCTAATGGAGCGAATATTGCGGGAAGTCTCTTATTTCATCACAAAGATTCGTTAAAAGGAGCCATTCTTCACCATCCGATGGTGCCGCGCCGCGGCGTCGAGCTGCCGGATCTGTCCGGAACACCCGTCTTTATCGGTGCGGGAACAAACGATCCAATCTGCACTCCTCAGGAGACGGAAGATTTACAAGCGTTACTAGCAGGCGCAGGCGCATCCGTTACGCTGCACTGGGAACATCGGGGCCATCAGCTTACGAGCTCGGAAGTGCATGCTGCTGCGGCTTGGTACAACCAGCATTTTGCCAAGTAATACGAAAGTAACAATGAGCCGAAAGGGGAATGGACTTTGATATCTATTGATCCGGCAAGCCAGAGCGATAAGGATAACTATAAGCTGCTTATTGGGAGCATTATACCTAGGCCAGTTGCGCTTACCACAACCCTCTCGAAAGAGGGGGTCTTGAACGCGGCGCCATTCAGTTATTTTAATATTGTTACATCAAGTCCCCCCATGGTATCCGTCTCGGTGCAGCGCAATAAGGGTCTGCTTAAAGATACGGCTAGGAATGCGCAGGACACGGGCGCTTTTGTCGTTCATATCAGTGACGAAACGTACGTTGAGGAAATGAATCAAACGTCAGCGAGCTTAGGGCCCGAGGAAAGCGAGGTTCAATATGCAGGTCTTACTCCGATCCCAAGCGAGAAGGTGGCGGTCCCGGGTGTAGCCGAAGCGAAAATCCGGATGGAATGTGTGCTTGAACGATCCATTCCGCTGGGGGGGACAGAAACGGCTCCCGCGTGCGATTTGTTAATTGGCCGGGTCGTGTGCTTTCATATCGCGGAGGAGATCTTTCAGAACGGACATATTGATCCGGAGGGGCTTAAGCCGGTAAGCAGGCTCGGCGGCAGAGACTATGGCAAGCTGGGAGACATATTTTCGATTGAGCGGCCCGTTTAAGCTAACGAACGAGAATGAAGCGGACAAAAAAAGAGACCCACAAGCAACGGGCCGTGGGTCTAAAGTGTATATATTAAAAAGGGGGGTCACTAATAAGTATAGCCGAATATTATTATAGAAAGATGTTTATTAGATTTCAGTTGTGTTACAAATTTCATTCCGCGTAAACAGTTGACTTTCTAATATGTTGAAACTATAATGGTTACAACAAGAGGGTGAAACATATGAAAAAAATCAGCAGTCGCTTTTCCATCGCAGTTCACATCTTGTCGCTTGTATCGCTGAGCTCATTACCATGTACATCCGATTTCATAGCATCAAGCGTCAATACGAACCCGGTTATTATTCGAAGAATTATTGGACAGCTCAAACATGCCGGCTTGGTTTATGTTAAGGCCGGAACCGGGGGAACATACCTGCGAAAAGAACTGGATCAAATTACGTTACTTGACGTCTATAAAGCGGTTGAAGTCGTCGAGAAAGGCGATCTTTTTAATTTCCATGAGCATCCTAACCCGGTTTGTCCGGTTGGAGCTAATATCGAATCGGTTCTTCGAAGCAATATGCTGAGGGCTCAGTCTGCAATGGAACAAGAACTGGCTCAAGTTACTTTGAAGCAGCTGGTGACTGAACTTGGCGAGAAAAAAGGCTCTTGAACGAGCTCATTTTTTTCATATGTGTTGTAACCGATCTGGTTATAATATACTCACTCCTATTAACTACAATCCACTGAAGGGAAGGATTTTCTCATGTCTATTTTTATTACCGGCGCTACAGGTGAACTCGGAGGTCTCGTGATTGAGCACCTGCTCAAAAAAGTATCTGCCAACCAAATTGTTGCTGTTGTCCGCAATATGGATAAAGCCTCAGCTCTTGCCGATCTTGGAATTGAAGTTCGACACGGGGATTACCTGAATCCGGAATCTCTTCAAAAAGCGTTTGCCGGTGCCGACAAATTGCTTTTTATCTCCAGCCCGGACTCGGATGATACGCTTCGCATCGTTCAGCATGCGAATGTTGTCAAAGCAGCCAGAGATGCAGGCGTCAAACATATTGCTTATACGAGTTTTGCCTTTGCCAAGGAGTCCAATATCCCGCTTGCTCAGGTTCATTTGGCAACAGAGCATGCGATTCGGACAACGAAAATTCCTTATACTTTCTTGGGCAACTCTTTATATACCGAAGTTTTTGTGAATCCGGGGTTAGGCGCATCCTTAGAGCATGGCGCCATTGTTACAAATACCGGCACCGGGAAGCTGAATACGGCTACCCGCAGCGATCTTGCCTTGGCTGCCGCGGCAGTTCTTACAGGGGAAGGACATGAGAATAAGACATACAATCTAGTTTCGGGCCAAACCTGGACTTATGATGAGCTGGCTAGCATTGTTTCTGAAGTTTCGGGCAAACAAATTGTGCATAAGGCCGTATCCTTCGAAGAGGAAAAAAACATTCTCTTGGGCGCTGGGTTCCCTGAACCGGTTGCCAACCTGTTTGCAGGTATCTACCATGCGGTTTCCGTAGGTGAAACGTCCAAAACGTCTAATGATTTGTTGGATCTGATCGGCTCTACGACACCACTGAAAGAAACCGTAAAGCAAGTATTGCAAGGATAATAAATATTCATTTAAAAGGATTGGAACAAAAACAGGTCACCGCTCGTCTGATAGTGGTGACCTGTTTTTGTTTATCGCTTTTTCAATTCGAAAAATTCACAGACATCCCGCTGATGATACGTCACGTCGCTTACTCCGGATTGGGTCACAATGAATGTATCGGTAAAACGTATAATGATTCCGCCTGAATCCACGATATGGTCATCTTGGAAAACGCGAATAGCGACTTGCCGATCCATCGCTTCCTGAAAGTCTTGTTCGGTTAATAATCTGCGTTGAGCCATTCGTTTGAGCTCCTTCATTATCAGTATTAATTACGCTAGGTTTTGCGCATAAATAAACGGAGCAAATTGTCAGGGGCATTTTTTCCGTCGAAGGGAAGTCCTCTTGCTTCCGCAAGGATCATCGCTTGGACGTACGTTAAAAAATAATAAGCAAGCTCCCTTGGATCTCCTTCGATAAAATGACCGCTTGCCTGACCTTCAGCAAATATAGAAGCGACGAGCTCTACATTCGCGGCCATAACGGCTCTTACTGTACTTTTTAGTACTTCTGACACCGCATCGGAGGTAAGAAACTGGTCCACGAAAATTTGATGAAACAGTGCCTCCTCCAAATTGTTGATGTTGATGTTATGCAGAAGAAGAACGATCTTCTCGTACCCGTTGAGCGGTTGGGAGACGACATATTCCAAATCCTTTTTAAAGCCTTTTAAGCTTTTGTCGATCAAGGAAATATAGATTTCCTCTTTCGAGCGGAAATAATTATACACCAGTCCGTGGCTCATGCCTGACTTTTTGGCAATATCGGAAATTTTAGTTGCGCTAAGACCCTTTTTGGCAAAAAGTTCTACCGCGGCGGATAAGATGAGCTCGGAGCGTTCTTTTCGGTGTTCTTGATCTCGCTTAGGATTTCTTGGCATAGAAACCTCCGCCGGTTGAATTTTCTATATCATAGATGGAGCTTTGCCGCACTGTCAAGCTTAGACTCCTCTGATGCAATGCTCAGAAAATGTTCAATCTTACAAATTGACTTTTAGTTAATCTGTGAACTATTCTTTAGAATAGAATTGAATTTTGTTTAGGGTTAATACAGATACTAGGATAGGGATAGAGGAGAGTATTGATGAAACAAAACAACAACACAGCGTTGATCATGCTGATGATCAACATGTTTATTGCCATGCTGGGGATTGGGTTGATCATTCCCGTGCTGCCTGATTTTCTTAAGGCATTTGACGCTGCCGGCCAAGCAGCGGGTTATTTGATTGCGGCTATGGGCTTAACACAGTTTTTGTTTTCTCCTATTGCGGGAGAATGGTCCGATAAGTACGGCCGAAAGGTCATGATTGTATCAGGACTTGCCCTGTTCAGTTTTTCCAACTTTTTATTCGCTGTAGCTGACGAGATGTGGCTGCTTTATGTCTCGCGGTTGATCGGAGGCATCGGTGCCGCAGCTATGATTCCCTCCATGCTGGCATATATAGCCGACATTACCAGTGAAGAGGACCGGGGGAAAGGTCTTGGCATGCTGGGCGCTTCGATGTCGCTTGGCTTTGTCATCGGACCGGGAATCGGCGGGTTTCTTGCTGAGCTCGGCATCCGTGCTCCTTTTTATGTATCTGCAGCCGTAGGCGGCTTCGCGATGCTTCTTTCGTGGACTTTGCTTCGGGAGACCCGGTCTATGGAGGAGCGACAGTCGGCCAGACTCTCAACGGACAAGAAAGAGAACATTTGGGGGCAGTTCGCCAAATCCTTCAAGGCGCCATATTTGATACTGCTGGTGCTCATTTTCACATTGACGTTCGGGCTTGCTAATTTTGAAGCGGTCTTTCCGCTTTTCGTGGATCAGAAGTATGGCTATACCTCTCGAGACATTGCGGTGCTGATTACTGTAGGAGCCCTGATTGGCGCGGTGATTCAAGCGGTGCTGATCGGTAAGCTGATTAAACGTTTCGGCGAAAAGCTATTGATCAACCTAACGTTTTTATTATCCGCCGTGTCATTGGTGCTGATGCTGCTGTCAGGGAACTTCTGGTACATCCTTGTGCTAACCACTTTATTCTTCTCCTTTACATCGATCCTGCGTCCTGCGATCAATACGCTGCTTTCGAAAATGGCGGGAGACGAGCAGGGATTTGTTGCAGGGATGAATAATGCTTATATGAGTATCGGCAATATTTTTGGCCCGGCCTTGGCCGGCATTCTGTTCGACGTTCATGTCAATATACCTTATTTGTTCGGGGCAATGGTTCTGATTATCAGCTTGACCATGTCTTTAAGCTGGGGTAGAAGCAAGATGAGCGTTGCGGTTAAGTAAGCGTGCAGAAGCAAGTTAAAAACCATTTGAAGACAGGGAACCGGCATGTGCAGCCCATAGTGGATCTGCGCGGCAGCTATCCTTGTCTTTTTTTCCTTATAGAATACGCAATAATAATTTTGATAGCTGAAAATCGCACTCATTCAACATGAGAAAAACACTAGGGATCTTAAGGCCCCCAAGTGTTTTTTTTTAATTACATAAATGCATTAATATGTTGCAAAAGATCAATTATACACATCAATCATTCGGGTGTATGCTGAATAGAAAAATGAATCCGGAAGGATATGAAATCAAGTGAGTGCGACATCGAAGAAGCATGCGGATTGTAGTTTGGAAAAAAACTCCTTGAGTGGAGGTATGATGGATACGGAGAGCCAGGGATACTTGAAGCGCGGAAGCAAAGAGTATCGGCGGGGAAGCTTTGCTTTATTCGCCGCGGGGGTGGCTACTTATGCGGTTTTATACTACGTTCAACCATTGTTTCCGATTTACTCCAAGGAATTCGGCTTATCGCCAGCGGCTGTTAGCTTGTCTTTATCCATTAGTACGGTGCTGCTTGCCGTCTCGCTGCCGTTTGCAAGTTTTTTATCCGATCGTATCGGCAGAAAAACGCTTATGGCGGTTTCACTCCTTGTGTCTTCGCTTTGCTGTTTAGGAACCGCCTTCGTTCCTAATTTTACAAGCCTGCTTGTCATCCGCGCGATCCAAGGTATAGCCCTTGCCGGTCTCCCTGCCGTGGCGATGACTTATCTAGCTGAGGAAATGGAGGCCAAAAGTTTGGGGTTCGCCATGGGATTATATATAAGCGGGAATACGGTGGGCGCATTGTTCGGAAGGATCGCAGTCAGTACGGTAGCCGATGTGTACACATGGAGAATGGGCGTAGGCTTAATGGCGATGGTCAGTCTGATAGCAAGTCTGTATTTCTGGTGGAACCTACCGCCTTCCAGGCACTTTAAGCCACAGCGAATGGAACCGAAAGCCATCCTCCGGCTTTTTGCCGTCCAGTTCCGTGATTCCACTTTGATTCTCCTTTTTGTGTTAGGTGCGATTTTGATGGGGAGCTACGTTACTCTAAACAATTATTTGGGGTTCCGGCTGCTTGGAGCACCATTTCATCTGTCTCAAACGGTGGTAGGATGGATCTTCATTCTAACCCTGGTGGGCACGGTTAGTTCTTCATGGATGGGAAGAGTAAGCGACCGCATTGGGCTGCGAATGGTTTTGTGGATTAATGTCATATTGATGCTGATTGGAATCCTGCTGTCGCTCTCAGCGCACTTGGCTGTTTTAATCATCGGTGTGGCGGTGTTCACCTTTGGATTTTTTGGGGGGCATTCGATAGCCAGCTCCTGGGTAGGAAGCAGGGCTTCCGTAGGAAGAGCGCAGGCATCTTCTTTGTACCTGCTGTTTTACTATGTAGGATCAAGTCTTGGGGGAACCATTGGCGGGTTGTTCTGGAGCCGGTTTGATTGGGCAGGTATTGTCGGTATGATTACCGCCATGATTGCTTGTGCCATGCTGGTTTCCTTTGTATTAACTGCTGTTTTGCCGGAGAAATCTAATCAGTATTCTCAAAATAATTCATAACAAATTGCAGAAAACGTACGGTTGGGGGAGACAGGTATCGGTCTTTCATCCAAGCTACGCCGATGATCCGGTAGCATTCGGGGGAGCTTACTTTTAGCTTGACCAGTTTCTGGGCGGTTAATCCGCTTACATCAGGAATAAGGGCAACGCCTAGTCCGGCAGCAACCAAACCCGCCACAGTGGGAACCTCCTCGCCCTCAAATGCGATTTTGGGAGTAAAGCCGGCTTCCATACACAGACGGTCAATGACGTTTCTAAGCCCATAGCCCTTTTTAAAGGAGATCATCGGTTCGTCGGCAATTTCCGCCAATACAATGGATTCACGGTTTGCCAGCGGGTGATGAGCGGGGACAAAAACAAACAGCTCCTCACTCCATAATTGTTTCCATTCCACCGAAAGGTTTACTTCATCCAGAGAAGAAAGCAGACAAAGGTCAATCGATCCTTGAATGAGCTGCTGCAGCAGGAAAACGGTGTTACTTTGATTCAGTTGAAATCGAATATTCGGTGAGTTGGCGCGAAACGTGACAATCAGGTCAGGAATGAGCTGGGAGCCTAGCGTATGGAGAAACCCCAGCATGACTTCTCCTGCTTCTTCATCGAGCATGTTCTGAATTTCAAGTTTCCCTTCTTCATGTTCTTTCATAATACGGTGAACCCGCTTTAAAAAAAGCTCTCCGTACCGGTTCAGCTTGATAGACCGGCCTACCCGATCAAACAGCGGAACGCCCAGTTCTTCCTCCATCCGTGAGATAGAGCGGCTGAGTGCGGACTGCGAGACCGACAGGAATTGGGCTGCCCGTGTCATATGCTCCATTCGGGCTACGGTTTGAAAATATTCAAGCTGCTGCCACTCCAATTTGCAATCACCTGACCTTGATCTTTCTGTTACGCATGATTATATCATAGTATACGGAGAAGATAGTATCCTCCCTCCCCGTAGGCGATTTTGGCTCCAGCGGGCAAGAGCTTCGACTACACACTCATCAGTTTTTTTATCAATTCGGTTTTCCCTTTTACACTAGCTTTCTGATAAATCCTCCCCAAAATCGACATGTGACGCACCTGGCACTTCTTTAAATCCTAAACTTTTCACAACGTCCTGATAATATGGAATAGGAGATGAAATGATAAAAGTTCCGCCCTTTAATAGATAAGACATCACCAGATGGAAAAAGGTATGACGGGCTTCCGAGCTGGGATACTTCCACAGATCAATATGATAAAGATACAAACCTGCTGGAGACCCGGAAGGAACACCATATTCGAGCCGCTGCTCATTCGTCAATGTCCGAAAATAGTGTTTGGAAATCGGGCTGTGTTCCAAATAAGACAGCGTGTCTTTATGAATAGGGATAAATACGAGTAATGCGACGGTTTCTTGATGTTCGTTTTTCATTAGCCGTTACGAAGACGATACTTTCAGGCCTGACAATACGATTACTCGGGCCGAAATTATTGCGATCATCAGCAGATTAGTTGATCTTCAAGCCGTTAAGAAAGGCAGCCACAAACCTTCTCGGATATTGATGGTTCCTGGAACGCGGCTCAAATCCACGAGGCTTCTGCAGCTGGTTTAGTGCAGGGTCGTGATGGAAGTACCTTTTCTCCTGACTGGTTCTTCTACTATTTTCTATATCGAGGAATTAGTATTGAAAGGCTAGACTTTTGGTCACATACCGCCTCCTCTGTTATAATAAAAAACAAAAACCTTTTCGCCGCGGCGCAAGGATCATGACTTATGAGGTGAACCATGAAAGCTTACTTGGATTTACTAAAGGATGTATTAGAGCATGGCGTACAGAAGGAAGATCGCACCGGAACAGGGACCCTCTCCGTATTTGGCAGGCAGATGCGAGTGGATTTATCAGAAGGCTTCCCTTTATTGACAACAAAGAAGCTCCATATTAAATCGATTGTTCATGAACTTTTGTGGTTTTTAAGCGGGAGTACGAACGTAAAATATTTGCGTGATAATGGTGTAACCATATGGGATGAGTGGGCCGACGAAGAGGGGAACCTGGGAAGAGTGTACGGGGCTCAATGGAGAACCTGGCATGCGCCAAATGGACAAACCATCGATCAAATTGCAAATGTCATTAAGCAGATTCAGAACAATCCGGATTCCCGGAGGCACTTGGTCAGCGCTTGGAATCCTGCTGAAGTGGATAGCATGGCGCTGCCTCCTTGTCATTACGCGTTTCAATTCTATGTGGCGAACGGCCGGCTATCCTGCATGTTTCAGATGCGGTCGATCGATACGTTTTTAGGGCTTCCATTTAACCTGGCATCTTATGCATTGTTGACTCATATGGTGGCCGAGCAATGTGATCTCGAAGTTGGAGAATTAATTTGGACTGGCGGCGACGTTCATATCTACTCCAATCATATTGAGCAGGTTAAGCTGCAGCTGACTAGAGAGCCCTACCCATTGCCGAAGCTTGTCATCAAACGAAAGCCGGATTCCATTTTCGATTATCAATTCGAGGATTTTGATTTCGTGGGATATCAGTCTCATCCTGGAATTAAGGCACCGATAGCCATTTAATCTTTATAATGAAAAGACGAATCATAAAGACCTTATGAGGAAGGATAGAGGGGAAGATTCGAGTGACGATATCGTTAATCTTGGCGATGGATGAAGCGCGCGGGATCGGAAGAAATAATAAACTGCCATGGCGGCTGCCGGCGGATTTGGCTTTTTTTAAGAAGACGACCTTGGGGCACACCATTCTGATGGGACGCAAAACCTATGAATCGATCGGCAGGCCTTTACCGGGGCGTCATAACGTGATTTTGACAAGGGATGCTTCGTTCAAGGCTGAAGGCTCCGAGGTCTTGCATTCCGTAGAGGAGGCAGCCGCAGCGTATGGGCGCGGGGGGAGCAAAGAGACAGAAGAGCTCTTTGTGATCGGAGGCGCGGAGGTGTACGGTCTGATGCTGCCGTATGCGGATCGAATGTATATTACCGAAATCGCCCATCGCTTTGAAGCGGACGCTTTCTTCCCTGACGTTGACCAAGAACAATGGAGGGTCGTGTCACGAGAGAGAGGGATACGGGATGACAAAAATCCGTACGATTTCGAATTCGTGATCTATGAACGAGTGAGCAAGCAAGCCGATTCGGGAGTATAGCATGAAAAGGAATGAAGCGGGCCGTTTATGCGCATCTTAGGGTTGAACCGTGTGCACATCCAGTTAACCCGAGAGGAAGATGCCGAACATGACACAGGTCAATCAACATCAGATGCCGATCCGGCACGTCATCGACAACGCGGAGAAAGCGATGCAGATCGCCAAGGACGCTGAGATGGCCGTGCGTCACGCCCAGCTTCAATCCGACCCGCATAAGCTATCCGCAGCAATTGCGGAGATGGAAGGGGCTCAACGCGCATTGGAGAAAGCGCAAAGCCAAATGGAAGCGCAGGACCATGAGCACCATCATCAAGAGCTTGCTCAAGTGCAGCACCAGTTGAATCAGGCGCTGCAAAGCATGGATGTGGTCGCTTCGAATACGGAGCAGCCGAGACAGGTGCGCTGAATCGGCTGTCTATCGAAAAAAGAATGAGATATCCCTGAGGGCAAAATCAGGAGATGCTTGTGCGAAAATAGGTAACTTGTAAGGAAAGATTGCTTTACTAACTCCATCCCGTTCCGCGACTTGGAACGGGATGTTTGTATTTATCGAGGGGGCTGGCTGCATTGCTGTAACTCCGGTAGTATTGGCGTGGCTCGGAAAGCTTTGGGGGATGTAGCGGCCGATAAGCGGACACGCCGCCGTGTCCGTGATTTCGTAGTCTATCGTTTGACATTGTCAAAATGGCTATACATGCTGATATGCCAAAATGAGAACGAACGTGAGCAGTACGCTGACCAGAGCATACTTCCATTGCTTCAACGAATAGTTCATGCTATGCTTCTTCCTCTCTGATTACAAATTCGGATCTTGCATCCGCCGAAGCTCCTTGAGCGAATAAAAGGTACCCCTCCAATAAATTCCACCCTGTCGAATCGTCAGCCATACCGAACGGACCACGATGTAACAAAGTAAAGCGATGCTCACTGGAAGCGCAAGCACCTCAGTCCCGCCTTTACCAACGATGGAGCGGATCAGCAGGAAGTACACGGTAAGCATCAGAAGGAGGGATGCGCCGAATCCTGCAGCCGCCCAGCCGGAAGCCAATACGACGCCTGCAAATGGGAACAAAAACAGCGCCAACTGTCCGATTACGCCGAGCACAGCGATGCTAATCCGGTAGCTGAAGCCGGAAAATATATTTTTCTCCAGCCCTTGAACGGCATCCCTTAAACTACGATACCATTCGACCGAGATATGATGCGCGCCGGAGGCAAGTCTTTGGCGCAGGCGTGCT
Organism: Paenibacillus sp. PvR098; assembly: GCF_017833255.1. NCBI lineage: Bacteria > Bacillati > Bacillota > Bacilli > Caryophanales > Paenibacillaceae > Paenibacillus > Paenibacillus sp. PvR098. Next base: position 3,996,660 of record NZ_JAFIBU010000001.1, read on the forward strand.
CGCTTCACCTGCTTCCCAAGCTGGAGGTCGTCGTCCGGACGCATCGCGATGGCCTTGTGCGTGCCGATTCTTTCATAGGCCCGCCTCGTCAACAAGTTGAAGGCTCCGACTCCCATACCGTGCCGGTGTTGTAAATCATCATTCACCCGCCAAGGACGAATAAACAAACATAAAGTAAAAAAGAAATACTGCACGAACGCTTTCAGCCAAAACCCTCGTGCGATAATCCGGGGCGCCAGCGTCAAGTGATCTGCATGCTGCTCCTGCAGATACCGTACCGCATCTGCGACTGTATTCGGGTCGAACTGCACATCTGCATCGGTAAAGAGCAGATACTTGCCGCGAGCCTGCAGATAGCCTTGATATAAGGCATGATTTTTGCCAAGCCAGCCTGGAGGCAGCGACGTAATATGAATGACCCGCAGCGGGACGGTGATGCCATCCCGGCTTTCCGACCAGCGGCGAAGCTCGTCCAAGCGGTGGCCGGTCGCATCCTGCGAACGGTCGTTCACTGCGATAATTTCGAGCTTCGGATACGTTTGGTTGAGCAGATGCTTCACCGTATCTGCGATAGAGGATTCCTCCTCTTTGGCAGCGATGATGACGGATACCAGCGGCGTATCCGGAGAAGCAGAGACGGCGCCCTTGAATGCGGAGGCCGTATGTTCAGTTGGGTTCCCTCGATTCCCGCGTCCGCTCGATTTCTCTATATTAAATCCATGGTTCCCCGCTGAACGGGGAAGGGTAGACATCCATTTACGGGCCCGAATCGTATCCCACAGCATGAACAGCCAATAACCCAGCGCAGCTAGCGCCCAGACTTCTATAATCCGCATCGATCTACACCTTCGCTTTCCGCCGATCCTGGATGAAATAAACGATAGTTTAGTTGAATTATATCACGCTCAGAAGACGCACAACAAATCTTGAACCAACGATAGCCATGCGGTATGCTACAAGTGTACATCATCATCATCAGCAGCAGGGCGGTCATTGACAATGATGACGCAGATGGAAGGGGAAAAGGAATGACTAGTGAGCAGGTCCAGCCGCTCTACCGCAAGAAGCTGAAAGCAGGCGAGCTTCCCGATTTTTTGGAGATGATCCGAAGCCAAGGTATTGGGGCGCAAAATCTGTTGTTCTTGTGCATCGGTACGGATCGCTCTACCGGCGATGCGCTCGGTCCGCTTGTCGGGACCATGCTGCAGGAAGCGGGCTATCCGCATGTCGTCGGATCGCTGGAGTTTCCGTTCGATGCGAGCAACATGCGGGAACGGCTGCAAGAAATACCCCCAGGACTGAAAATCGTCGCTATTGACGCCTGTCTGGGTCAGGCGGTGTCGTTAGGGTGGTATCAAGTATCCAATCGTCCGATTGAGCCGGGTAAATCCGTGGGCAAGCAGCTGCCGCTTGTCGGCGATTATTCGATCGCGGCCATCGTTAATGTGGATCAGGGGCAAAAATATGCAATTTTACAGAGTACTTCATTATATAGGATCATGACCATGGCGAGGGAAATCGCGAAGGCTATATTCACCGTATTTCCGCTGAAAGCCGGATCGGATCGGGAGAAAGAAGGCGGAGCATGAGGGACGGAGGCATACGTTTTGGAGGGGGACAACACCCAAATGGGTTTCAGAACAGAGGGAAAGCGAGTCTAAAGGATGTGTCTGTTGCGCGGATTTACCAATTGTTCAAGGGATACCGCTTGCAGCTTTCGGCCATTCTCGTTCTCGCTCTTGTCGGAGGAGCCATCGGGCTCGTTCCACCGCTGATTATGCGGGAAATCATTGACACGGCGCTGCCTGAGGGAGACCGACGGCAGCTGCTTTATCTGGTCGCTCTCATGGGGCTGCTTCCGCTGGTGAGCGGTCTTCTAGGCGTTTGGCAGAACCACGAGAATACGAAGGTCGGACAGGGTGTGATGCGGGACATGAGGCAATCGCTGTTCGCCAATCTGCAGAGGCAGTCCATGAGCTTTTTCACGGATGCCAAATCCGGTGAAATCATCCAGCGGTTAACCGGTGACGTTCAGGCCGTTCAGAATGTGGTGACGACGCTGATCGTCTCTGCGGTTACTCAGTCTGTAATCGTGGTTACATCGATCATCATCTTGTTCGTGCTCGACTGGCGATTGGCCATACTTTCCACCGTTATTCTGCCATTATTTATTCTGCCTGTTCGCAAGGTATCTGAAGTGCGCAAACGGCTGCGCGGCGAAACCCAGAAGGTTCGCGGAGATATGTCCGCAAGGCTGGGCGAGATTTTTGGCGTGTCCGGAGCGCTGCTCACCCGCATTTTCCAGCAGGAGCCGAGCCAGCAGAAACAGTTCACCCTTCTTAATGAGAAGGTGATGAACCTGGAGCTGAGGCTCAATCTGGTCGGCCGCTGGTACGGTATGGTCATCGGAGTGCTGGGACCGATTGGAACGGCTTTAATCTATTTGTACGGCGGTTGGAAAGTCATTGAAGGGACGATGACGATCGGCAGTATCATTGCCTTTGCCGCTTATCTCGGACGCTTGTACGGCCCGGTGGGAACGCTGCTCAATCTGCGGGTAGAGGTCGGAACTGCACTTGGCGTGTTTCAACGGCTGTTTGAATACGAAGACTTAGAGCCCGAGGTAAAGGACTCGGAGCAGGCTCGTCCGCTTCCGCCGGTCCGGGGGGATGTCGAATTCCGCAATGTTTCGTACGCTTATCAGCCAGAGCGATATGCGCTGCAGAACGTGTCCTTCGAGGCCCGTCCCGGAGAAGTGGTCGCGATCGTCGGACCAAGCGGAGCGGGCAAATCAACACTGATCGGGATGCTTGCCCGGTTGTATGATCCGACGGATGGAGCCATTACAGTGGACGGTTACGATATCCGGGAGGTGTCGCTGGACAGCCTGAGGAAGCAGGTCGCGTTCGTCACCCAGGAATCGTTCCTGTTTCACGCCACCGTGGGGGAGAATTTACTCTTTGCCCGCCAAGAGGCATCGCCTGAAGAAGTGGAGGAAGCATGCCGTAAGGCTTACATTCATGAAATGATCGCAGCCCTGCCTCAAGGCTACGATACAACGGTCGGTGAGCGAGGTCACCGCTTGTCCGGCGGGGAGCGGCAGCGGCTTGCGATTGCGCGGGCCATCCTGAAGAACCCGCGTATTCTGATTCTCGATGAGGCGACGTCTCATCTCGATTCCGCATCGGAGGCTTACGTCCAAGCCGCGTTGGATGAGCTGATGCGCGGCCGCACTACGCTCGTCATTGCCCACCGGCTTTCAACGATATTATCTGCGGACCGTATCGTTGTGCTGGAGGATGGGAGAGTCGCCGAAACCGGACGCCACGGGGACCTGCTCGAGCGAGGTGGATTATATGCTAAGCTTTACCGAACGCAATTTAACAAAGCTTCCTCCGTGAAGCATGAGTTACAATGATGAAGCACTCATTCACTTTATGCCGGTGATACAGGCTTGAAGTTTTCGACCAGGAGTGTATAATAAGCATCAATTGTATAAAAGGTTTTCTAGGGTTCCGCAACGTTAGTTGGACTGGTCCGAGAGGAAACTCACAGCTAATCGCTGTGCCACGGAAGGATAAAAACCTGGGAGGATAACGGCCGCAAATGGCAGTTAACTCCGAGGTTTTTATTTTTTCATATGAGAATATCGCATCTTTGGTAAGGGGGAAGTATGTTTCTATGGGTAAACAATGGATACAAGTATGTATAGCCGCGTTATTTGAAGTGATATGGGTTATTGGCCTGAAGCATTCTGATGATTTTTGGAGCTGGTCTGGCACAGCTATTGCTATCTGGATTAGCTTTTACTTGTTGATAAGAGCAGGAAGAGAACTTCCTGTCGGAACGGTTTACGCTGTATTTGCGGGACTTGGGACTGCCGGAACCGTTCTCTCCGAAGTGTTGTTTTTCGGTGAGCCGCTAAAGATAGCGAAGCTTATTCTTATTGCGGTTCTATTGGCAGGTGTAGTCGGCCTAAAGCTTGTCACCCCGGATAAGCACAGAGTAAAAGGAGCTGAAGCGGAATGAACTGGGTTTTCCTTATGCTAGCTGGTGGATTTGAAATGTTCGCTGTGGCGATGATAAATAAAGTAAACAGAGATCGTAATTGGCAATCCATGCTTTTGCTCGTTGCCGGGTTCGGTGCAAGCTTTTTATTTCTCTCCTTAGCTATGAAGGGCTTACAAATGAGCACAGCATATGCAGTTTGGACTGGAATAGGCGCTTCAGGCGGGGCGATCTTGGGAATGATTTTCTATGGTGAATCTAAGAATATTATGCGGATCCTTTGTATTGTGGTGGTTCTTGGAGCCGCGGTAGGGCTGAAGCTGGTATCTTGAGAATCAGCTAGAATCCCTCCAAAATAAGTGGAGGCACGTTACATTTTTTCCCATAAAAAATGAGGTGAAGAGTTTTCTGCATAAAAAAGCTGAAAAGCAAGCCATTCCTGTAAATAGTTCACATAAACGGGTTCGTCCGCATATATAATGGGTATTACTCTTTTAATAAGTAAATTAAGCGACATCGAGTACAGCCATGAAAGGAGCTATGTCTATGCGTCAAATCAGACATGTTAATATTGCCGATGAGAGCAGCCGTGTGTATTGCTGCTTACGAAATAAAGTAGTCAAGCTCGATGAGGAACAAAAGAAAGATTTTTGCGGAAAATGCCGTATGTATGCGGGGGATGCCGGAGGTCAAGGCGTAGAATGTGTCTGGGAGGATATGCGCCCTGTAGGCAATCCTCACTTGGTGCGGAATCCGGCAGCAGAGCTGCATAGCAACCAAATCAAGCCCGTAGCGAATCATGATCATCTGGCTACATGTATTGTTGTTGCCGGATAAAAAAGAGGTCCGAAGACCTCTCTGCTAGGATAGGAATAAATCCCAAAGCTGTTTTCCTATCAGAAGAGTAGTAACGAGAATAAACAACGGCTTAACATATTGGGAGCCTTTACGGATCGCGAACTGCGTACCGACAAGCGCTCCTGCGATCATGGCCAGGCCCATCGGGAGGCCGTAACCCAGGTGCACGGATCCAAAGACAAAGAACGAAGCCAAACTGGCGATGTTGCTTGCAAAATTTAGCACCCTTGCATTCGCCGATGCGCCTACGAAATCATAGCCAAGCAGCAGAAACACAAACAGCAGGAACGATCCGGTACCAGGACCGAAAAAGCCGTCGTAAAAACCGATTACCAAAGCACAAACGGCCGCAGCCAACTTGTGGATGAACGTCAACCTGACGGGGTGGCCTGTTCCGTTCCAGTTCTTTTTGAACAAGGTATAGATCAGCACGACAATCAGCAAAACGACCACGAGCGGCCGCAAGAAAGTGGATGGAAGCAAGTGAACCGTATACGTGCCTAACGTCGATCCTATGAAGGATAACGGAAACAGCGCGAGTACTATGCGGATGCTGATTTTGCCGGAAAATAAAAAAGAAGCCGTACTGGTAAAGGACGACAGCGTTCCTCCTAATTTGTTCGTGCCGAGCACCATGCTGGGAGACAATCCAGTCATCAGCAGCGCAGGTACCGAGATAAGGCCGCCCCCGCCTACCACGGAGTCGATGAAAGCCGCGATAAAGCCGGCAACGACGAGGAAAACGAGCATATCTAAAGATGGCAGTTCCACGAAACTCATTCTCCTTCAATCCATTAGCTTTGGAAGACTATCTTCCAGACAACAGATAGAGTATATCTGAATTCCATCATTCCGACAACAGCTAATCCTATTCTATTTGTCTCATTGCGCATATGTCGTATCCGTCATATCTTCGTCTCAAGTATTTATTTATACATCATTAATTACATAATCAGGTGAGAGGTATGTTTTGTTCCAGCCTGCAGGAAGTTAGAGGGCGGCTTGGTTTATATATTCCGTGTCTTTCACACCATAGAGTATCCGCACGCATATACTGGGCGTAACCATACGGATGCAGTTGGGAGTGTGAGACAATGGAACAAGCATATATAGAGGAACATGCAAGAAAGGAAAGGATTATCACGCGAAGGCTGGTGAAGCCGCGGTTGGATATCAAATATCCTCAGGTGGTGGGTCTTCGGAACGGTTTTGTTCGCCGAATGATAAACAACTCGATATTGGATACGGTATACGATTTAATCCGAATGCAGGGCTACGTGCAGGACCCGACCAAATCTTTAACAGGCGGCTACCATATCAAATTGCACCAAAACGGGCTGCTCAGCCTGCTGTACGATAATTACGGCTATGCTAAAGGAGCAGCTCATGGTATTACGTATCAAAGCTCGCAGACGTTTAGTACGGAGGACGGTACCGAATACAAGTTGGGAGACCTGTTCAAGCCTGGAAGCGATTATATTGACCGTTTGTCAGATATCATCAAACGAGAGTTCAAGGCACGGGACATCCCCATGATTGCGGAGTTTCAATCTATCGGTGAGAACCAACCATTCTATTTGACCGAGCAAGCGGTTGTAATCTACTTTCAGCTGTATGAATATACCCCTTACGTGTATGGTTTTCCTACGTTTGAGATCCCTTTTCGGGAAGTGATGGACATCATAGAACCGAACGGACCGATAGGCAAGCTGTTGTAAATAAATAAAGAAACCGGACCCCAGAATTGGTCAAGACCCCATTTAGTAGACATTAAAAAAGCCTCTAGGCTGCAAGCTGGCGTCGGTACTCTACCGGCGTCAGTTTTTTTAATTTTCTTTGTGGTCGCTTTTGGTTATAAAAATGAATATATTCCTCAATTCGCCTTTGTGCCTCGTCCAAACTTCGTATATCATAAGGATAGAGCCTTTCCGTTTTGAGATGCGAGAAGAAGCTCTCCATCAAGGCATTGTCATAACAATTGCCCCTCCGAGACATGCTGATTTGGACGCCAACCTGTGGCAGCATGTCGTGGTAAGCGTAGGACGTGTACTGGAACCCTTGGTCGCTGTGAACGATCAATCCAGTCACGTCTTTCGTCTTTTCAAAGGCTTTCGCAAACGTCTCTAGGACGAGCTGGTTATCGTTGCGTAAGCTCATCTGGTAAGCCACGATCTCGTTATTGAACAAATCTTTAATCGCGGAGAGATACAGCCAGGTGTCTGCTACACGGTACTGGGTGACATCGGTAACCCATTTTTGATTGGGGGCATCTGCTTCAAAATTATGCTGAAGTACATTCTCCGCAACTCGGTCTCCTACGGATGAAGCGTAGTGACAACGATGCTTGCGACGAATTCGAGAACGTAGTCCCATTTCCTGCATGAGACGCAACACCTTCTTGTGGTTGATCCAGACCCCTAGGCCATATGCCCCAAGCTTCTTGTACTTTCGCTCCAAATCTTAAGTCGTCCTTCGTCATGAATATCTAACTGCTTCATAATTTCTCGATGAGTCATTCCATCTAATTTCATCTGAATGGCTTTCATCTTCAACTCTTCACTATACTGCTTCAACTTCTGACCTTTTTTTACTGGCATAAAAAATGCACCCCTTAGATTTTCATCGGATTAACCTAGGGGTTTTCCAATGTCTATTCTAAGGGGTGCACTTTAATGAGGTCCTATGGTCTTTTCTAAGGTCTATTGAATAACTAATTACGGCTTGTGGAAAAGTAAACATACAAATCAAATTTAGTCACAAGAAGGAGATATGAAGTGCTTACTTATTTACTTTCATTGGCTTTCATCGTTTGCATCGTGTCCCTGATTTGGTCATTGGCCACAATACGCAAACAACGAAATAAGGAATTAGATAAAGGCTTGAATCCAACAACGGTTAAGCATCAAATTTTGGCAAACCCTATACTCATAGCGTATGTATTGTTTCCAATAGTCGTTGCGTTAGGGGCAGTTCTAGTCATGTATTTAAATCGTTAAGTGGAGGATACTATGAACAAATCCAAATATTATGTTTCGGTACAGGCGGCTACCATATTAGAAAACCAAGGTGATGCGGCATACGAATTTGAGATAGAGGCTACACCTGAGGAAATTTTAAAACTTGAAGAACTGTTTGAGGAACGGCTGGACATTGAGGATGATAATTATATTAGAGCTCACATCCCGGGGGTTCCCTATCATCATGATGCGCCGAATGATCAATATGAGCTTAGCTTACACGACATTTATTCATTGGTCTATGATTTGGGTACAGCAGAAACCAAAAAGCATATTGAGAGCATGCAAATTTTAACCTGAAGCGGCTTAACCCAATCAAGAAAATGGTTTCGTCATACGTGAAGGCCCTAAATGATAAACCGCATAGGGCTTTTTGGTATACTTGTTTGGTTGCTGTAGGTTGAGTTTATGAAGCGATTCTATTACTATTAATGATATCAGGGTAGGGAATGTCACTTCACGAAGGATGTTATCATGGGGGATAGGATGAACAAAACAGCGATTGTAGCCGGGGCGACGGGGCTGGTTGGCCGCGATTTGGTGAAGCTTCTTCTGTCGGATCCTGAGTATGGCAAGGTCATCGCTTTAGTCAGGCGCCGGGTAAACTTGGATAATGAAAAGCTAACTCAGGTGCTTACTGATTGGGAAGAGGAGACGCTTGAACAAGCTTTGAAGGATGATCTGAGAGATTCCCATGTATTTTGTGCTCTAGGAACGACGATACGGAAGGCCAAAACCAAGGAACAATTCCGCAAAGTAGATTTCGATTATCCTATGCTGCTTGGAGTGCTATCCAAGAAATACAGGGCAGCTTCATATTTGATTGTTTCTGCCATAGGGGCTTCTAAAGACTCTATGTTCTTCTACAGTAAAGTTAAGGGAGAAGTGGAGGAAGGCCTCAAGGGCTTGAATTTGCAGGCATTACATATCTTCAGACCCTCGCTTTTATTAGGTCAACGTGATGAATTCCGGTTCGGAGAGAAAATGGCAGAGATCCTTGGCGGTTTTTTTTCATCCCTTATGATCGGGGGCTTGAGTCAATATAAACCCATAACCGGTACAGCCGTGGCTCAAGGAATGATTCGTGCTGCTAAGAACGGAGATGCAGGTGTACGGCTGTACCGGTCTGACCAAATCAAAGGTTGATAAGATTAAACTAAGGGATCCGCCGCGTGCAGATCCTTTTCACATTTCATTCCCAATTGTAATCACATACGGATGTTCCTACGAAGCCAACTTTTTTTATTTCGTAATATTCATGTTGACAAGGCAGAGCAAGAAAGTTATATTTAAAAACAACAACTAAGATACTAGTATGCCGGTATTTAGCGTCATTAACCTATTTTTATTTTAGTAAAGTGATTCTAAAAAGGGGGATTCATATTATTCAATCCTATCGTTCAATGGGCACACAGTAAAATTTCATTTGGAAACCTTGATCCTCGACAAAGGCACAGAATCGTTCTTTTTTACGGCAAATTGTAACCGCATACAATTGGCAAGGTATGAAATCGGTCTGAAATATATCTGATGGAGGATGCTATGGATCAAAGAATAAAAGTGTTTATTGAATATAAAATCAGAAATGAAAAAATGACAGATTATAAAAAGATGATCCCCAAAATACAAGAGATCTATTCTGAGAAGCAGTATTCTGCTTATGAAGGCGTGGATCAGCCTGGCTTGATTGTGGAAGAATTCTTTGTTTCCAATATGGAAGAGTATTCCGAAACCAAAAACAATCGTCTTACCGGATCAGACCCTATATGGATTGATTTAGCCGACTGCATTGAGGGTGGAGCCAAAAAAATGCATATATGGGCCTTTGCGCAAATGTAAAGACTAAACATAGGCATCAGGAGAGGTGAACTAGATGAAAAAAATTATTGTGGGTATGTCGGGAGCAACCGGAGCCATTTTTGGAATCCGAATTTTGGAGGTTCTAAAAGAACTGAACATAGAATCCCATCTAGTCATGTCCAAGTGGGCAGAGACGACAATTCGTTTAGAAACGAAGTATTCCGTTGACGAGGTTCTTAAATTGGCTTCCGTTGTTCATGGGCCGTCGAATCAGGCGGCTTCCATTTCGAGCGGTTCGTTTCGTACGGATGGTATGATTATAGCTCCTTGCAGCATGAAGACCTTGGCCGCGATCAGTGCGGGATATGCCGATTCCTTAATTGCGAGAGCTGCTGATGTGATATTGAAAGAACGGAGAAAACTAGTCATCATGGCCAGAGAAACTCCGCTCAATGATATTCATTTACAAAACATGCTGAATTTATCTAGAGCCGGAGCGTTGATTTTACCTCCTATGCCTGCATTTTATAATAATCCGGAAACGCTAGATGATATGATTAATCATATTGTTGCCCGTACGTTAGATCAGTTTGATATTGATAATTCATTAACGAAACGATGGATGACACAGAATGTTTAACTTAACGGCAGCATAATCTTCTATATAAAAATACTAGAATATAACTTTGGAGGTATAACGAAAATGAGCCATCCCAAAAATATGGAACAATTTATCAATGAATATGAAAAGGTGCGGCCTGAAGATGTAATTCGAATTACGAAGCCGGTCGATGCCAAGTTTGAAATTACCGCCATTGCCAAGCACTTCGAGGAGCAGAACAAATTTCCGCTCATCGTTTTTGAACAAGTGCTTAATGCCAAGGGCGAGATTTCTCCGCATCCCGTTGTCATTAATATGCTCGGTGACAGGCATAAATTAGCCTATGCCATAGGCTCTAATTATTCAGAAGTCGCGCTCGATTGGTCCAGAAAAGTCGAGCAATCCGAACCGCAAAAGCCGGTTGTAGTCCAGCATGGAGAGGCTGCTTCTCAAGAGGTTGTGCTTAAAGGCAACGATATTGATTTGCTGTCTTTACCTATCGTACATCATCACGAGATGGACCCTGGACCCTACATCACCGCAGGCATGTTTACCTGCCACGATCCCGAAACCTGGAGTGCGAACATGGCGTTTCATAGAGGCTTTATTTCCGGCCCTCGGGAAATTCGCGCCTACCTCAGTCCCGGAAGCCACAATTTTTGGAATCTCAAGACCCATGAAAACTTAGATAAAGAAATGAAAGTAGCTTTCTGGATAGGGCATCACCCCGCACACATTATGGGGGCGCATTGTCATATGAGCTATCCTAAGGATCATTATACTCCGTCGGGCACCTTAGCCGGACAACCGCTCAGGCTGGTTCCTTCCCAGACGCTTGGAGACGACTTTTTGGTTCCTGCGGACGCGGAGTTTGTCATTGAAGGCATTATGAGACCGGGGGATCGAGCTTTGGAGGGGCCGTTTGGCGAATACCCTCGTTATTACGGTCCTCAGCAAAAGAGCCCGGTGATGGAAGTGACGGCTGTAACCCACCGTAAAAACGCGATGTGGTATTCGTTTATGGTTGGAATCAACAATAACTATTCGTCGGTACGCGTGGAGCGGGACATGTATGCGGCTATAAAGAAAGCGGTTCCACAGGTGGAACGGGTGGCTATGCCGGTGTCAGGCTGCGGGATGTTCCACTGCTACGTCCAGCTGAAGAAAACGCATGACGGCCAACCGAAGCAAGCGATTATGGCGGCCCTGGTCGCATCCGAATGGGTCAAACACGTGATTGTCGTAGACGAGGATATCGATATTTATGATGATCGCTGGGTGCTTTGGGCCGTAGCGACCCGAAGTCAATGGGATAAAGATATATTCGTCGTTCCGGACAGCTTTGGAGCTCATCTGGATCCGTCTGCCGGACGGAATGCCATGAGTGCCAGAGGAGGAATTGACGCTACCAGACCAGCACCGCCGGAAAGATATCCGCTTCGCTTGGATGTGCCTACGGAAGTCAAAAGTCGGATACAGCTGAAGGATTTTATTGATGAAGAAAAACTGGCAAAGGTTCCAACGATCAATAAACATTAATCAACCCGCGCATTTGCTTGGGTCCAATGATTTTGAATGAAATTACAGGAGGGCTAATATCCATGGCTGAGAAATTAAGAGAGATATGGTTTAAATGCACGGAGTGCGAAAAAGAGTCGTATTGTGGCGGAGAGTTTGGCGACGATCCCGAATCCGATGTCATGTGCCCATTTTGCCGCCATGAAATGAAGTTAAGCGAAGCTCGTCTTAAACAATAAGGGAAGTAAACCGAAAACCAATGGGAGGCAAAGCAAATGACGGATTTACGGGCGCATTTGAAAAGGCTGGAGGAGCAAGGAGATCTGGTCAAAATTTCAAGGGAAATGAATAAAGATACAGAAATTCATCCTTTGGTTCGTTGGCAATTTCGAGGATTGCCCGAATCGGAAAGAAAAGCGTTCCTATTTGAAAATGTGGTTGACAGCCGAGGCCGGAAATATAACTTTCCGGTAGTTGTCGGCGCCCTTTCGGCGTCGGAGCGAATTTATAACACCAGCTTGGGTGGAGAGGATTCAGGGGAGCGGTGGAAACATGCTTTCGATCATCCGATTCCTCCTCGTATTGTAGAATCCGGCCCCGTACAAGAGGTTGTACATATGGGTGAATCTTTACTTGAAGATGGCGGCCTGGATGAATTGCCCGTTCCGATTTCTACCCCAGGCTTTGACAACGCTCCTTATTTTAATTCCGCGATTTGGATCGTTCGCGACCCGGAAACAGGTATTATGAATGCAGGCGTATATCGCTCGCAAATCAAAGATCAATTAAGAACCGGGATCTATGCCTTTGGCAATAACAATTTAGCCCGGATATGGGAAAAGTGCAATGCGATGGGGGTTCCTTTACAAGCGGCGGCGGTCATTGGAGCCGATCCTAAAATTTATTTTTCGGCGATTCAATTGGCTGCTATGGGCGTAGATGAAATGGGGCTTGCCGGTGCTCTTAACGGTTCGGCTATAGAGATGGTTCGCTGCAAAACAATCGATTTGGAGGTTCCCGCTCATGCGGAAATCGTGATTGAAGGCACGATAAGGACCGATGTATTGGAACCGGAGGGTTCTTTTGGAGAAGCGCACGGCTACTCGGACCCAAGAGCATTAGGATTTGTTTTTGAGGCATCCTGCTTTACACACCGCAAAAATCCCATTTATTTATCCATACTCAGTCAAGTTACGCCAAGCGAGAGCAGCAAATCCAAACAAAGCGGATATGAAGCGGATGCTCTTCGTTTTTTGCAAAAGGAATGCGGCTTAAAGGGTGTGCTTGAAGTCGTTTTGGTGGAAGAGCTCATGAACCGGCAAATGGCGGTTATCCGAATGAAAAAAACAAGTCCATACGAACCGAACAGCGCCTTGCATGCTCTTCTAGGCCGAAGACAACCGCCTAAATTTGCGGTAGCTGTTGACGAAGATATTGATCCCCGTGATGCGGTGGCCGTCAATTGGGCTATTATTAATCGCTGTCAGCCCCATAGGGATGTAGAAATTGTACGCCCACGTCCACATCCGTTCGGACCCTTAAGATTGGTGGCGGACGATATTAATTATGATCGATATGATTCAAGTATCTTGATTGATGCTACGAAGAAAAGAGATCTGCCTCCGGTAGGGCTGCCCGCTAAAGAATATATGGAGAATGCCCGAAAAATATGGGAAGAGCTGGAGATGCCTTCATTGCAGCCACGCGCTCCTTGGTATGGATACTCTTTAGGATTCTGGCCGGAAGAGAGCCAGCGAGAGGCTGAATTGGCGACGCAGGGCAAATATTTTGAAACAGGGGAAAAATTATCCCAACAACAAGTTGCAGTAGAGCCAGGAACGATACTCGCAGAAATTCGCGGTAAGTGGCAGAAGGAATATTCTGTATATGAGAGCATCAGGAAGAAATAACTGAACGGGGGAAGCAGCCCCAAAATTCAACCTCCAATGTACAGTGAACCTCATATTGGGGGTTGAACCATACCAGATGTTCCTTGTGTGAAGGTCAACTGGACCAAATGAGGGAGGGAAATGCATGTTAAGGAAAATCAGGAGAACAAAAGTTAATTTTTTTATCGCCGTATTAGGCTGTGTGGTTTTAGCTGCTACCGCTTGCAGCAGCGGTCAGTCCTCCAGTCCCAGCGCAGACAATAATCAACCGCCGACACCGAACACTTCACAATCCGGAACAGCAAATGTGAATTCAGAATGGGAAAACATTGTGAATGAGGCGAAGAAAGAAGGAAAAGTGGTTATATCCGGTTCGCCGAGCCAGCTTTGGAAAAAATCGTTGGTGGATGCTTTTGAAGCGGAGTATCCGGGAATCAAGGTTGAATATACAGGCGCCAATGGAAGGGACTTCTGGCCCCGCGTCAAAAAGGAACAGGAGCTCGGGCAATATTTGTGGGATCTTCGAGCAGGTGGAGCTAGCGGGGATACCTTCAACGCCAAAAATTCGGGGTTATTTGATCCCATTAAACCGATCATTAATGCGGAACTTACCAAAGATGATATTTGGTTTGGAGGCTATGATAACGCCTTTATTGATAAAGAAAAGCAATTTATGTTCAGTTATTTTGCTTTCGAAGAACCGACCACCTTCATAAATCGCGATATTATTCCAGAATCTGAACTATCTTCGACAAAGCAGTTATTAGATCCAAAATACAAAGGGAAAATATCGATACAGGATTTGCGTGGGGGTGCGAGCCAAGCCTCCATGGGAGCTCTTTTTGAGATGTATGGAGAAAGTTTTGTTGAGGATCTTTTGAAAAATCAGGAACTGGCCTTCACCGCGGATAAACGTCAACAAGCTGAATGGTTGGTTAGGGGCAGATATCCTATTACGATAGGGATCAGCGCCACGGAATTGGTTCCATTTATGGATCAAGGACTGGGAAAAAACGTTGTGCCTTTAAAAGATGAAAGAGCCCCTCAAGGAATGGGACTTGGCGGAATTCAGGTTTTGAAGAATGCCCCTCATCCCAACGCGACCAAAGTATATGTGAACTGGCTTCTCTCTCAAAAAGCACAGCAGCAGCTGGTGGATAACGTTCAAATGAACAGCCGCCGGGTGGATGTCAAGCCTGGGAATGAAGCGACGAAGGTAGATCCGCAGCAGAAGGATGAATATTTACCTACCTATGTAGAACATACCGCTGAAATTCACCTTTATATCCTCAAAATGGCAGACCAATTGCTGAAAAAATAGCCCAGAATGCATTTGTTCCTTTGAACCTTTGGTAAAAGAATGTGAGGGGAATAAACATGTTAGGGAACGTTAGAGGGAAAAGAACTCCGTTATGGATTGCTGCAGTATTAGGTTGTATAGTGTTGGCATCTGCCGCTTGCAGCGGACAAAATGCCAGTCCCCAATCAGACGGCAATCAAAAGCAGGCTGCTCCTGCTAACACTACACCATCAGGTTCTGCCAATGTGAATCCAGAGTGGGAGAACATTGTGAACGAGGCGAAGAAAGAAGGAAAAGTGATTATATCCGGCTCGCCGAGCGATCTTTGGAAGAAATCATTGGCGGATGCCTTTGAAGCGGAGTATCCGGGGATCAAAGTTGAATATTCCAGAGACAATTCCAGAGACTTTTGGGCCCGGGTTCGAAAAGAACAGGAAATGGGGCAATATTTGTGGGATCTTCGTGTGGGGGGAGCTAGCGGAGATGTTTACAGCGCCAAAAATCAAGGTTTATTTGATCCCATTCAACCATTTATTAATCCGGAACATACCGATGACAGCATTTGGTTTGGCGGGTTTGATGGGGCATTTATTGATAAAGAAAGCAAATATATGTTTAGCTTCTTAGCCTTTGAAGAGCCGACTACATTCGTAAACCGGGAATTGATCTCAGAGGCCGAGTTATCTTCAACGAAACAGTTAACGGATCCCAAATTCAAAGGGAAAATAGCGATACAGGACCCACGAGGCGGAGCGGGCCAAAGCTCGGCGGCAGCGCTCATGGAGATGTATGGAGAAGATTATATTACCAATCTTTTCAAAAATATGGACATAGGCGTAACCGCGGATAAACGTCAACAAGCCGAATGGTTAGTCCGAGGAAAATACCCTATAACGATCGGGTTTAATGTTACTGAATTGCTGCCTTTTTTAGATCAGGGACTTGGCAAACAGGTTGTAGCTTTACCAGATGATGTACCACCGCAAGGAATGGGGCTTGGAGGGATACAAATCATGAAAAACTCTCCTCATCCCAACGCGACCAAAGTATATACGAACTGGCTGCTCTCTCAAAAAGCTCAGCAGCAGCTGGTGGACAGCGTAAAATTGAACAGCCGCCGGTTGGATGTTAAGCCTGGCGATGAAAAGACGGTATTGAATGAACAAAACAAGGATAAGTATTTCCTTCATTACAGAGAAGAATATGTGGATTTGAAATTACGTATTTTTGACTTGCAAAATGAGTTGATTAAAAAGTAGTTCATCTATTTCTATACAAAAATGTTGTCCCCCGGAGATGATAATATGGCCAAAATCGTCAATGAGATCCCAATGGATCGAGTTAAACGTCATGGCGCAAAAATTGAATTGAGTTTTGTATTTTGCACCATTGTATTGGTATTGTTGGGCTTATTGATTTTATATCCCGTAGGGATGCTCGTAATTAGTAGTTTTAAGGTGAAATTGGCTGACGGCAGCGTTATTTATGGTCTGACTCATTGGGCTCAAGCATTGTCGGATAATGGAATGATGCATGCTATTCTGAATACCTTTAATCGGGTTTTCATTTCTATTCTCATTTCATTTCCGTTAGGTGTGATGATTACCTGGGTATTGACCCGTACGGATGTCCCAGGCAAAAATCTATTTGATTTTTTCATGTGGCTCGGTTTTTTTCTTCCCACCTTACCCATTCTAATGGGTTGGATTCTTATGTTGGATCCAGAGTTTGGTATTGCTAATCAATTGTTCATGGATTGGTTTGGTTTAGAGAAGGGCCCTTTTGATATTTATTCATTTTGGGGTATTGTATTTGCGCATATTACCATTCGAATGGTCGCTGCCAAATATATTTTCTTAGGCCCGGCTTTTCGTAATATGGATTCTTCGATGGAGGAGGTATCAAGAATATCAGGTCGGAACAGCTTCAGCACCTTCCTGCGTATAATGCTTCCAATTATGATTCCGGCGATACTGGTGACCCTCACGATTTCGATTATTCATTCCATTGAATCCTTCGAGATTGAAGAAGTGCTTGGAACGCCGATTGGATTTCATGTGTTTAGTACCAAGATCTATGAAATGGTCAGTGAGGATAATCCTGCTTTTGAAGTTGCAACGGTCTTGGGTATCATTATTCTCTTGGCTATGATTCCGTTAATTTTCCTGCAGCAGTACATTAATCGAAAAAAGAGTTATGCAACCGTTTCCAGTCGATTTAAAAGAGCAGTAACCAAAATTGGTATCTTGAGATGGCCTGTATTTGCACTTATTTTGGGATATTGTCTGTTTACGATTGTGTTGCCGCTGATCTTTTTATTTATGAGCACATTTATGACGCTTTTCGGTTTTTTCAATATTGAGCAGGTATGGACGTTGAACCATTGGAAAACGGTACTTTCCGATAAAGACATCGTCACCTCCAGCTGGAATACACTGAAATTAGCCGGAGGAGCCGCATTACTAGGAATGATTTTTTATACTTTGATTGCCTATATCACCATCAAAACGAAGTATGCTGGACGTGGATCTATTGATTTTATCAGCTGGCTTCCCATTACCATACCTGGTATTATTTTAGGCCTTGCTTTTTTATGGCTGTTCCTGGGAGTCCCCGCGCTGCGTGTTTTATACGGTACGGTATTTAGCTTAATCATTGCGGTGGTGGTCACGAGTATGACTACGGGTGTTCAATTGATCAAAAGCAACATGGTTCAATTAAGTACGGAATTGGAGGAGGCTTCCTCTGTTTCCGGAGGGTCGTGGCTCTATACGTTTCGCCGTGTCATTATGCCGATTTTAACCCCGGTTATTCTATCGGTCGGAACGTTGACGTTCATATCCGCTGCACGAAATGTAGCGAGTATTGCTATGATCACCACAGGAAACAACCAGCCCCTTGCGGTATTACAGCTCGGTTATATGTTGGATGGAAGTTACGAAGCTGCGGCTATAACAGGCGTGTTTGTAGTAGCCTTTACTGTCGGAGTGGCACTCATTGCAAGGGCTATTGGAAAGCGGATTGGAATTAATATTTAGAACGGAAAGGGTGAGTTGCATGAGATTTAAATCTTTGCAGGACTTTCTCGAGGTGGCTGACAAGGAAGGGGAAGTGGCACACTTTAACGGTGTTCATTTGGAATCGGAAATCGGAGTATTGACAGAGCTTACGGCTGAACAAGGCGGTCCGATGCTTCATTTTGATCATTTTAAAGACTATCCCTCAGGCTATCGTATCGTATCTAATGTCATCAATACGCCCAAACGATTTGCCATGGCCTTGGGGCTGCCGACCGATTTGCATCCCATTGAGTTGATCAAACGATGGAGACAGGAGCTTAAAGGTCTAAAGTATATTGATCCGATAAAGGTAACGACCGGACGGGTTTTGGAGAATGTCGTCTTGGAGAAGGATGTGGATTTGTCCATTTTTCCAGCCCCTAAATGGCATGATTCGGATGGAGGAAGATATATTGGTACAGGGGATATGGTCATTATGCGTGACCCGGATACCGGTTGGGTGAATCTGGGGACCTATCGCTGCTGCATTCAAGGATCATCTTTGGTAAGTTTATGGATTATTGCTGCCAAACACGGAAGAATGATTGCACAAAAATATTGGAAGCAAGGAAAGGATTGTCCCGTTGCCATTGTTCTTGGATCAGACCCGTTAACTTGGCTTGCTTCCTGCAGCGGTGTGCCGGCTGGGGTATCCGAATATTCCTATGCCGGCGCACTGCATGGCTCGCCGGTAGAAATCATTGAGACGCCTATTCATCGTCTGCCTGTACCTGCGGGGGCTGAAATTGTGCTTGAGGGAGTCATACCGAATCCGGAACACGAGTCGATTCATGAAGGGCCTTTTGGTGAATGGCCGGGTTATTATTCGCATGAAGGTCAAGAATGTGTGGTAAAAATACAGTCTGTTTTACATGCTGACAATCCCATTATTTACGGAGCGCCTCCTTTGAGGCCGACAGGTTTGGCCTATGGGGTTCCACGTTATCTTGGCGCACTATGGGATCACCTGGAGAATGGAGGGATAACCGATATTCAAGGTGTATGGGGCTTTTGCAACTCATTAATGATTGTCATCTCCATTAAACAACGTTATGCCGGGCATGCCAAGCAAGCCCTATTAGCGGCATCGGGCTACAGGGGACCCGCAAGTATGTACCGCTATTATGTTGTCGTTGACGAAGATATTGATCCCAGCAATTTGGATGATGTTCTGTGGGCCATGTGTACACGTGCGGAGCCCTCTACATCCATTGATGTTATTCGAGGTGCTTGGGCAACTGGCTTGGACCCGCGTTTATCGCCTATGCAGCAGCAGTCGGGCGATCTCACGAGCGGAAGGCTCCTTATTGACGCATGCAAACCTTACCATTGGATAGACCGCTTCCCGGCTTCTAATAAATTCGAGACTTCACAGCGAAGAGAGGTTGCCCAAAAATGGGAAGAGACGTTAAATCAGTTTAAATTTAATTGGTCAAAAATATAGTTTGTTTCTTCAAAGGACCTGTTCACATAGCGTCCAATTCTCCTACAAAATCGGGACAGTAATCCTTTATATTTAGGGTCTTAGGGTCTTAGGATCAATGGAGGAGGGATTTGTGTGCAAAAGAAACCTTGGCTGTTCGTATTGAAAAATATCATCATGGTGATCGTATTAACCGGACTTATAGCCTGCGGACAAGGATCCATTCCGTCTGCGATGGATGAACAGGGTAAGAAGCAAGCGAGCACAGAACAAGGTGAAAAACAGGATCAGCCGCAAAAATCGACTAACGAAGACGACTGGGAACAGACGCTAGCTGCTGCTAAGAAAGAAGGAGTAGTTGTCATTTCTGCTATCGCAGATACGGTGATGCGTAATGTTTTTACAAGTTTTTCAGAAGACTATCCTGAAATCAAAGTTGAATATACAGGAAGCAACGGAGCATCGTTTTGGCCTCGAATCAATAAAGAACGTGAGGTAAATCAGTATTTGTGGGATGTGCGAATAGGTTCCCCAAGTTCAGAAGTATATATCGCCAAAAATAACGGCTTTCTGGACCCGATTCGTTCTGTCCTTAAACCTGAAATTACCAACGATGGCACTTGGATTGGAGGCTTGGACGGTATTTTTGGCGACCATGAGAAAAAATACGTTCTCCATTGGGCAACGACCAAAATTACTGGTTTTAACGTGAATCATGATTTTATTCCAGAAGGTCAGATCAAATCAATGAAAGACTTACTTGATCCGCAGTATAAAGGGAAAATCGTCCTTTTTGATCCTCGTTCCGGAGGCGGGTCAGGCAATGAAGCGATGGCGTCTTATCTATTAAGTTACGGGGAGGACGTCATTAAGGAACTGTTTACTAATCAAGATCTGGTGGTTAGCAGTGACAAACGTCAAATGGCGGAGTGGGTAATCCGCGGACGTTACCCAATCGCCATAGGGTTAACCGGTACCACGATGATTGAATTCACAGAGAAGGGACTCGGCAAAAACGTGAAGACCATAACAGAACCTGGATTTGCCGGTGGGGAAGCTCTTATTCTTTTTAATAAGGCCCCAAATCCCAATGCCGCCAAAGTATTCATCAACTGGCTGCTCAGTGAAAAGGTTCAAAACAAGTTTTCTGAGGCTACGCATATCAATAGCAGGCGCACAGATGTAAAACCGGTAGATAATACCAATGTTATCAATTCGGAACAGGCGAAGGATATTACGTATATGCCGTATGAGAAAAACATGCAGGCTAAACTGGATGTGGCGGAATTGGCCAAGAAATACTTGAAATAACCCAGGTGAAGGAGGAAGAAGCATGTCGCAGGCCATAGTAAAGACATCTTTCCCGAATGATGAAGGCATTAATGAACAAACTGGGAAAAAGGATATACTCCGTTTAGATAAAATCACCAAATTTTTTGGAAATAATAAAGCTGTGAACGAGCTGAGTTTGAATATCCAAGAAGGGGAAATTTTTACCCTGCTCGGTCCAAGCGGATGCGGCAAGACCACAACCCTACGGCAAATTGCCGGACTCGAGCAGCCAGACTTGGGAACCATTTATTTTCGCGATACGGTTCTGGTTTCTCCTTCGGATAAAATCGTTGTTCCCCCTCATAAAAGGCAGATGGGGATGGTGTTTCAGTCCTACGCTATCTGGCCACACCTGAGTGTTTTTGAAACGGTAGCGTACCCCCTTCGGGCCCGAAAGGTAAAGAACGCGGACATACGTAAGAGGGTAATGGAAACGCTGGATTTGGTGGGTCTAAGCGGTATGGAAAATCGGCCGGGACCGGCGCTAAGCGGTGGTCAGCAGCAGCGTGTAGCCGTTGCCAGGGCACTTGTTTATGAACCGGAAATTCTGTTGCTCGATGAGCCATTTAGTAATTTGGACGTCAAGCTGCGCGAGCAGATGCGTATCGAACTGAAGCTGCTTCAGAGAAGAATTGGAGTTACGGTCATTCTTGTCACCCATGACCAAATGGAAGCGCTTAGCTTCTCGGACAGGTTAGCGATTATGAACCAAGGCAAAATCGAGCAAGTAGGAACGCCGAAGGAGCTGTATGAGAAACCGGATACCATATTTGCTCGTGATTTTATTGGAAAAAACATAACGCTAGAAGTAGAAATCGAAAGCGTAGACCCAAAGGGAATACGCGTCATTTTGGGTGAAGGGAACCGGATTGCTTTATCGGCGGAAAACAATTTTGTTTCCCAACCGAGCAAAGGACAGAAAGCGGTCGTCTCTATTCGTCCGGAAGATATTGTGGTGAGCAGCGAAGCGGAACATAATGTATTGGAAGGGGAAATTGATGCACTTCTCTTCATCGGAGACCGATTTGAGTGCCATGTCAAGATTGGGGATGAAGCAATTCTTGTATATGCCCCGCGCAACCAAAATTTAGTAGAAGGGCAGAAAGTACGGCTTTACTTTCCTCCGGAGGTGTTATCCGTATGGCCCAAGTCGTAAAAGAACAGAACCGGCGTTCCATGCAAAGATTCAAAGTAGAAGCCGGAGCTATCTTTTACACTTTGATGCTGGCGGTTTTGTTAATCGTGATCGTTTACCCGCTCGGGTTACTTCTGATCAACAGCTTTGTTGTTACACTTCCCGACGGAACGGAACAAATTGGGTTCGGCAACTGGACGCTGGCCTGGTCCCAGGCCGGCATGCTCGAATCCATTATCAATACGTTTAATATGGTTTTCGTGACAATGGTTATCGTCTTCCCGATTGGTATTTTATTTGCCTGGCTTTTGACTCGTACGGACATTCCAGGCAAGGAATATTTGGATTTTTTTATGTGGTTGGCATTTTTTCTGCCTACGTTGCCTATATTAATGGGCTGGATTCTTTTGTTGGATCCTGACTTTGGATTAGTTAATCAATTGATCATTCGTTTGTTTGGTATTGAAAAAGGACCATTTGATATTTACTCCTTCTGGGGAGTTGTATGGGCACATATTGTCATCCGTGGTGTGGCGGCGAAATATATTTTTCTTGCCCCCGCCTTCCGCAATCTTGATTCTTCTTTAGAAGAGGCTTCACGAATCTCGGGGAGAAGCATGATGGGGACTTTATTACGGATTGTTGTGCCGGTGATGACCCCAGCCATTCTTATTACTCTTATTATCTCCTCTATTCACGCGCTGGAATCTTTTGAAATCGAGAAGGTTCTGGGACCACCCTTCGGTTTTTATGTGTTCAGCACGAAGATTTACCAGTTAATCGCGGAGGAGCGGCACCAGTTCGGTGCAGCAACGGTACTGAGTATCGTAATTTTGATAGGTATGCTGCCTCTCATTTTGTTCCAGCAGTACATCAATACCAAACGTAGTTTTGTAACCGTAACAAGCCATTTTAAGCGGAACGTCTTTCGCTTAGGGGCCATGAAGTGGCCAGCTTTTATCCTCATATTTGGATTCTGTTTCATTGTTACGGTAGTGCCGATCATTTTTATGGTCATGGGCACATTTATGAATGCATTCGGATTTTTTAACATTGAAAAGGTTTGGACCTTAAGTCATTGGAAGCAGATTCTAAGTGACCCCATTTTGGGTAAATCACTCTGGAATACAATCAAAATGGCAGGGAGCGCAGCCTTAATCGGAATGATCTTGTATACGGTTTTGGCGTATATTTCAGTCCGGAGTAAATACGCTGGAAGAGGGGTTATCGATTTTCTAACCTGGCTGCCTGCTGCTATACCGGGCATCATTTTAGGCCTTGGCATGCTTTGGATGTTCCTGGGCACCCCTTTCTTACGCCCGCTTTACGGAACGATATTTATTTTGATTATCGCGGTCCTTATTAATTCAATGACGACAGGGGTACAACTCATCAAAACCAACATGGTTCAGTTAGGCAGAGAATTGGAAGAGGCGTCTTCGGTGTCGGGAGGTTCCTGGTTATATACCTTTCGTAGAATTATTATGCCTATTCTCGCGCCCATCCTTCTTTCTGTTGGTATTCTTACCTTTGTCACAGCATCGAGAAATGTGGCTAATATTGCCATGATTGTTACGGGAGAGAACAGACCGATTGCGATGCTGCAGCTGGATTATATGGTGGATGGAAATTACGAGGCTGCGGCGATCACTGGCGTATTTGTCGTACTTTTGACCATCGGTGTATCCATTATTGCAAAATGGGTCGGAAAACAGATGGGCATTCGCATTTAAACTGACGATGGACAAAATCGAATACATTTTAGGAGGTTTTGTGGTGAGTGAGACTATTTTTAATGACCTGCGTTCGTTCATTCAAGCATGTAAAGAATTAGGTGAATATCAGGAAATTAGAGGAGCAGATTGGGATAAAGAGATTGGTGCTATTACTGAAGCGGCTGCTGAATTAATTCCCACCCCCCCGTTGCTGCTATTTGATGAAATTAAAGGATATGCCGAAGGATTTCGTATGGTCACGCTTCCATTCGGATCTCATAAAAGGGTCGCATTAAGCTTAGGGCTTCCTACAGATAAATCCAAGTTAGAATTACTTCGCCTCATGGCCCGGAAGATGAAGGAAGCCGTACCGATTCCACCCGTTGAAGTCAACCATGGCCCGGTCATGGAGAATGTTCTGATGGATGAACAGATTGATTTGTTCAAATTTCCGTCTCCTGTTCATCATGAATCTGACGGAGGACGCTACATAGGAACAGGAGATTTGGTTATCAACCGAGACCCTGAGTCAGGCTTTGTAAATATGGGAACGTATAGAATTCAGGTACATGATTCCAATTTGCTTGGTTTGTGGATGAGTCCAGGACAGCAAGGCCGACAAATATGCGAACGTTATTGGGAGCGGGGTGAAAGCTGCCCAATCGTTGCTGTTTTTGGAGGCGATCCTTATACCTTTGCTGCCGCCCATACAAAATTACCATGGGTAAAATCCGAATTTGATTTTGCAGGCGGATTACAAGGTAAACCTATAGAGGTGATTAAGGGTCCTATTACCGGCCTGCCCATACCAGCTCATGCGGAAATTGCGATAGAGGGTGAGGTTCCCCCTCCCTCAGAGCAAGCACATGAAGAAGGACCGTTTGGAGAGTGGACCGGATATTACTCAGGAGGAACACGCGGTACGGGAAAATTACAGCCTGTGATTCGAGTTAAAGCGATATATCATAGAAACGATCCGATTATTCATAATTCCAGCCCGATGTGGTCCGGCGCTCCTTTTGAAGGCTTGGAAGTTCGAGCGGGCTTGTTGTGGGATCAGTTGGAAGCAGCCGGAATTCAGGATATTGCCGGAGTCTATTGTCATACAGCATATATGGTAGTTGTCTCGATACGCCAACGCTTCGCCGGTCATGCAAAGCAAGCAGGACTTGCCGCTGTCAGTTGTGCGGCAACGGCACGAAACGGTCGATATGTTGTGGTGGTGGATGAAGACATTGACCCTACGGATATGAAAGAAGTGCTTTGGGCTATGGAAACGAGAGTCGATCCGATCAATGATATTCAATTAATTGATGATTGCTGGAGCACACCTTTGGATCCGCGTATGTCTCCTGAAAAACGAGAGTCGGCGAATTATACGAACAGCAGGGCCATTTTTTACGCCGTCAAACCGTTTGGATGGAAAGATAAATTCCCTCAAGTCAGCCGTACATCGAGGGAATTGAGAAATGAAATCGTTGAGAAATACAAATTCATACTGGATTTTCCAAAATGATAACAGGAGGGTAATCCATGGCTGAGAAATTAAGAGAAATATGGTTTAAATGCACGGAGTGCGAAAAAGAGTCGTATTGTGGCGGGGAATTTGGCGATGATCCCGAATCCAACGTCATGTGCCCGTTTTGCCGCCATGAAATGAAATTGGATGAGGTTCGAATAAAGTAATTCATGAAAAATCATTTAGGTAAGGGTAAGGGAGAGAGAAAATTATAATGGGTGGGATGCAAAATGGCCTATATTTGGGCTTATCTACAAGGAGGATCAACACGTACCCTAACGGGAACCTGGTCTAAAGTCGTTTGGATATCGAGTGTGCTCATTGGCATTTTCCAAATTTGGACCGCTTTATATGGGAGATTAGAGCCTTATGTTCATGTGGTCCAGTTCTTATGTACGATGCTGTACTTAACGTTTTTCATATTTCGCCCAACCCAAAAAAGTAAAGACGGCCCTCCTGGTTACATCGACATCTTTCTAAGTACTCTATCTTTAATCATAGGATTGTATCTATATCTTGAAGCTCCAAGATTGACTACACGCTGGCCGTCAGTTGATCCCTTATCCATGTGGGATATCACGTTCGGGGTCATGCTTGTGCTGCTGGTTTTGGAAGCGACTAGAAGGAGCTTAGGTCCTGGTTTGACGTCACTAGTCCTTCTGTTGATTGCCTACTCGTTGTGGGGACATTACTTACCTGGAGAATTCTATCATCAACAAATCACGATGACGTCATTTGTTGAACAAATGGTTCTAACCTACAATGGTTTATTCAGTTCCGTAACCCGGATCGCCGCAACCTATGTATTTATGTTTATTTTGTTAGGCTCTTTTCTTGAATACTCGGGGATTACCAACTTCTTTAACCAGTTTTCTTTGGCTATTGCCGGTCGTGCTACCGGTGGCCCGGCAAAAATAGCCGTCATCTCCAGTGGACTGTATGGCAGCATTTCCGGCAGTCCTTCCGCGGATGTGGCGACAACAGGCTCCTTTACGATACCTATGATGAAAAAGATGGGATACCAGAAGAAGGAAGCAGGGGCCATTGAAGCGGTGGCCGGGACGGGAGGTAGCTTATTGCCCCCCGTTATGGGTTCCGCTGCATTTATTATGTCTGATATGACAGGGCTTGCTTATTCTGCCATCGCAGTCGCTGCGCTCATTCCGGCTTTGCTTTATTATTTTGGAGCGTATATGCAGGTGCATTTTCTTTCTGCCAGTAAAGGAATGTCCGGGGTTCCTTCTGAGGATATTCCAAGGCTGAAGGATGTGTTATTCAAAAGCGGGTATTATTTGATACCGATCATTATTTTGGTTTATTTATTGCTGGATGGATATAGTTTGGCGTATGCAGCTGCGATCGCGTTATTATCCACCATTGTCGTAAGCTGGTTTAAGAAAGAAACGAGAATGGGCGTTAAGCATATTTTGGATGCGATTGCTGCCGGTACCCTCCGGATTGCAGCGTTAGCTGCGGCAGTTGGAGCCGCAAGTTTAGTCGTGGGAGGCTTAACGGTAACAGGGTTGTCCAATAAGTTCCTGAGCATCATTCTGGGCATATCGGGAGATTCCATCATTATCGCGTTATTGCTAGTGATGCTGGTTTGTCTTTTGCTTGGAATGGGTGTGCCAACTCCTGCAGCTTATATGCTTACGGCCGCCATAGGGGGGCCATTGCTGATCAGTCTGGATATCCCTTTAATGGCCGCTCACATGTTTATTATGTATTATGCCGTCTTATCGGCTATTACTCCCCCAGTTGCCGTGGCAGCTTATGTGGCCGCACCTATAGCGCAAGAAAATCCGATGTCCATCGCATGGGAAGCATGCAAAATTGGTGTTGTCAGCTTCATCATTCCGTTTATGTTTATTTTTAATCCGCCGTTGTTAATGGAAGGGGCTTGGTACGAAATTATTATAGCCTCCTGCATTGCAATCATTGCAATAACCGCTTTTACGTCTGCGGTATCGGGATTTTTATTCCATCCAGTCAACGCTCTTAATCGAGTGCTGCTTTTGGTTACCGGTGTTCTGCTTATTTTCACGCACTGGCTGGTCATAGTGCTAGGACTGCTTATGGCTTTCATCGTTTTTGGGTTGAATTATAAACCCCGTCGTCCAAGAGCATCATTAGAAAGTAAGATAGAAACCTAACCATGGATTTATAACATTCATATAAATCAATCACCCTACTAGGAGGAAAAACGTTCATGGCTTATCAAGATTTCAGAGAACACTTAGCAAAATTGGAAGCAGCGGGGAAACTAGTACGGATTAAAGAGGAATTCTGTAAAGATACAGAAATTCATCCGTTGGTAAGATGGCAGTTTCGCGGACTACCCGAGGAAGAGAGAAAAGCATTTATTTTTGAAAATGTAAAGGATGCTAAAGGGAACAAATACAACACTCCAGTGGTTGTAGGTGCATTAGCCGCATCCAAAGATATTTTCTGCATGTCGATGGAATGTGAACCTGGACAATCCATGCATAAAATTTCGGAAGGGCTTCGCAATCCGATTAAACCGATTTTGGTTGAGGAAAAGGACGCGCCTTGTCAAGAAGAAGTCCATATCGGGGAAAATCTATTAGAGCATGGTGGAACAGGAGAGTTTCCTATCCCGATCTCCACTCCCGGCTTTGATTGCGCTCCTTATACGACCTATTCGCATTGGGTGACTAAGGATCCGGAAACAGGCGTTTATAATATTGGTAATTATCGCGGTCAAATCAAAGCCCCTGATCGTACTGGTGTTTATGTTCATCCGACACAGCATTTAGCCATGCATTGGGAAAAGTGCAGGAAGATGGGGATTCCATTAGAAGCCGCTTTAGTGATTGGAGTAACCCCCAATGTGACTTTTGCAGCGAATACGAAAGTTCCCTATGAAGCGGACGAATATGATGTAGCCGGGGGTATAGCAGGAGAAGCGGTTAAAGTAGTTAAATGTAAAACGATTGATCTGGTCGTGCCTGCAACAGCTGAGGTTGTTTTTGAAGGAAAGATTTCAACGGAATTTATGGAGCCTGAAGCGCCATTCGGGGAAACATCAGGCTTTATGAGTCAAAAAGTAAATAATGGCGTGTTTGAAATTACAGGGATTACTCATCGCAAAAATCCGGTGTGGGCTTCGATCATCAGTCAGTTTCCGCCTAGTGAAAGCACTAAATTACGTCAAATGTCGTTTGAACCCACATTCTTTAAGTACCTTAAATATGATTGCAATATTCCAACCGTACTTGATGTCTCGTTCCATGAATCGAGCAGCAGCTACTTTTACTGCGTGATTCAAATGAAAAAGAGCAATCCGGCTCAACCTTGGCAGGCGCTCAATGCGGCGTGCGCTTTTGATACCGGAATTGGTAAGGTCTTCATCGTAGTCGATGAAGATATAGACCCAAGAGACCCTGATTTCGTCAACTGGGCAATTAGCACCCGCTGCTTACCTGAACGAGATGTGCAAACTCGTACAGGCAGATTGGCCGTACTTGAATATTCTGCGGTTCCTCCGCACAAGGAAGGCATGGGTGCCGACACCGTTTATCCGGGACCCAACGGTTCCTCCGCTTTAGTCATCGACGCAACTCGCAAATGGGACTATCCGCCGGTGGCCTTACCGAAGAAGGAATTCATGGAAAATGCTAAAAAGCGTTGGGAAGAACTGGGACTTCCTACGTTAAACCCGAAATCACCATGGCATGGTTATGATCTGGGTTACTGGACGGAAGAGGATGAGGAAAAAGCACAGTTAGCGGTTCGAGGGGATCATTATGTAACAGGCGAAAGAAATAAGCAAAACCGGGTAAAGGTCGATGATACGTATAAATTAAGCAATTAAAATTAGAGTAAGGGATGGGTCATATATGAAAATAATAAGGAAATTAACCTATCTACCTTTTCTTTGTTTCATTCTTATATTGGCCGCATGCAGTAATTCAGCAAATACTTCACCGAGCGCTTCGAATAATACACAGGGCTCATCAACTCCAACTCCTACTGCCGGAGCAAGTAATGAGAACTCAAAACCTCAAGGCCAGCTAGAGATGAAAGATCCTATTAATCTCACTATGTTAATGGCTACGGCGGGAGGCACCTGGCAAGCACATGCGACCTCTTTTTCTGAAGCCATAAAGAAGGGGCTGCCTCCAGGCTCGACGGTTACAGTAGTGCCAGGACAGGATGGAGCCAACGCAGTACAGGTTTCCCAAGGCAAAGCGGATATCGCACTGAACATGGGACCGAGTGTGCAGTTGGCGCTTAATGGCGAAGAGCCCTTTAAAGAAAAACTAGAAAACTTAAGAGCGTTGTATACGTTTCAAACGGGCGCTTTCCAAATGGTCGTAAAGGATACAGTTCCGTATGATACGTTGGATGAAGTGATTGCAAATAAATATCCGCTAAAATTTTCCGTCAATACTCCGAATAGCTTGCATGATCTCACCATGAGAAAAGTGTTAAACGAATTTGGTGTGACCTACAATGATTTCAAGTCATGGGGCGGAGAGGTGCATCAGCTCAGCTTCGGTCCTAGTTTTGAACTGTTGGATAACCGAAAATTAGAAGGAGTATTCAGCATCGGTTTTTATCCCATACCGGCTTATATCGAAAAAGCACAGCATCACAAATTCAAGCTGCTGGGTATTAAGGATGGAAAAGTAACGGATGCTGTCGCAAAATCGTATGGTTTTGAACCACATACCATCAAAGCTGGCGCCTATGAATTTTTGGATAAAGATTTGTATATGCCGCCGGTGTTTGAAACTGTCATCGTTTCCAGCAGCATGAAGGACGAAGTAGCATATACGATCGTCAAAGCGATTGAAGCCGAATTGGGATCAATCCGGCAGGTGACCAAATCGATGGCCGATTTGGACTTGAAAAAGATGGCCAATGTAGGTCAATTGCCCATGCATCCTGGTGCGGAAGCCTTTTATAAGGAAAAAGGAATAACGAAATAATGGATAAAGCGGGAGCCATATTCAACCGACCTCATATACAGGTCAGGTGAATATGGCTCCTTCTCTTACTACAAATATCAATATTATTTTACAAAGATTGACGATCATGTTTACGGGTGCTATAATTCAATTAAGATACTAAGATATTAGTTTACCTGTATCAAAATTGAATCATTGGAAAGGAGTGACGTTGCAATTAAGAAACAAAATGACAGCGTTTACAAAATATCGTATTACTCTTTATTCTCTTAAGTTGAAGCGGAGTACAAATTCAGTACAAATTCATTGCATAGGGGGATCATCGGGATGAGGAAACATTTTCGTACCTTTTCATTTCATTTACTGTTATTGGCCTTGGTAGTTGCTATATCAGCATGCAGTCAAGGTTCTGCACCGACGAATTCAACGCAAAGTTCAGAGCAGGCTCCTAAAGATTCGGCTGCATCCACCACGACTGGCCAAAACGAGAAAATCAAAATCGGTGTTATCGTAGCCGAAACAGGACCCGCATCTCCATTAGGAAAGCCGGAAGCGGATGCAGCCAAACTGATCAAGAAAAGGCTTGAAGCTCAGGGAGCCGTAGGCGGGAAAGAAATTGAGGTTATCATTAAGGACTATGAAACGAATGATACCAAAGCGATTATGGCAATGAAGGAACTTATTTCTAAAGATAAGGTAGTAGCTGTCGTAGGAGCAACACAGGTAAGCGCGAACATAGCGATACGAAATGTCGCATTAGAAAGCAAGATTCCATTGATATCACTGGCGCAGATCCCCGAATATGGTGATTATGTGTTTGGCGTAGTTCAGACTCACGAAGCCGTTCTGATGAAAATGATCAATTACTTGAAGAAGAATAACATCACAACCGTTGCCTGGACGAATGCAAGAGACGGATTTGGACAAGAAGGTCTGGAACCGTTCAAAAAATTGGCAGCTACTCATGGCATCGAGATTGTCGCAGTGGAAGAATTTGATCCTAATGCTACAGATATGACGGTGCAGCTGACCAAAATCAAACCGAAGAATCCGGGTGCTATCCTGGTCTGGTCGCGTGTTCCTGCAGCGGGGATCATCGCTAAAAACTACAAACAATTAGGCTTCACGGTTCCTATGATTCAAAGCCACGGTTCGGCTAATGTAGGCTTCTTAAATCAGGTTGGAGCTGAGGGTGATGGCATATTAGTCGTAGGAAGCAAGCTCGACGTTACGGATCAACTGCCGGATTCGGATCAAAAGAAAATGTTGAAGGAGTATAACGAAAACTTCTTTAACGAATATAAATATGCCGGAGGCATGTTCAGCGCGTACGCTTACGATGGACTAGAGCTTTTTATTAAAGCGATTTCCGAAGGAAACGATACCCCAGAGAAGATTCGCGACTATCTCGAAAACGGTGTTGGCACTTATAAAGCCATAAGCGGGACATTACAACTCAGCAAAGATAATCATAATGGAATGGATTCTGACGGCATGGCTTTGCTCCAAGTAAATAATAAAAACTGGAAATTTATTGAGTAAAATCTAAGGATGATATGACAGGAGCTGCAGCTTCTATCTTGCTTTGGCACCTGCCATATCATTCTTCATCACATTAACTGCGGGGAGACAAGAAGATGGACAGCCAACTCATACAATTCCTGATTACCGGCATAACCACCGGGAGCATATATGCGTTCATTGCCATAGGATTCGTAACTGTATATAATGTCACAGGTATTTTGAACTTTGCTCAAGGGGAATTTGTAGCCATAGGCGCGCTTACCTGCATCTCCTTGGTGAAAATGGGATTACCCCTTCCTGTGGCTATATTGTTGGCCGTTGCGATAACGGCATTGGTCGCTATCATCATGGAGCGAACAACGATTGCCCCGGCTAGGCACTCATCCTTATTTATGTTAATCAGTATAACCATTGGCGTTTCTGTACTGCTTAAGGGAATCAGTTTACTCATTTGGGGAACAAACCCTCTTACACTCGATTCTTTCTCTAATATCCAACCCATTCAAATCTTTGGTGCCGTGTTGATATCGCAAAACATATGGATCATATTTACATTAGGCTTAATACTAGGCCTGCTGTACCTGTTTTTTGAAAAGACGGTCTTGGGATCGGCACTAAAAGCATGTGTGATCAATCGGAAAGCGGCACAACTAATGGGAATCAATACGGAAAAAATGTCCGCACTGGCATTTGCCATGAGTGGGGCGATCGGAGCGCTTGCAGGCATTCTGCTTGCACCGATCAGCAGTGCGACTTACGATATGGGACTGCTATTGACATTGAAAGGCTTTGTAGCTTTAGTTCTTGGGGGGATGCATAGTGTTTCGGGAGCCGTTGTCGGAGGGCTTTTGTTAGGTATTATTGAAGCTTTTTCCTCAGGGTATATTTCCACTACATATAGTGAAGCCTTTAGCTTCATCATATTGCTTTTGGTTCTCTTCCTATCGCCTAACGGGTTATTAGTTAAAGTTAGTGGAAAAAGAGTCTAGAAAGGGGGGGAAGTCATGGGAGCGAACCGTATATTGCATGGAAACCGCTGGAGAATTATGCTCATATTGCTAGCATTAGTTATTATCGTTTCTATTATATTTGGTTCTTCATACACACTTAACCTGTTTATTTTGATCGGTATATACAGCATTATAGCAATAGGGCTGAGCTTGCTTATGGGATACGCAGGGCAAGTTTCTCTTGGACATGCTGCGTTTTTCGGCATAGGGGCGTACACTTCCGGTATTTTGACAACGACCTATGAGTATTCGCCGTGGCCCGCCATGCTCATAGGCATGGTCATCACAGCAATCATTGCTTACATCGTTGGTATTCCGACGTTGAAACTGAAGGAGTTTTTTCTGGCTTTAGCAACGATGGGATTCAATATTATTGTATTTATCCTGCTGATGGGCATGAATAAGCACACTGGAGGATCAGCCGGGCTGACCGGCATTCCAAAACTGACTATTTTCGGAATGCCTCTTGGCAATATAGGAATTTATTATTTTATATGGGGGATCGTACTGCTTCTGACCCTATTTTCTTTAAACATCGTGCATTCGCATATAGGAAGAGTATTGCGCGCTATTCATGACAGTGAGATTGCAGCTTCCACCCAAGGCGTCGACGTTGCCCAATATAAGCTGCATATTTTTGTGCTAAGTGCCGTATTCGCCTCTTTGGCAGGAAGTCTTTATGCCCACTACTTTAACTTCATCGCACCTTATACCTTCTACGTTACTGTTTCGATTCATTTGTTAATTATGGTGATCGTTGGGGGTGTAAGCATCATTTGGGGGGCTATATTAGGAGCGTTTGTCATCACGATGCTCGGACAGCTGGTTACAACGACGCTTCCTCTATTTTTTGATGTAGGCGGCCAGGTTGAGATCGTCATTTTTGGATTGCTACTGGTTCTTGTGATGATATTTATGCCGAAAGGACTTGCACCTTATCTGATTCAACTTTCAAAGAAAAAACAAAAAAGAGTCGTGCCATCGTCCAAGTCGGGGGAGGTTAATTAATATGGTTAATAAGCTGCTTGAAATCCACCGACTCACCAAGCAGTTCGGCGGAGTAGTAGCCGTTAACGATGTGAGCTTCGAGGTGAATCCCGGGGAAATCATCGCTCTGATCGGGCCTAACGGGGCGGGAAAAACCACATTGTTTAATTTGATTTCCTCTGTTATTTCGCCAACATCCGGTGAAATTCGCTTCAAAGGAGAGAGGATTGACGGCAAAAAAACGCATGAATTGTCGAAAAGAGGAATTTCGAGAACATTCCAAAATCTTCAAATTTTTAACCATATGACAGTTCTCGAAAATGTGATGCTGGGAACGCATATTAAACTAAAGACTAACCTGCTCTCGGCAGGATTGCGGCTTCCCGTCGTACGCAAAGAAGATGAACTATCCGTGAAGCTAGCTGAAGAAGCTTTGGAATTGGTTGGTCTGAAGAGCTATGGGGGGGATATTGCGGGAACCTTGCCCTTTGGACTGCAAAAATTACTGGAAATCGCTAGAGCTATCGTTTCGGAGCCTTCTTTAATCCTGCTGGATGAACCTATGGCTGGCCTAAATGACGGAGAAAGCCGTACGCTGGCCCTTTTCCTTTTGGAGTTAAAACAGAAAGGGTATTCTATTCTTTTTGTCGAGCATGACATGGCAACGGTGATGAAGATCGCTGACCGCATTGTCGTTATTGATTTTGGTAAAAAAATTTCCGAAGGGACACCTGGGGAGATAAGCAAAGACCCTAAGGTGATTGCGGCATACTTGGGAGAGGAGGTTTTCTGATGCTTCAAGTCAAGGAACTGGTTACCTATCACGACCGTATCCGGGCACTAAACTCGGTTACACTCCATGTGGATCAAGGCGAGATTGTTTCGATTATCGGTGCCAACGGAGCTGGCAAAAGCACGCTTCTTGGAACGCTGGCTGGTCTCTATCCGTCGACGGAGGGAGAGGTCATCTTGGAAGGGAATTCGATAACCGGGTTGCCCGCTTACATGGTTGCCCGCAGAGGAATTAGTCTTGTCCCCGAAGGAAGGCAGGTCTTTTCCAGCCTGACCGTGCGCGAAAACCTGGTGCTCGGAATGTACTATAAATACAGCAAAGAAAAACGAAAGGTAAATTCCAAAGTGGAGCAAATGCTTCAGCTGTTTCCAGGCCTGGAAAAACATCTGAATAAACCAGGCGGAAATATGAGCGGAGGAGAACAGCAGATGTTGGCTATTGCCCGGGGAATTATGTCCGATCCCAAAATCCTAATGCTGGATGAGCCATCCATGGGGCTGGCGCCGATCATTGTAAGTGATATTATGCAGATTTTGAAGAAAATCAGAGAAGATCTGGGGATGACCGTCATTCTTGTAGAGCAAAATGTGAAGGCTGCGTTAAAAGTGGCGGACCGCTCTTATGTCATGGATAGGGGACAATTTGTATTGGAGGGCAATTCAGCGGATCTGATTGAAAATCCGTTAATTCAATCCACTTATCTTGGCTATAGGGACGATAGAGGCGTTATTTAATGCACGCCCTCCGTCGCCCTTATGTCATGTTCCTGCTGCTGATCTTGATTTGGGGGTCGGGGTTTCCTATTATCAAGATAGGGCTTGCGTATGCCCCTCCTATTTTATTCTCAGGCATTCGTATGTTTCTCGGGGGTCTAATCATGGTTGTGATAGCCGCGATATGGGGCGGCGCTCTTCGTATTTCTCGCATCTGGCATATCTACTTGTTATCTGCCTTATTCAATGTCGTGTTATTCATCGCTTTACAGACCTACGCGCTCTATTTTTTAACATCTGGCTTGGCGGTGCTGCTCATCTACTTACAGCCCATTCTCGTCGGAATACTTGCCTGGTTTTGGCTGGGAGAAACGCTTTCGGCACTCAAGATAACAGGACTGCTTCTAGGTTTGGTCGGCGTTGCCTTGATCAGTACGCTGGGGGATGTACCCCATGGGACAACCCCCTTGGGTATTGCGATTGGTGTGGGTGCTGCACTGGTTTGGGCTATTGGAACCGTGTATTTTAAAGCAATACAGAATAAAGTAACGATTCTATGGCTTGTGGCCGGCCAATTTATGATTGGAGGATTCCTGCTGCTCATCTTGGGCTTGTCGCTTGAACCATGGTCGGCGATTCAATGGAAGGGACCATTCTGGTTCAGCCTGCTCTATACCTCGTTCATCGGGGTTGCCGTTGCATGGGTATTATGGTTTGGGCTTATTCAAGCAGGCCAAGCAAGCACGGTATCCGCTTACACTTTTGCTGTTCCTCTTGTTTCCATCCTCATGGGTACGATTCTATTAAATGAAGAGGTGACTCTTTCTATATTCTTAGGTGCCGCATGTATTGTATCTGGTATTTACTTTGTAAATCGCCAACCGGATAAAAAAATATGGAAGTCATAAGGTCGGTTTTCAGGGAGGCTGCAGTTTAACTAAATGAACTGTAGATATCTTTGGTTTTCTTCTGAATAAAGCTAATGAGTTCCGGCTGCCCCAAATCATTATTGAAAATCAAATAGGTAGTTAATTTGGGGATTTCCGGAGCTAAAGGAATAATTTGAAGCGCACCTCGATTCATTTCCTTGATGACACACATCTTCGTAATTAGTGTGACGACCTCCGGATTCTCCATTACTACATTTTTAATCGTTTCAGTGCTATTAATTTCAACCTTATTCCCGATATGAATTCCTTGCTTTGTTAGAAAGCGAAAAACCGATTTCCAATAGGTAACGGCCGAATCGACATAAAGAACGGTTTCGTTTTGTAATTCCGTCAAGTCTACGATTTCTTTACTTGCCAATCGATGGTTGGGATGGGTGACAAGGACAATAGGCTCGGTAAACAAAGGGATGACTATTATATTCCGTTCATTCTTTTTAATATTATTGACAAACCCAAGCTCGATTTTTTTTTCTGCTACCATTTGAAATACATCTTCGGAATATCCTCTGGGTAAGACCGTGAATTTTACTTGACTGAAGGTTTTATATAAATCGGGAAGAAGATAAGGAAGAATACTCATATCAAATGGATTCGTCGCTTTAAATAAAATTTCTTTTTTGGTGAGTCCCTTTTGTTCTTTAATGTTCGTAATGGCATCATTAATTTCGGCTAATCCTCTTTTCACATGATAGAAGAGGATCTCACCATTGGGGGTTAGCTTGGTTTCGCCCTTTAATCTGAAAAATAAAGAAAATCCCAGTTCTTTCTCTAGATTTTGTATTCTTGAGCTGATCCCCGGCTGAGTTAAATGTAATTTTTCGGCAGCTTTCGAGAAACTTCTAAGTTCGGCTACGGCAATAAATGATTCCAAAAAACGAAAATCCATCGGTGAACACCGCCTTAACATACGATATGTGAAGTATAACGTTTCTTTATAGTTATATCATAATAAGTAATTTGAATATTTACAATATATTGCATAGAATTTATATATGAAAATGCTTACAAGGAAAAAGGAGGAAGTAATATGTTGAAAAAAGAAGATAACGAACTATTGACTCAGACAGGATCTGACACTCCGATGGGGCAGCTGCTAAGAAGATACTGGATACCTGCTTTACTACCTGAAGAACTCCCGGAACCGGATTGTACTCCCGTTAGGATCAGACTTCTGGGTGAAGATTTGCTGGCTTTTCGCGATACGAATGACAACATAAGCTTGATAGACGAATTTTGTCCCCATAGAGGCGTATCGCTTTACTTTGGCCGTAATGAAGAGTGTGGTCTAAGGTGTGCATACCATGGCTGGAAATTCGACACCAATGGAGATTGTGTCGATATGCCATCCGAGCCGGAAAGCAGCAACTTTAAGGATAAACTTAAATTGAAGGCGTACCCTTGCAGGGAAAAAGGTGGAGTGATTTGGGCTTATATGGGTCCTAAAGATCTTATGCCTGAATTACCCGAGCTGGAGTGGATGAACGTACCTGAGAGTCATCGGTATATCTCTAAGCGCATTCAGGAAAATAATTATTTTCAAGCTGTTGAAGGAGGAATAGATTCCAGCCATGTTTCTTTTCTCCATAGACAAGGGGTCAGCAATCTTGGTGAATCAAGTGAAGAAGTGGCCAAATATTTTCAACAGGATACTTCCCCGAGATTCGAGGTTGCCACAGCGCCTCACGGATTGTTAATCGGTGCAGGAAGAAAGGCCGACGAGAACAATACGTATTGGAGAATTACTCAATTTATCATGCCTTGGTATACCTTAGTGGCGCCTACAGGCAGTGAGACCAGAGGTGGGCACGCTTGGGTTCCAATGGATGATGAGACGTGTTGGACTTGGAGCATGAACTATAATTGGGAAAGACCTTTAACAAGTGATGAACTAAACAAATATACATCAGGCTTAGGTATTCACGCCGAACTGATTCCGGGAACCTTCAAGACCCAGCTAAATAAGGAGAATGACTATCTTATTGACCGCGAGCTCCAAAAAAGCGGTAAATCGTATACCGGCATTAAAGGGATTGGGATGGAAGATGTTGCTGTTCAAGAAAGTGCCAAAAAAATTGTGGACAGAACAAAGGAACATCTGGGAACCAGTGATTCAGGACTTATTGCTGCGCGGCGTTGTCTGCTTAATGCAGCAAAGGATTTACAAAAAGGAATAGAACCGACTAATGCTCATCCCTCGGCTCACAAAGTGACTTCTGTTGCTGTCATTTTACCAAATGACGTA
Organism: Paenibacillus sp. PvR098; assembly: GCF_017833255.1. NCBI lineage: Bacteria > Bacillati > Bacillota > Bacilli > Caryophanales > Paenibacillaceae > Paenibacillus > Paenibacillus sp. PvR098. The sequence goes on from NZ_JAFIBU010000001.1 coordinate 4,034,987, forward strand.
CCTTTTCAAGAGGGCGCAAGTGAAAAAATGAAGGCTAACGTATAAGCAGTATTTCCAACATGACATTGGAGGGACAACATGTCTCAAAAGATAAAATCTGCGGTTGCCGTAGACCGAAAAGTGACAGAAATTCGAGAGTTTGATTTTCCGGAAATTACACCGGATGCCGGTCTTTTGAGAGTGGAAGTCGTAGGCGTCTGCGGTAGTGACTGGCCGCTGTATAAAAACTTAAAAGAACCGCAAGTTTTAGGCCACCATACGGTTGGACATATTGAAAAAATCGGAGCGGCTGCTGCAAAGAAATGGGGGGTTAAGGTAGGCGACAGAGTCGCATTGGAGGAATATCTTCCTTGTGGGCAATGTGAACGATGCAAAAGCGAAGATTATCGTTTGTGCGATTTCACCGACCCGTGGCTGAATGGTGTCCGCTATGGCTTTACCCCTGTGTCGGTTAACCCTTTATTGGGAGGATACAGCCAGTATCTATATCTTCATCCCAACACCATGCTGCATAAGATGCCAGACCATGTCCCGGCGATTGAAGCCGCGTTTACATTGCCGCTTAGCAATGGATATGAGTGGGCATGCAAGGAAGGAGGTGTCCGTAAAGGAACAACCGTCGTCATACAGGGGCCGGGACAGCAAGGATTGGCCTGTGTGCTGGCTTCTAAAGAAGCGGAGGCCTCCTGTATTATTGTTACGGGTTTGACTTCCGATCAATTGCGCTTAGAGACAGCCCAAAAATTGGGGGCAGATTATACGATTGATATACAGCAAGAAAATCTTCTTGAACGTGTCGCTGAAATAACGGCAGGAAAAATGGCGGATGTCGTCATCGACGTTTCTTCCGGCGGGATCTCGGCCGTCACATCGGCTATCGAATTAGCAAATAAGAAAGGAACGATCGTTCTAGGGGGCTTTAAACATGAACCGATCCCTGAATTTTATAGTGACACCTTAATCGCAAAATACCTTACGGTCAAAGGTGTGAGAGGGCACAGCTATGAATCCGTTGAAAAGGCTGTTGAATTTATAGCATCAGGGAAATATCCTCTTCATGAATTATGTACTCATCAATTTGGATTGAACGAGGTCGATGAAGCGATTAAAACGAATGGAGGGGAAGGTCAGCCTAATCCCATTCTAGTCACCGTCTTCCCTTGGAAATCATGATGTGAAGTCTGCGGAGATGCTTAAGGGAGGAATGGAAATGTCGATCGCGATCAACTCATTACGGGACTTTCTACAATTACTATCAGATCATAAGCAATGTATTACTTGGCCGAACGAGGTGATGCCGGAACCGGATATTCGTAATATCGGAGCTGCTGCGGGCAATGATGCAATGAACGGACCGGCGATTGTGTTTGACCAAATCCGTGGTTATCCAGGAAAAAAATTAGTTTTGGGCGTACATGGCAGCTTTACGAATCTGGCGCTTTTATTAGGACATGCAAAGGGCACTACCATTCAAGAGCTTTTCTATGATATGGCCGCTCGTTGGGATTCCCAAAAAGGCGAGATCCTCTATATCGACCCAGACAAGTCTCCTGTACATGAAGTAAGAATAGAGCAAGAAATTAATCTTTATGACTTGCTGCCACTGTATCGCATCAACGAATATGACGGCGGGTTTTATCTGGCCAAAGCCAGTGTAGTCTCTCAAGATCCCGTCGATCCTGATGATTTCAATAAACAAAACGTCGGGATATACCGTCTTCAAATCCACGGACCTGATTTGCTGTCGCTGATGACGATTCCAAGCCATGATATCGGCAAGCAAATTATGATGGCTGAGAAGAACAACCTCCCGCTTAAAATTGCGGTCATGCTCGGCAACCATCCCGGAATGACGCTGTTTGCAGGAACACCGCTGCATTATGAGGAGTCAGAGTACTTATATGCTTCAGCGATGATGGGGAATCCGATAAAGCTCACCAAATCCGGTAATGGACTGGATATATTGGCTGATTCCGAGATGGTGATTGAGGCCGAGCTGGTTCTTAACGAACGGATATTGGAGGGACCCTTTGGCGAATTCCCAGGAACCTATAGCGGTGTTAGAAAGGCCCCTGTATTCCGTGTAACGGCTATTTCTCATCGTAAGGATCCGATTTTTGAGAATATTTACATCGGAAAAGGGTGGACGGAGCATGATACGTTAATTGGATTGAATACGTCCGTCCCGATTTATTCAACCCTCAAAAAAATGTTCCCTGAAGTGAAGGCTGTCAACGCCTTCTATCAGCATGGTCTAACCGCCGTGATCTCGGTTGAGAACCGATATGGAGGATTTGCGAAATCGGTTGCTATGAGTGCTTTAGGAACACCCCACGGTTTAATGTATTTAAAAAATTTGATCATGGTCGATCAGGACGTGGATCCGTTTGACCTCAACCAAGTGATGTGGGCTTTATCGACGCGAACAAGAGCCAATGATATTATCGTCATTCCGAATATGCCCATGGTTCCGATCGATCCATCGGCAGAAGTGCCGGGTAAAGGACATCATCTGATTATTGATGCCACAAGCTTTGCGAAGCCTGATAAAATTGGAGAGGAATCGGCAATGATTACTCCTCCCGAAGGCAAAGCAATAGAAGATTTAACTAAGCTTATAAAATCTTTACAAGAAAGATAGGGTGGAATTATATTGGACATATTAAAAGAGCAAAAAGGTAAAAATAAGCCTTCTTGTCCAAGATGTAGTCATCCGGATGTTCGCATTGAACATAAAGGCAAGGAAAACCAAAAAATCATTTGGACCCTATTCTATTGCAAAAAGTGTTGTTTTGGATGGAGAGATTCGGAACCACAAACCACAATAGCGCAGCGAGAGCAAATTTTTCAAATTAATGTCGAACAGTTCGACAAATTTCCCGTTATTCTTCGTTAGTAAAGGAGTATTATATTATAAAACAAAGCATGGAGGGGTTACGAAGTGGTGAAGAGAAAGTTATGGTTACATGTGTTGATGGTTGGGGCCCTCATCGGAGTAACCGCCTGTGGTGGCGGACAGAGCTCATCAAACGCATCCGGCAATGAAATGAAAACGGTTACTATTGGTTCGGCAACTGCTGGAGGAACGGTGTATACGTTGGCTTTAGGTGTAGCTGATTTAATAAGCCAAAAGGCGCTGGGAGTTAAAGTGACAGCTGAAGAAACCGGAGGCGGTATGGAAAACTTTAATCTTTTAGAGAAAGGAGACCTGGACATCGCTCATAGTCCTCCGGATGTAGCCCTGAAAGCGCTCGCAGGAGCGGAGCCCTTTAAACAACCTCTTGACATTACATTAGGTTGGCGCTTCCCGGATACGACCCTTCACATAGCGGTAAAAGATACTTCGGGAATAAGTAGTATGTCGGACTTGAAGGGTAAACGGATTTCGATCGGTGCGGCGGGAGGAGCCACATTCCCGGTAAACACGGCAGTGCTTACGGCGCATGGAATTAAAGAAGGCGATTATACGCCCGCATACCTTAGCTTCACCGAGTCTGTAGAAGCCTTATCGGATGGAGCGATTGATGTGGCTTTGATCTGGGGATCGGTACCGACAGCTAATATCCAGTCTCTTGTTTCTCAAAAAGGCATCCATTTGCTCTCCGTTGATCCGGATAAGCTGAAGGGGATTAAGGATGTACCTGTTCAGGCGGATACGATTAAAGCAGGGACATATAACGGTATAGACAAGGACGTCATTGTCACATTGTATAGTAACTTCGCTTTTATTGATGCCAGTCTCTCAGAGGATGTTGTTTATGAGATGGCTAAGGCTCTCGATGGTGGAAAAGAAGAGCTGGCCAAAAGAGATCCACGCGGAAAAGATGTTCGTATCGCCAATGAAGAGGATGTTGAATTTATCGGAATCCAGTTACATCCGGGAGTAGCTCGTTATCTAAAGGAGAAATAAACCGATCGATCTTTCCACAATTTGAACGGAGGTGAATCCGCTGAACAGGCTCTTAAAAATTGAAGGTCATATCGCGACCGCTATAGCTCTTTGCATCACACTTCTTGTATTACTATTTCAAGCCACCTATTTTATTTCGGAAACGCAAATCCTCCCCATCTTTTTATCCATGATCCTGGTTTACGCTTTTTTGAAATATCCGCTTGCCGGGGGGAAAAAGTTATATTTAAGGATCGTGGATTGGCTGCTTATTATAGGCAGTGTGGTGACGGGATTGTATTTGTTCTTCAACTACTTAGAGGTAACGATGCGGACCGGCGTACCGACCCATATGGACGTCTTAATGGCTATGATATGCGTTGTTGTTTTATTGGAAGCGCTGCGTCGTTGTGTCGGATGGGGATTGACCGGAATAGCGATCCTATTTTTAATTTATGTGTTTTGGGGCAAGTATTTTCCAGGTTTACTGGAGCATCGCGGGTACAGTTTGGACCGGGTTAGCAGTCGGTTGTACATGGGTTCCGGTGGTATCTATGGTCTCACCTTGGCAACGATGTTCCGTTATGTGGTTATTTTTATTATCTTTGGAGCGATATTGGATAAAACCGGTGTGTCCGATTTTATGATTGCCCTGTCCCGCGCGGTTGCCGGTAGATTGCCGGGGGGAACGGGCCAGGTGTCGATTATTTCCAGCGGATTGATGGGTTCGGTATCGGGAAGCGCGGTGGCGAATGTCATGGTTGGCGGAAATGTAACGATTCCTGCGATGAAAAAATCAGGCTTTAAAGGGACGGTTGCGGGGGCAATTGAGGCGGTTTCGTCCAATGGCGGACAAATTTTACCGCCTGTCATGGGGGCGGCAGCGTTTTTGATGGCTGATCATTTGCAGGTTCCTTATATTACGATTGCACTGGCAGCCCTCATTCCAGCATTGTTATACCTTTTGGCTAATAGCGCGTATGTTCATTTTTATGCTCAGAAAAATGGAATACACGGTATTGATAAAAGAGAAATTACAAGTATAGGTACGGTGCTCAAAACCGGATGGCTATATACCGTCCCATTCATTGTGCTTTTCGTTATGCTGGTATGGGGTTATTCTCCAAGCTATTCCGGCCTTTGGGCAACCGTTGCGGCCATTATTTGCGGATTTCTTAACCCCTGGAACCGACTCAGTCTGCGTATGCTGTATGAAGCGGTGGTTGATTCCGGAAGAGGCGTTGTCATGCTATCAATCGCTTCGGCTGGAGCGGGCATTGTGGTCGGAGTGCTGACGCTGACGGGTTTAGGCAATCGAATGTCCTCGATCTTGATTGAGGTTGCCAACAACAACCTTATGATCCTGCTCCTATTGGCCACGTTGGTTAGTATCCTCTTGGGCATGGGAATGAGCACAACAGTGGTTTATATCCTGCTGGCGACAACGGTAGCGCCGGCGTTGATCGATATGGGCATTCTGCCGATAGCGGCCCATCTTTTCATTCTTTACTATGGGACGATGTCCACATTGACACCACCTGTTGCATTGGCTTCATACGCAGCAGCGGCTATATCGGGAGACAGTCCGGATAGGACCAGCTGGACCGCTTTTAAGATAGCTATACCGGCCTACATGGTTCCTTATTTCTTTGTATTTAACAATCATCTTTTAATGGAAGGTTCAGCTCTGTTGATTGTTACATCCGTTTTATGCGCGGTTGCGGGAATGATCTTATTTGCATCGGGGATGGTCGGTTTTTATAAGAGAAATTTATTTTGGCCGGAAAGGCTGCTGCTTGCTTTTGCGGGTTTATGTTTTATGACAGGCGGCCTATGGAGTGTGGGCGTCGCAGTAATTCTTCTTGTTGTGTTTTATTTCATTTATAAGGTGAAAGGCTCGCGGAATTTGCTCGATATGCCATCTTAGTTTTGTTTTATTCCGCAATAAGGAGATTACTATGGATCTTGAAGATAGAGAGGCCCCTTTATGGACTAAAAGTTTTGTGGCCGTTTGGTTTTCTAACTTTTTCCTCTTCATATCTTATCAAATGTTGATGCCCGTGTTCCCAATATACGTTATGAGTATGGGAGGAGACCAAACCGTTGTTGGCTTAGCGGTAACTATTTTTACCATTTCTGCCTTGATGATCCGGCCAGTTGCCGGCAGGTACCTGGATTTTTACGGTCGGCGTAAAGTGTTAACGATTGGATTAATCATTTTTGTTTTCTCCGCGGTCAGTTATTTTTGGATGGTGGCCATTGCTCTGATTTTTATTATTCGAGCTTTCCACGGGATAGGCTGGGGGATTGTTACCACAGCGAATGGAGCGATTGTATCCGATATTGTCTCCCCCGCAAAAAGGGGAGAAGGCATGGGATATTACGGCCTTTCCCAGAATCTTTCACTAGCTATTGGGCCCGCAGTAGGTATTTATGTCATGTATACATGGGACTTTCAAATCCTTTTTCTTGTTTCCGTGACATTGGCCATTTGTTCGCTGTTATTGTCCCAAATGATCCGTCTTCAGCCTTCGACTAAATCAAGCGTCTTACCCGAAATGAAAGTAAGCCTGTTTTCAACGAAAGGGCTTATCGAAAAATCCGCGTTGCTGCCGGCGGTGCTGATGACGTTTATGGCTTTTACGTATGGAGGGGTGATCAATTTCATTGCCCTTTTCGGTCAAGAAGCGGGGATTGAGAATATAGGTGTGTTTTTTGTCACCACGGCCGTCATATTAATGATCACCCGTACCTTCTCAGGAAAACTGTACGATCGCAAAGGTCATCCTTGGGTACTTATTCCAGGAGCAGTCTTTGTCGGGGCGGGATTGCTTATTCTATCCTTTTCAAATTCCATGGTGTCCTTAATAGCATCCTCTTTTTGTTACGGACTGGGCTACGGCATGATACATCCTGGTTTACATGCTTGGATTGTCACTGCGACCCCGTCTCATCGCCGGGGAGCTGCCAACAGTACCTTCTATTCTGCCATTGATGTGGGCATCGGCGGCGGAGCATTAATATCAGGAGCATTGGCCAAGCTCATAGGCTACGCTCTCATGTACAGGCTGCTTGTGATTTGGGTGTTATTATTTTTTCTGATTTATTTCATCCAATTACGAAGGGAGCGAGCAGTTGGACAAGAGAAGGGTATTAGTGCAGAGCATTGAATGGACAAAGGGCCAGAAATAATTTCCTTTAATAATGAACATGCCAATTGACAATCCAATGTTACGGTGTTAATCTTTAGGTAGGATACTAATATCTTAGTTTGATTATAATCAAATGGGGTGATTACATGTCAGTAATGGAAAATAAGCTTGTTTTCCAGCATGAGGATTTTAGCCGAATTCCGAAAGACGCGTATGTTCGTCAAGACATTTATGATTTGGAAATGAAAAAAATCTTTCAAGGAAAAACCTGGCATTTGGTAGGGCATGTCTCCGAGATTCCGAATGTAGGTGATTATCGTACCTCTCATATCGGCAATGTTCCAATCATTATCACAAGGGACAAAACAGAGCAAGTCCATGTCATGGTCAATTCCTGTGCGCATCGTTCAGCGGAGGTTGTTCGTTCGAATTGCGGGAATACAAAGCAATTTCAGTGTCTGTATCACAAATGGACTTATGATTTGAGCGGGAGCTTAATAGGCTGTCCGTATAAAGAGGATGTTCCTGACGGCGTTAACGAAGAAGAAATGAGCTTAAGGAAATTGAAGGTCGAGGTATTTAATAATTTAATTTTTGCTACCTTTGAGAAAAATATGATGCCGCTTGAAGAGTATTTGGGTGACGTCGTTGACGCCATTTCAGGAGGTCTCGAAGACAGTAAATTAGTACCTATTGGAAGCCATAAGGTCGTCTTTAATTGTAACTGGAAACTGTATTCCGAAAATATTTATGACGGTTACCATACAGGAATGCTCCATGCGGCATTTAGAATTTTGAGAATGTTTGCAGCAGGCGGAGAGTATACCGGATCTGAGCATGGCTCCGGATATTTTAGCTATAAAACTTTGCCTATAGAAGAAAATAACATATTAAATGACATGAGTGTTTTTAACAAAAACAAAGAGCTAAGCTACATTATGAATATATATCCTAATACAGTGGTTTCAACTCAATTGGAAACGATTGCACTTCGTTATGTCAGACCGGTCGACATCAGTACTACAGAAGTACAATTTCATTACTTCGCTCGTGAAAGCGATTCCAATGAAATGAGAGATTTACGTATCAAGCAGGCGAGTAATGTTTTTGGACCCGAAGGTATTATCACGTTGGAAGATGCTGCTGCTTTGGAGTCTGTTCAGAAGTCCATCGAAACGGAAGGTCAAACGATCATTTTAAAGCCAACCAAAGAAGGAAAGCCTCCGATCTATGCCGAGGTAGGCATTCGTGGATTTTGGAAAAAATGGCGGGAGCTAATGGAAATCTAATACATCTAATAATAAAAGAAGGTGAATGATTCGATGATCAATACGAAACCTTTGGATATAGTGAAAAGGAACGAAATTGAGGATTTACTTTATGAGTATGCTCAAATTGTCGACAATGGAGATATAACCAAGTGGCCCGATTTTTTTACAGAAAACGGATCGTATTATGTATATGCCAGAGACAATTATGATAGAGGCCTGCCTGTAGCCTTTATTATGGATGATCACAAAGGGAAAATTAAAGATCGTGTCACATTGATTGAAAAAATATGGACGTACAACTTTGTGTATCAGCGTCATCAGATATCCAATATTTTGGTTAAAGAAACGAATGATCAAAAGCTTAGCTGCAGCGCTAATTTCTCCATCTATACAACAAGTCGTGAAGGTAAGACCGATTTATTTGCTGTTGGCCGGTATGAGGATATCCTTGTATTTGAGGACAATAAACCGAAGATCGAACAAAGAAAAGTGATCTTGGACACCTACACCTTGCCTTCCTATTTTGTATATCCATTGTAATACCGAGGAGTTGAATTCATTATTATGCCAACTGATAAAGTGAAAGCGGCAGTAATGACGGCCCCCCGTACCATTGAATTCAGGGAATTCAATAAACCGAGAATTCTAAGTGAAGGGGCTCTAGTTCGCGTTGAAGCCTGCGGCCTTTGTGGAACGGATGCGGAACAGTACACCGGGGCAGTAAAATCATTGAATATTCAATACCCGATCATTCCAGGGCACGAAGTTGTTGGCATAATCGAAAGAATTGGTAAAAAATCAATGGAGCGTTGGGGTGTTCAAAAGGGGGATAGAGTCGTTATCGATTCCATTATCCCATGCCGGAACTGTGATAACTGTATGTCAGGCAAATTTAACCTGTGCATTGGTTGGAATAAGACGATGATGGGATATTCGTATATCAGCTCGGAAGATATACCTCATTTGTGGGGCGGTTACGCAACGCATATGTTTGTTCACCCCAATTCTTTAGTAAGAAAAATGGATCGTTCCATTCCTGCAGAGCATGCCATTCTTTTCAATGCTTTGGGTGGTGCTGTTCATTGGACGTATGAACTTCCAAATTTAAAATATGGTGACCGTGTGTTGGTTATTGCGGCAGGTTTAAGAGGCTTAATGTGTACGCTTGTGGCTAAAGCTATGGGAGCATCACAAGTCATACTGGCCGGAATTGAATCGGATAAAAAGAAAATGAACAAGGGACTTGAGATTGGCGCTGACCATATTATTAATGTAAGCCAGGAGGACATGGTCGCCCGGGTCAAGGAGTTGACCGGGGGCAAAGGTGTCAATGTCATTGTCGATTTGTCGCCTCACGCGACAAAGCCGATTTCTGACGCACTGGATTTGATTGCCAAAGATGGAGCTATTGTCTTGGTAGGATTGAAGAATAACGCGAGCATTGAAAATTTTGTGAGTGATAAAATGATCATGAAGGGTTCCCGGATCATTGGGGCTTATGGAGTTAGTTATACGGCCTTTAAGCGTGCTATATCGATGATTGAATCAGGTAAGCTGCCTTTAGATAAAATAAATACGAAAGTTTTTCCGTTGGAACAATGCAATCTCGCCATGGCTACCTTGGCTAAAGAAATCGTTGATGATGAAGTCAATAGTATCGTCATTAAACCGAACCTTTCTTAAAAATTTTTAATGACAAGTTGACAAAAGTGTGTTAAGGTTCAACTAAGATACTAGTATCTAACAAATGAGCTGAGGTGAATGTAATGGGTGAAAAAGTTGCGATATGGTCGCAATTGGTAGGACTGCCTTTGAAGCAGTACTACTTGGATGTGGATGGAATCCGAACAAGAGTCATGGAAGCTGGCGAGGGAGAACAAACCCTTATTTTCGTTCATGGTACTGGGGGCCATCTGGAAGCGTACTCGCGGAACTTTGCAGGACTTGCCGAAGAATGTAGAGTCATCGCTTATGATATGGTTGGTCATGGCTTCAGTGACAAACCGGATCGTCCTTATACCATTGATTATTTAAGCGATCATCTTGTTGGTTTGATTAAAGCTTTGAATTTGCAAAAGGTGAGCTTGTCAGGTGAATCGCTTGGTGGATGGGTTGCCGCTTGGACGGCTGCTTATCATCCCGAGCTAGTTGATAAATTAATCCTCAATACGCCTGGTAACATTACGAATAAACCGCAGGTCATGGAGCAGGTGAAAAATTCAACGATCAAAGCGGTGGAAGAAGCCACTTACGAAAATGTGCGTACTCGCCTGGAATGGTTGTTTCATGACAAAAGCTTTGTAACGGATGAGCTGGTGAGTATTCGCTATAAAATATATAAACAACCGGAATTTAAAAGAGCTGTATACAACATTGTAGCCATACAGGATTGGGAAATAAGAAAGAATTACGTATGGGGCCCGGAATGGTGTAACAAAATTACCTGCCCGACCTTATTATTATGGACTGACAATGACCCCACGGGAACGGTGGACGAAGCTTTAATTTTGAAGGAATGGATTCCAGGCAGCTTATTATATGTCATTAACGACTCCGGTCATTGGCCGCAGTGGGAAAGCACTGGAGAATTTAATCACGTTCATAAATCGTTTGTAAAAGAGGGGAGCTTTTAGATCATGGGAGCGCGCACAGGTAAAGAATATATTGAAAGATTAAAAAACCACCCACCGGAAACATGGGTTGGCAATGAAAAAATTACGGATCCTACGACACATCCATTGGTTGCACCGGCTGTTAAATCGATCGCCCGGTTATATGATGCACAGTGGGAAGCAGACAAAAAGGATGATATGCTTTTTAAATCTCCCAAAACGGGAGATATGGTTGGATCTTCATTCCTGGTTCCGAAATCGAGAGACGATTTGACGAAACGCAGAAAAATGCATCAAGTATGGGCAGAAGAAACCTATGGAATGATGGGGCGCTCCACGGATTTTATGAGTGCCATGATGACCGCCTGGTACATTAATTCCGATTTCTTCGGCGCTTATGCGGATAATGTTCGGAATTATTTTGAGTATATTCGTGAAAATGACTTATATCTGACGCACGTTTTGATTGACCCGCAAGTGAATCGGGGAAAAGCTCCTTCGGAGCAGCCAGATGAATTTACTTATCTTGGGGTCGTAAGAGAAACGGATAAAGGGATTATCGTACGCGGAGCCAAAATGCTGGCAACGGCCGGTCCTTATGCTGATGAGATGCTGGTATGGCCTTTCCATTTAAGAAAACCTACGGAAAAGGACTACAAATACGCCATTTCATTTGCATTACCAATGAATACCCCAGGAGTTCGGTTGATTGCGCGTGAGCCATTTACCCGTGATTCTGTGTACGATCATCCGTTAGCGTCTCAATTCGATGAACTTGATGGTGTAGTCGTTTTCGATGATGTGTTGGTTCCTTGGGAAAGAGTATTCATTTATCAGGATGTTGAAAAGGTGAATACGGTTTGGAAATTAAACTCCAATGCGTTTACAGGTCACCAAACGTCCATAAGACTGCAGACGAAATTGCAGCTCATTGCCGGGACGGTAATGAAAGCGACAGAAATGGTAAATACAAATCAATTCCCGCATGTTCAAGATATGATGGGCGAGATTACGACTTACATTGAGCTCATTCGAGCTGCGGTGCTGGCATCGGAAATGACCTCTGAACCTAATGAAGACGGGATATTCATGCCGAATGTTACTCCGCTCTATGCCGTCCGAAATTCAGGAAACCGGTGGTATCCACGCGTTCGGGAGATCGTGCAGCTCATCGTAGCCGGCGGTTTGATGTATCAACCGTCCAATGTGGATGTATTTAACAGCCCTATTGCCTCCGACATTCGAAAGTATTACAGGGGTGCTGAAGTTTCGGCAGATGATAAAGTGAAGTTATTCAAATTGGCTGCAGATATTGCCGTTTCCGATTTTGGTTCCCGTCACGAGTTGTATGAGCGGTTTTATGCCGGAGATCCTATGTTCCTGAGAATCCAAACCCAGTACTCCGGTTATGACAAGAGTCAGTGTCTAGCCTTGGTAGACAAACTGCTTTCCAAATATGGGATCAGCGAAAAAGTATAAAAACGAACTCGAGGAGATATAAGATATGCCTTTACACGGGAAAACAGCATTAATCACAGCATCCAGTTCAGGTATCGGAAAAGGAATCGCAGCAAAGCTGGCGCAAGAGGGAGCGACGATTTTTTTGAGCGGTATTGAAAAAGATCTGCTTCCTCAAACCGCCGATGAAATTGCTGAATCCACCGGAGCTAAGGTTCATTATTTAACCTCTGATTTTTCGAATCCTGATTCGATTGAAGAATTAGGGCGTAAAGCAGTTGAGCAGATGGGTTCTGTCGACATTCTGGTCTATAATACCGGCGGCCCTAAGCCGGGTGCATTTCTTGAATTAACAGACAAGGATTGGAGTTTTGCCTATCATCTCATTCTGGATGCGGCGATTCGATTAACGAGAATTGTGTTACCTCAGATGCAGCAAAATCAGTGGGGAAGACTTGTCTATATGACTTCTTCGTCGGTTGTCCGTCCTTTGCCGAACCTGCATTTATCCAATGTCATGAGGGCTGCTGTACAAGCGCTTGCAGAATCGTTAAGTGTGGAAGTGGGCGCCCATGGGATCACAACGCATGTTGTCGCTCCCGCCCATATAGATACGGCAAGAACGAGACAACTGGCGAGCTACAGAGCTGAGCAGGCTGGCAAATCCTTTGAAGAGGTTGTAAGAGAGGATCTTAAGGGCATCCCGGTCGGTAGATACGGAAAGCCTGAAGATATTGCGGCTTTGGTAGGTTTCTTGGCTTCCGATGCTTCCTCTTTTATGACGGGTTTAACTCATTTGGTAGACGGCGGTTTTACCAAAATCGGTCCCCTTTAATAGTCATGTAACGGAGGAGAGATATGGAAGCAAAATTGAAGCCCTCAACGGAAAAGAAGCTTGACGAATATATGATAAATTTAAAAAAATTAAAAAATCGCGACGATCAGAAGATTTCGGAGGAAGGTCTGGTTGTTCATTCTGAGGATGCGATTTGGCTGGATAGCAAAGTAACCGGTAATCCTGCAGAAATTGGTCTGCTGCTGAACGTTCCGACCAAATCGATGGAGTTTTATTTGCAAAAAATTCCGGTTGGCGGAAGCAGCGATTTACAAAGGCATGTCCATGAATCTATCCATTATGTTTTAAATGGTAGCGGTTACTCGGAAATTGGTAATCAAACTGTTCAATGGAGTAAGGGTGATTTTGTATATACACCTCCTTGGATCTGGCATAGACATTATAACGATGGCGCTGAGGATGTTGAGATGCTTCTGATTGAAAATTCCCGTCTTATGGATGGTATGCAAGGAAATCGTCGTGACAGCCTTGGAAATATCAGCTTTAAGGAAGCGTTCAAAGAATACTTGGAGTAAACAAAAATCTAAGGAGGCCAAACCAGCATGGGAATTTTGAAATTAGCGCATGGAATTTTAAATGTAAACGATTTATCCCGCAACCTAGAATTTTATCGTGAAGTCGTAGGATTGCACGAAATCGGTAAAGAGAACGGCATTGTCTATCTGGGCTGTGGTGCGGACAACAACTATGATTTGGCGTTAAAAGAAGGAGGCAGCGGCATCAGCCATTTTGCACTACAGGTGCATAATGAAGACGATTTGGCTTACTATGAGAAAAAATTGGCGGGACTCGGTGTGAAGACGAACCGTGTGACGGATGCGGAGCCTGGAGAGAAGGCAGCGCTGCAGTTCCAATCACCAAGCAATCACAATATCGAATTGGTATTGGTGGAAGATCGTCCGCATTATCTACATCCGGTTGTAGGCCGTAAACCAAGCCGAGGCATCGCACCGCTCGATGCGGATCATATCACGCTGAACGCAAAGGACGTCAACGGTTTGGCAGGATTTTTGCGAGATGCATTGGAATTCTCGATCGCAGACGTATTCGAGCCGGTCGCGGGTGTTTGGGGAGCTGCGTGGACGCACGGAAGTGATTTCCACCATGATGTAGCTATCGTAGGTACACGTGATGAAACGACATTGCATCATTATGCATTCCTGGTTGCGGGAATCGATGAGATGAAACGGGCCTGTGACGTATTGGGGCAGTATGGGTACAAAACGGAAACCGGTCCGGGAAGACATTCCGTAGGCGGAAACCTGTACACGTATTTCCTGGATCCAAGCGGCAACCGCATCGAATTGTCCGCGGAAATGCCTCGTGCGGACAAGTCACGCGAGCTCAATAGCTGGACCGATTTCCCGACAGCCTTCAGCGCATGGGGAGCCTTCCCGCCGGAGTCCTTCGCTAAGGGGTCTTAATATGAACGACAAACCCAATTTTCAATCCATTGCTCAATCATTATACGATTCCTTTGAAAGTAAACAGGCCATCTCGCCGATCACGGAAACTTATCCGTCCTTAGCAGCGGAGGACGCTTATCAAATTCAGAGGGAATTAATCAAGCTCCATCAACAACATGGCAGGATGGTCATAGGGAACAAAATTGGTTTGACCAGTGAAGGGATTCAAAAACAGCTCAATGTATATGAGCCAGATTTCGGCGTCATGTTTTCGGAATTTGCTTATGAGGATGGCGCAGAAATCGATACAAAACAGATGATTTATCCCCGTATTGAAGCGGAAATTGCGTTTATTTTGGATAAGGATCTGAAGGGGCCGAATCTAACGGCTGTGGATGTTTTGGCAGCTACCAAAGCGGTTGTGCCCTCCTTTGAGATTATTGACAGCCGAGTAAAGGATTGGAAAATCAAGATTTCCGATACGATCGCTGATAATGGGTCGCATTGGGGGATGGTCTTGGGAAGTCAGATTTCATCCGTTGATCAAGTGGATTTCCGTCATGTGGGGCTTGTATTGGAAAGGGATGGAAAAGTATTGGGTACAGCAGCTGGAGCTGCTGTACTGGGTCACCCCGCTCGCTCTGTCGCATGGCTGGCCAATAAGCTGTCGGAATGGGGAGAAACATTGAAAGCCGGAAGCATTGTGCTCTCAGGTTCTCTCACACCAGCCTTTGATTTACTTCCTGGACGGTATAAGGCTTCTTTTGGTGAAGGTTTGTCAAGTGTGGAGGTGAATGTAAAATAATGGAAAATAAAGTTAAAGTAGCTATCCTGGGCTCAGGAAATATCGGAACCGATTTAATGTATAAAATATTGAAAAATCCCGGTTCCTTACAGCTGTCGATGATGTCCGGGATTGATCCGGAATCCGAAGGACTAGCCAGAGCGAAGTCCTATGGATTGGACATTAGTGCTGAGGGGATTAATGGGATTCTCCAAGATCCCGATATCCAAATCGTATTTGACGCAACGAGCGCAAAGGCTCATATCCGGCATGCGAAGTTGTTAAAGGAAGCCGGTAAAATGGCGATTGATTTAACACCTGCCGCTGTTGGCCCTTATGTTGTGCCGCCAGCCAATCTTACGGCCCATATGGAAGAAGATAATGTGAACTTGATTACGTGCGGCGGGCAAGCGACGATTCCTCTCGTACATGCGGTTAGCCGGGTATGTAAAGTCAAATATGCTGAGATGGTATCGACTGTTTCCAGCAGCTCGGCAGGGCCCGGTACACGGCAGAATATCGATGAATTTACATTTACCACGTCTCGTGGTCTGGAGGTTATCGGGGGAGCCGAAAAGGGAAAGGCGATTATTATTCTAAATCCCGCCGATCCGCCGATCCTGATGAGAAATACCGTATATGTCGCCTACGAACCCGGTCATGAAGACAAAATTGTTACATCGATCGAGCAGGTCATAGCTGAAGTGCAACAATACGTGCCCGGATATCGTTTAACCCGGAAGCCAATTTTTGATGTGAGAGATACTCCGGAGGGCAAATTACCTGTTGTCATTTTATTGCTGGAGGTTGAAGGTGCGGGGGATTATTTGCCAAGCTCGGCCGGTAACCTTGATATTATGACCTCGTCCGCCAAGCGTGTAGCAGAGGTTAAAGCGAGTCACTTATTGAAACAAGCCTTAAGCTAACCATGGATATTCTAGTAAGGAGGAAGGGATGGAACGATAATGACTCCAAAAAAAGTAAGGGTCATGGATACGACGCTTCGTGACGGCTCTCATGCCATTCGCCATCGTTTTACTAAAGAACAGGTTCATAATGTTGTGAAAGCGCTCGATGAAGCAGGGGTTCCCGTTATTGAAATCAGTCATGGCGATGGCTTGGCCGGTTCTTCTATGCAGTATGGCATGTCATTGGTTAATGAATTCGAACTCATAGAAGAAGCCGCCAAGACCAGTAAAAACGCAAAAATTGCTTCCCTGCTTATTCCGGGGATCGGTACGAGAAAAGAACTGAAGCAGGCCAAAGATTGCGGGATCAGCATGGTCCGAATTGCAACCCAATGCTCAGAAGCGGACATTTCGGAACAGCATTTTGGTGTAGCCAAGGAGCTTGGACTGGAGACCGTAGGTTTTCTCATGATGGCTCATATGCTGTCGCCGGAGGATTTGGCCAAACAGGCTAAGTTAATGGAATCCTATGGAGCGGATACCGTTTATATTGTAGATTCTGCCGGTACGATGATGCCCCGCGATGTTTCGGCTAGGGTGAAAGCGTTAACTAGTGAATTAAACGTTCCGATCGGCTATCATGCGCACAATAATATCGGATTAGCCATAGGAAATAGCCTTGCTGCAGTGGAAGCGGGTGCCGTCTGCATCGATACGAGCACGAGCGGCCTGGGAGCCGGTTCCGGCAATACACAGACTGAGGTTCTTACCGCCGCTCTGTCCAAAATGGGCTACGAGACGGGAATTGACTTATTTAAAATCATGGATGCTGCCGAATACATAGTTCAACCTATTATGGAGTATCCGATGACAATCAACCGTGATGCCCTGACGATCGGCTATACGGGTTTATATTCCACTTTCTTGATGCATGCCAAAAGGGCTGGAGAAAAATTCAATGTAGATCCGAGGGAGATCCTGCTGGAGCTTTCCAGGCGCAAGGCCGTTGCCGGACAAGAAGATTGGATTTTGGATGTTGCTGCAGAATTGGCGAATCAATAGAAAAAAGGAGAATGGGCATGATCGATCCTAGGGAATTCAGGAATACTCTCGGAAGATTTGCTTCGGGAATTACTATTGTGAGCACGGTTCATGAAGGTGAAGTCCATGGAATGACGGCGAATGGTTTCGTTTCGGTCTCATTGGATCCTCCGCTTGTGCTTGTTTCCATTGACCATAAAACTAAGATGCATCAGATTCTACCCAAAACGAAAAAATACGGAATTAGTATATTGAAGCACGATCAGCAGCAAGTATCACAGCATTTTGCCGGTCGGCCGCAGGAAAACCCGCCTGAGTTTTTTTGGGAAAATGACATCCCGCTGATTAAAGATTCGGTGGCTTATATCGTTTGCGATGTGGTGGATGAGCATCTGGCGGGGGATCACACCCTGTATATAGGCAACGTGAATTGGTTTTCGTATCAAGAGGAAGAACCATTGATTTTTTATGGGGGAAAATATCGTTCGTTAACTAAACCGGAGGTGTAGACATTGATTTTAAGACTAGGACATTGCGAATTGTTTGTAACCGATATGGAAAGAGCAAGGGAATTTTACATTGATATTCTTGGTTTTAGAGAGCACGATTCCGACAAAGATCACATTTATCTTCGCGGAGTAGATGAGTTCGACCTTCATACCTTGACTTTGACCAAAAATAAAACCGGAGGCTTAGGCCACTTTGCTCTACGGGTGTCTGATCCGGAAGATCTAGACCGGCTCGCCGATCACCATAAACGTCTTGGGGTTCCAACCTTAATGGTTCCAGAGGGTACGGAGCCAGGCCAAGGCAGAGCTTTACGTATCGTTGAGCCTAATGGCCATCCGATTGAGTTTTATCATGAAATGCAGCAGGTTAATGTATATAATCCGCAAGGCGGACTTAACCATTTGCCTATGCGCGCTACGCACCGGGATAAAGGGATTCCTCCATTGAGAATTGATCATATGAATATTCGTGTGGCTAGCGTGGACCAGGCCCTGAAATACTGGAGAGATGAGTTATCCTTCAGCGTATCGGAATATGTAGAAAAGGATAATGGCACTTTCGCCGCTTGGACAAGACGTTGTCAGGGTACTCACGATGTTGCGCTCGTTCAGTCCGCTTCCGGTGCAGGCCTGCATCATGTTGCTTATACGGTTCAGGGACCTGCTGAAATTATCAGAACTGCGGATCTTTTGGCAGATGCCGGCTACCAGGATGCGATTGAGTTTGGCCCTGGTCGCCATGGATTGAGCAATGCATTCTTCCTATATATTCGTGATTTTGATGGCAATAGAACGGAGATTTATACGGGAGACTACTCGAGAGATATCGACTTGCCGCCGGTAAAATGGACTTGGGAAGAATACGATAAGAGAGGAAGACTCTGGTGGGGGCCGGCTTACCCGGAAAAATTCCTGGAAGTTTCCCCTGTCAATAATCAGTGGATTTAAGCGGATTCGCTTTTTATTATAAGAATAAGGAGACGGAATGAGCATGGGAGTTTTGAAGTTAGCGCACGGGGTATTAAATGTAAACAATTTGGCGCAGAGTCTGGAGTTTTATCGTGAAGTCGTAGGATTGCATGAAATCGGTAAAGAGAACGGCATTGTCTATCTGGGCTGCGGTGCGGACAACAACTATGATTTGGCTTTAAAAGAAGGAGGCAGCGGCATCAGCCATTTTGCACTGCAGGTGCATAATGAAGACGATTTGGCTTACTTTGAGAAAAAATTGACTGGACTCGGTGTGAAGACGAACCGAGTGACGGATGCTGAGCCTGGAGAGAAGGCAGCGCTGCAGTTCCAATCACCAAGCAATCACAATATCGAATTGGTATTGGTGGAAGATCGACCTCATTATCTACATCCGGTTGTAGGCCGTAAACCAAGCCGAGGCATCGCACCGCTCGATGCGGATCATATCACGCTGAACGCAAAGGACGTCAACGGTTTGGCAGGATTTTTGCGAGATGCATTGGAATTCTCGATCGCAGACGTATTCGAGCCGGTCGCGGGTGTTTGGGGAGCTGCGTGGACGCACGGAAGTGATTTCCACCATGATGTAGCTATCGTAGGTACACGTGATGAAACGACATTGCATCATTATGCATTCCTGGTTGCGGGAATCGATGAGATGAAACGGGCCTGTGACGTACTGGGGCAGTATGGCTACAAGACGGAGACCGGCCCGGGAAGACACTCCGTAGGCGGAAACCTGTACACGTATTTCCTGGATCCAAGCGGCAACCGCATCGAATTGTCCGCGGAAATGCCTCGTGCGGACAAGTCACGCGCGCTCAATAGCTGGGCGGATTTCCCGACGGCCTTCAGTTCATGGGGAGCCTTCCCGCCGGAATCTTTCGCTAAAGGGTCTTAATTAAACTTTTAGGGATCACCCCCTACATGTAAGGGCATTGACTGTGAGGTCTGTGCCCTTTCTGTTTACTAACGAAGTGAAACAAATATGATGTATATGAGGGATTGCTATGCAAGTACGATCGGGCTTAAGCTTACATGATTTCAAAAAAGATAATGCGAAGGTTCCTTCCGTGATTACCATTGGAAATTTTGATGGTATCCATTTAGGGCATCAAGCTTTGATTCAGCAGGCACAAAAAATAGCGCGAGAGAAAGGGGATTTGCCATGTTACGTCATGACATTTGACCCTCATCCTCGCCAGTTATTCGGTCACAATGACTTTATGGCATTAATGTCTCTAGAGAGTAAGCTGGACATATTAGAGCAAATGGGAGTGAACGGCGTTTATGTGCTGCATTTTACGCGTCCGTTTTCTCAGCTTTCAGCTGAGGATTTTGTAAATCAATACCTGCTTGCGTTACATCTGGATGCCATTGTTGTGGGCTCGGATTTCACATTTGGTTATCAAGGGTTAGGTACTGTTGATACTTTAAAGGAAGCCGGGAAAGGCCATTTTTCGGTGGAGGCGGTAAAGCTTGTCCACGATCATCAGTTCAAAATAAGCAGTACGAGAATTCGTGGATTAATATCCGCTGGAAAAATAAACGAGGTTTCGGAATTGCTGGGTAGACCTTATTCCATGAATGGTCAATCCACATGAAAAAAGTCTGAGAATCATCTCAGACAAATGGCTCATTAATTTAAGATTTTTGAATTGCCCACGATTGCAGCAAATTTTAAGATATGGCTTTCCATGATTGAACGGGCACCTTTAGAATCCCGCATTTTTATTTTATCAATAATGGCTTTGTGCTCTTCAATCGTTTGACTTGGGTCATGCTCGAATAGTGAGACGTTAATTAAATAAAAATCATTCAGATCCCATTGATTTTTGGTCAGATTGTATATTTTTTCGGAACGGGCCATTTCGAGAATGGAATGATGAAGCTTTCTATTAATAACGAAATATTCATCTTTTGCAAAATTATCTTTCATAACCAATTGATGTAATTCGTCATTGATTTGATATAAATGATCAACTTCCGATTCTTGACCTCGTTCAGCCGCTAGTTGGGCGGCCATTCCTTCTAGAACCATGACCGTCAAGAAATGATCATACATTTGTTCTTTGGTGTAATTAATCACTCGGCAGCCGGTTTGCGGGACAATTTCCACGAAATTTTCAAGCTCCAACTTTTTCAATGCATCTATAATGGGTCTTCTGGAATATCCAAGTTCCTTGGCTGTTTCAATGACGGAAATCTCTTCACCGAACTTCCATTTTCCATCCTTTAGATTTTTTTTAATATATTCATAAGCATAGTTAGTTTTAGATAAATTGGTGTCTTCCAAATTATTCGGTCCTCCAAATGATAATGTTATGTTCATACAATTGAACTAATATCTTACCACGCTAATATCTTACCTTAATTATAAAGTTTGAGCAACTATTTTATATTTCATGAACGAATTGGATTTCGGGAGGAATATACATGGCAAAATCGATTGATTTTCACGCGATTGAAGAGGCTATCTACGATCTGATGCTAGGCAAAGTGATTATTGTCGTGGACGATGAGGATCGCGAGAACGAAGGTGATTTTGTCGCTTTAGCGGAACATGCGAATGCCGATATCATCAACTTTATGATCAAGGAAGGCCGTGGTCTCGTGTGCGTGCCGATCACCGAAGAACGGGCGGAGCAGCTGGATCTTCCGCCCATGGTCAGTCACAATACGGATTATCACGGCACGGCATTCACCGTCTCCATCGACCATTATGATACGACGACCGGTATTTCCGCTTATGAGCGGGCCCGCACCATCCAAGCGATCATCGATCCTACGTCGAAGCCGCAGGAGTTTCGCCGTCCAGGGCATATTTTCCCGCTGGTTGCCAAAAAAGGGGGAGTTCTACGGAGAACCGGTCACACGGAAGCGGCTGTCGATCTTGCGCGCTTGTGCGGCTCATATCCGGCGGCTGTGATCTGTGAAGTCATCAAGGAAGACGGTGCGATGGCACGTGTGCCTGATCTGATGGAAATCGCAGCCCGGCATGACCTGAAAATCATCACCATTCACGACTTGATTCATTACCGTAACGAGAAAGAAATGCTTATTCGTCGTGAAGTGGAGGTCAAGCTGCCGACCGAATTCGGCATGTTCACGGCGATTGCCTATACGAACGAGATTGATGATAAGGAGCATGTAGCGCTCGTCAAAGGAAAGATCAATCCGGAGTTACCGACACTCGTCCGCGTGCACTCCGAATGCTTGACCGGCGACGTGTTTCATTCGCACCGCTGTGACTGCGGATCGCAGCTTACCGCCTCGCTTCAGCAAATCGACGAGTACGGCTCTGGCTTGCTGCTGTATATGCGGCAGGAGGGCCGCGGCATCGGACTCATTAATAAATTGAAGGCTTATTCGCTGCAGGAGCAGGGATTGGATACGGTTGAAGCCAATTCGAAACTTGGGTTTGCCCCCGATCTTCGCGATTATGGGATCGGTGCCCAAATTTTGAAGGATCTTGGCGTTCGCCAAATACGGCTGCTTACGAACAATCCGCGCAAGATTAAAGGTTTGGAAGGTTACGGTCTGGAGGTTGTCGAGCGTGTACCGATCCAAATAGAAGAGAATGAAGATAACGCAGGCTACCTGCATACGAAGAAGTTTAAGCTTGGTCATATGCTGAACTTTGATGCTGTACGATAACATACTCGCGAATGGAAGAATGAACGGGCTTTGGAGTCCATGCTCCAAAGCCCGTTTTGCGTCGTTTACTCTATGCAGGCGGTTATAAATCTATCGATTGGATTCTATTTCACTTGAAACGAGCAGATACTTTTTTCTATAATAGAAGAATATATTATCCGAAGTAAAAAAGGAGCTTTCAATGGAACAGTTAATCCTAGAGTTCATTCATTTTTTAAAGGGGCTGTCATACGCTGGTATCGCTATCGCTTTAACCTTTGAATTCGTGCCAGCTGAGCTCATTCTTCCATTAGCAGGCTACTGGGTCTATCAAGGGGACTTCAAATTGATTCCGACCATCATAGCCGGAACGATTGGCGGCACCACAGGCCCTCTCACTTTGTATCTGCTGGGACGGTATGGCGGCAGACCGTTTATTGAAAAATATGGGAAATACTTTTTCATTCGCTCCCATCAATTGAATGCATCGGATCGTTTTTTTGAGAAATATGGAGGCGGCGTGGCCTTTTTCGGAAGATTTATTCCAGGGGTAAGAACGTTAATTTCGATCCCATGCGGTATAGCCAAGATGAATGTCACCAAATTTATGGTTTATACGTTTTTGGCCATGCTCCCGATCACATCCCTTTATGTATATCTGGGATACAAGCTAGGCCCGCAATGGGAAAACGTAGCTTCTCTGGCTAAGCAATACATGACGCCTATCGCCCTTGTGATCGTGGTAGGAATACTCATTTACGCTTTAGTGAAGCGCAAGCTGAGGCCGGCTTAAAGATTCCGCCTTACTATATCCTCCCGGAACCCAACGCATTAAAGCATGAGACAATGGTATATGATTTATTAAAGGAAAACTCCCACACTTTAGAAGCATGGGAGTTTTTGCGTTCCTTATTCCTCGGAAACAACAGGAGCCGGAGCAGGGGATTTAATAATCTCCACCTTACGAATGCGGTTACGATCTCTTTCTTTGACGACAAAAGTCAGATCGTTGAATACCCATTTACTACCCTTTTTCAGAGTCGTATTCTGGTTGTACAACCAGCCGCCGATCGTATCAAAATCTTCATCCTCGAAAGGTACATGAAGCAGCTCGCTCACCGTGGACAAGGGAACCTTACCGTCAACAATGATATGCTCGTTATTGATGATTTCGACATCAGGTTTTTCTTCGGCATCGAACTCGTCCTGAATTTCTCCGACAATTTCTTCTAGAATATCCTCAATCGTGATCAACCCTGAAGTGCCGCCGTATTCATCGTGAAGGATCACCATATGATTCTGCTGCTTCTGCATCAGCATCAACAGCTTTTGAATAGGCGTGGCTTCCGAAACCGAGAGAACAGGCTGCAGCAATTGGGATAGTTCAATTTCAGGATGATCGCTTCGTTTTAGAAAAAGCTGCTTGGTATTAATAAATCCGATAACATTGTCTTTCTCCGTATCAATAACAGGGAAACGGGTGAATTGCTCTTCCTTAATGATGGTCATGTTTTGTTCGGGAGTATTCTGGACATCCAGACATACCATATCCGTACGCGGCACCATAATTTCACGGGCGAGCATTTGGTCGAACTCGAAAATCCGATTAACATATCCATACTCGGATTGATTAATATTACCGCTTTTATAGCTTTCAGACAAAATGATACGAAGTTCCTCTTCCGTATGTGCTTCTTCATGTTCTTTGGCCGGTCTTAAACCGAACAATCGAATCAATTTGTTAGCGGAACCGTTCAGGACCCAAATAAATGGATACATAATTTTATAGAAGAAAATCATCGGAGGGGCGCAAATGCTGCTGACCATCTCCGCTTTTTGAATGGCAAGTGATTTTGGCGCCAGCTCACCTACTACCACATGCAAAAAAGTGATAAGGGAAAAGGCTGTGATAAAAGATATGAATGAAACAACATCAGCGGGCAGTAAACCTGCCAACAAGGGATTTAACAGTTTCTCGACGGTGGGCTTTCCCAGCCAGCCAAGTCCAAGGGCCGTGACGGTAATACCTAACTGGCAAGCGGATAAGTATCCATCGAGATTGCTTGTGACTTTTTGAACGGCAAGCGCGTTCTTCCTGCCTTCAGCCACCATTTGATTCACCCTACTGGGTCTTAGTTTCACGATGGCAAATTCTGTTGCTACGAATAGAGCGGTACCTAGGATGAGCACAACAATAAGCAGCAAATTAAGGGTAATCATACCAATCTCCTTTTAGTTTCACCTGATATATCATAAGATCATAAACGAGTTCTTATGAACTTATATTATAAAAGTTCATTAAAACTTTCAAGCTCGATTTTGAGTCAAAACTGTTGAATTTATGCTAAATTAACGCAGTATGAGGTTCGGGAGCGGGTTATCCTCAAATTATATTGCATTTTGACCCTATTAGCCTTCCCCCATAATATAGAAAAAATAATTTTAGATTTTTGAAACCTTTACTCAGAAGACTCGTAATACCAGTCATAGCCGCAAGGAGATAAAGACAAACAATTCTTTATCATTCTATGAAGGCTAACTCCAAAGGGGAGTAGCTGTACAATAAAGTCGTCATTTCGAGAGCAATCTCCGGCTTTATTGGCAACGTTACGTTGTTAGCGAGACCTTTGCCTAAGTATAGGTAGAGGTCTCTTTTTGTGAACCTTTACCTTACTGGTAAAGGTTTTTTATTTTTTAAAATAGGATGAGGAGTGGGTCTAATGGAAATGTCTTTATTGTTGGAGTATGGTTGGGTGCTATTGATCCTTATAGGGATCGAAGGTCTGCTTGCGGCCGATAATGCATTGGTGATGGCGATTATGGTAAAGCACTTGCCGGAAAAGGAAAGAAAAAGAGCCCTATTCTATGGGTTAGCGGGCGCTTTCGTTTTCAGATTAGCTTCGCTATTCGTCATTTCCTTTCTCGTTGGCGTGTGGCAGGTCCAAGCGATCGGAGCTCTATACCTTCTCTTCATTGCGTTGAACCATATCTTTAGAAAGCTTGTAATGAAAAAAGCTAACGAACGCGCGGAAGCAGAAGAGTCTCCATTGAAAACGGAGAAAAAAGGTTCCGGGTTTTGGACAACTGTTATCAAGGTAGAGCTTGCGGATATCGCGTTTGCGGTGGATTCCATTCTGGCGGCCGTCGCACTCGCAGTCGCGCTTCCCAAAACAAACCTTCCTCAAGTCGGGGGGATGGATGGCGGACACTTCTGGGTGATTTTTACAGGTGGATTCATAGGCTTGATTATTATGCGTTTCGCGGCTTCCTTCTTCGTTAATTTGCTGCAGCGCAAGCCAGGTCTTGAAATCGCGGCTTTCTTCATTGTTGGATGGGTAGGCGTGAAGTTGTCCGTATATACTCTCTCTCATCCGTCATTAGCGATTCTTCCAGATGGGTTTGCAAGCTCGACAGGATGGAAAATTACCTTCTATTCGGTCTTGGTAATCATCGCATTAGCCGGTTGGTTCTTGTCTAAAGAGAAAAGCGAAGAGGTAAAACCAGCAGAAGCCGTACAATAAAATGAGTAAACACACGGAGGGGCACTTAATGGGTGCCCTTCATGTATGTCTATCTTCAGATTGACAATAGGTGCGATTCCGGTATAATTAGCATAAGATTTTGGACGAGGGAGAATGTTATGAAGACTAAGGGTATGATCGAGGCCGAGGTCAGCAAAGCATTAACCCTGTGGGAGAAGGATTTTCTAGGCCGCGGGTCAGTTGAGGTTAGGACGGACATCCTACGCAATATGATCGTGGTCATGCTAAGGGGAGTGCTTACTCCTGCTGAGAAGCTTCTTTCAGAGCAAAAGGACGGAATGCTTTCGGTTAAAAAGATACGCTCGGAAATGGTGGAAGCGGGAATATCTCAGCTTAGTTCCCTCATTCTTGAGATCACCGGCTGTGAAGTCGTTTCATTTCATACGGATATCTCGACACGTACCGGCGAACGGATTATGGTGTTTATGTTAGATGAAAATTTGGGCGAAAGGTTGCCTGCCAAACGATAATCAGCTAGGAGATCAACAAGGCACCGCATGACGGTGAGTTGAAGATAACCGGCCAATATCTGCTTCATGCAAAAGATTTTGCGTGAGGTCGGACATTTGTCGGTTTTTTTGTTTTTTAAACCAGAGTATGCGTAGGAGGAATAATGATGTGGGATATTTTTATAGCTAATATGACGTCGCCGGCAGTTCTATTTTTTGCTCTAGGCTTGATAGCTTCCCAACTAAAGTCCGATTTGAAAATTCCAAACGGATTGAGTGAGACGCTAAGCATTTACCTCTTGGTGGCCATCGGTTTAAAAGGAGGGATTGAACTCTCAAAATATCCGTTGTCCGTGTTGGTGAGCCCGATCGCGGGAGGTCTTTTGCTGGGCTTAATCATTCCGCTATTGACCGTGTTCGTACTGCGCAAGCTAAAGCTAGATATGTATAATGCGGTAGCCTTGGCTGCGACTTATGGATCGGTGAGCATCGTAACCTTCGGTGCCGCGGTTGATTTTTTGGAGAAGACAGGAACATCCTATGAGACCTATATGAGCGCTATTGTAGCGATTATGGAGCTGCCTGCACTTATGATTTCACTATTCTTGTTAAACATGTTCAAAAACGCAGCCATTCCAAGCTCCGCGGCTCCATCAACCCTGTATTCCAGCCTGCTGCCCATCTTTCGCAAGGGGTTCGATTTCCATGTGATCAAGGAGTGCCTTTCCGGTAAAAGCGTTCTTTTGCTGCTGGGAAGCTTGTTCATCGGCTTATTGTCCGGCCAAGAAGCGCTGCCGATCGTAAAGCCGCTATTCATAGATCTTTACCGCGGTTTTCTGCTGCTGTTCCTGTTGAGTATGGGAATCGTATGCGGCGCTCAGATTAACGGGCTCAAACGGAACGGTTTCGTGCTGATCGGGTTTGCTATAACGGCTCCTCTGCTATATGGGGCATTAGGCATTTTGGTCGGGAAAGCCGCGGGCCTATCTATCGGCAGCGGGATGCTGATGGGGGTTTTGGCTGCCAGCGCATCCTATATAGCGGCCCCTGCCGCGCTCAAATCCTCAGTGCCGGAGGCTAATCCGTCGATTTACTTAGGCTTAGCCTTAGGGGTCACCTTTCCATTTAATCTTGCCATCGGAATTCCTTTCTACCTGTGGCTTACCCAAGTACTATATTCATGATCACGCTGGCGTTGATGCAGCTTCTGGAATTATCTCAAGACGAAAGAAAGAGCTGACGCGATACTCGCGTCAGCCCCCAAAGGACTCACGGAACGCTTTGCCGAGCACATTCGGCTCTACGTTCCATAAGGCGGCAACCTCGCCGCATACATTTTCATCGAACCAATCCGCCAGAACCTTACGGTTGCTGCCGTGCTCGGCAATATAAGGAAGGTTCATCAGAACCTTCTTATAGTACAGTTCATCCGCCTGCTTGATCAAATCGAGTGTAATATACCCCCCCATCTTTTTCCGTGCTCGGTACAGCTCGCGGCTGCACGTGCGGCGGATTTGCCGCGCGGACGGCAGAGACTTGTTATGCTTCATTGGGTTGACAGGATTCATGAGATCGGCACCCTCCTTCCTTGCTATATGCTATGCGGAAGGAGGGGTGCGGGTACACGTGGATCTATCGGCGGTTACGGCTTTCTTGCTTATTCTTCCACCACCAAATAGCCGATCATGGGGCCGTTATGAGCAATATCGGGGTGCGTGAGACATACGATCCGGTAGATACCGGGCTTATCGGCCTGGAAGGAAACGATGGTTTCCTGTCCTTTCTTCACCTCGCCCTTAATATTCATTCCGTCAATGATAAAAGGATGGCTGGCTCCGTTCACTCCATAAATGCTCAGGCGGATACGTTCGCCCTTTTTTACATAAATGGTACCGGGATCCCAGCGATAGGCTTCAATCGTCTTGCCGTCCTGACCCGTCGTTTTGAACTCGCCTGTCACCAGGTTGATTGTTCGTTCCGGAGCGCTGGAGCTCATGGCGGGGCGGATTTCGTTCTTCCCCCAGAAAAGCAAAGCGGTAGCGGCCAACAGCACGGCAGCGGCTCCGATTTTAAATTTGTTCAGGCCCTTCTTGCTAATAACGAATACTTTGCTCATGATCATCACCTGTAGGGTATAGTTTGTACCAATGTATGCGGGTACTTGTCTGATCATGACACGGCCGAATGAATATGCTTCCATATAGAAGAACCAGCGGGTTTACTCAGCGAGTCATGCGGTGGTAAGATGTATACGACTTAAGAGCCGGCTGGCGCAGCCATGCTTTTGCAGGAGCATCTGCGGATGCAGTAAGAATAATTATGGGCTAGAATACAATAGGCTAATAGAGACAAGTATGGAAATTCGTAAAGAAGAGAAAGAGGCTGGAAAAACATGAGTGAGCTGCTGCATGGCTTGGTGGGTTCGGCGCTGTTATTTATTGAAGGATTGGGTGTTTGGGGGATTTTGATCGGTCTGATGCTGGAGGTCATTCCTAGTGAGATTGTGCTGGCCTACGCAGGATATTTGATTTCGCGCGGGGAGATTTCTCTGATCGGAGCCATCGTGTTCGGACTCCTCGGCTGTTTATTGCAGCAGATTATTTTATATTGGATCGGTCGCTACGGCGGACGGCCCGCGCTGGACAAATTCGGCAAGTTTTTGCACTTGAAGAAAAAGCACCTGGATATCGCCGAAGGCTGGTTCAATCGATACGGTCCGGTCATGGTGTTCTTGGCTCGCTTCGTGCCGGTGCTGCGGCAGGCGATTTCTATCCCTGCAGGCATGGCGCGAATGCCGCTGCCAAAGTTTATGTTCTACACAACACTTGGTACCATCCCCTGGGTCATCATCTTCGTTTATCTCGGACGGTCGCTTGGGGATAATTGGGAGCAGATCAATGAGGTGGCAGGACCTTATATAAAGCCTTTTATTTTTGCAGCCATCGTTCTTGGCGCTGTGTACATCATATTTAAATGGACCAATCGCAATAAAGCCGTACCAAGATAAGAAGATGTACTTCGTTTGTTTGGTTTCCGTTCCGGTTGGAGCGGGAACTTTTTTTTGGTACAATAACCCATAGCAGCACATCTTTGAAGGAGGAATGGATTCCGATGAGCAAAAACTTAAGCAGCAAGCTTCGCAAAGGCCTATCCCCGCAGCAGTTTATGGACGGGATGACCAAGAACCAGGAGCAATTCAAAGAGTGGTACGATCAGTTCAAGTGGGAGAATGAAGAGGATAAGGAGTTTTTCGAATCGCTGAACAACCGCGATGACCTTCGCTGCCTTATTCTGGCCGCCGATTGGTGCGGCGATGTGGTGCGCAATGTACCGGCAGTATTCCGGGCATTGGAAATCTCGGGAATCCCGACGGAAGTCCTGATCAAAGAAGAGCATCCGGATGTCATGGAGCAGTTCCTGACCATGGGGGGAGAGGCGATTCCGATCATCATTTTCACCGATTTCAGTGGGTTCGTGCTGGGGCAATGGGGACCTCGTCCGAAGCACGTGCAGGAAGTGATGATTAAGTTCAAACAAGAGAATCCGGACCGCGGGGCTGCGGACTATCAAGATAAAATCAAGATCGCGAGAGAGGAAATGGGCCGTCAGTACGGCGAGGGCACCGGTTATCAGACGGTCATCGTGAAAGAGCTGCGCGAGCTGCTGTCCTCCTTCTAAGCCGATGACGATGGAAACCAAGGAACTTAAAATCGAAACGTTCTCTCTCGGGCCCCTGCAGACGAACGCGTACTTGATCTCGCTGCCGGGTGAGAACAAAGGGGTCGTGATCGATCCCGGGATGAACCCCAAGCCGCTCCTAAAGCGAGTCGCCGATATGGAGATTGAAGCGATACTACTGACGCATGCCCACTTTGATCATATCGGCGGGGTGGAAGAGCTGCGCCGATTGAAGGACTGCCCGGTCTATTTGCACGATGACGAGGCCGAGTGGCTGGTGAATCCGAAGAAGAATGGCTCCGCCAGATGGCCGGATTTGACCGGACCGATCACAACCGACCCTGCGGAGTACTCGCTAGCTGACGGACAGAATTTGTCTGTGCTGGGTCTCGGTTTCAAAGTATTTCATACCCCAGGCCATTCTCCGGGAAGCGTCAGCTTCCTCTACGGCAAGCATTTGTTCGGCGGTGACGTGTTGTTCAAGCTTTCGGTAGGACGTACAGACCTGCCGGGCGGCAGTCACCAAGAGCTGCTGGATTCGATCCACGGCAAGCTGTTCGAGCTGCCGGACGACACGATCGTATACCCCGGCCACGGACCGCGGACCAGTATTGGCTTTGAACGAGAGCATAATCCGTATGCGTAATCCAAGACGTCCTTCATTCTGCTGGGAACAGCGGGCTGAGGGACGTTTTTTTGAATCCAGCCGATGGATGGCGAACGTCTATTTTTCCAGGCATGGGTGAACACCGTGTTCCCGATAGGTGCATCACCATAGACTAATGGTGTGTTCAGGCAAGAGCACTTCAACAGTCCGCAGGAACGCATGAACGCGCAGGAATAGGATGGAAGGCTCTCACGTCCAGCGCTTTCGCCAAATTTTACGGAGGTGTTCATTCTATGGAAAAATATCAACCGATGGCTATGCCAAAACCAATGTCGGCTCAGATGCCGAGCTATACTCCAATGTCGGCTCAGATGCCGAGCTATGCTCCAATGCCAAACGTAGGTCCGGCCCCTACTGCCGTGTCGCCTGTAGCCATGCCTCAGCCGATATATCACGCACCGATTAATGTGCACGCCAGCTATGAAGAAATCAACATCTATGCACCGAAAAAACATCACCATCATTGGCATGGACACGGATTTACCTCAGCGGCACTTATTTTGGTACTCTACATTTTGCTGGTCATTGTCCTGCGCAGCATGCATCGCATTTAACGTTTTTGTGGGCGCAGGCGGTTACGCTCGGTAGTTGAATACCGGCTCCACCGCCACTGCGACAAGGCTCCCTGCGGCAGTAAAATCGGAATCGCGGCTGATGCTCGTGAAGACGGAACTGCCACTTAAGGATGACACTCGGTCATTCATTGCAAGAAGCGGGGAGCCTTGCGAGGGTGGAATCGTTTCATCGCTTCAAAGTCGGTTTAGTAAAAGCGTTGACAAAGAGCCGTTCTTTCACTTAATATTTAAACAAACGTTTAATTAAAATGAACGTTTAACGAAGTGAATACATAAAGGGAGAGAACTAACATGCTTCAAGCTTTACAAGCGTATATGAAAAATTCTGCAACGAAAATAGGAATCATCACAGCCATGATGTTTCAAGTGATATTCAGTCTCATCTGGATGACCGGATATGAGGGTGTGAATGAGAATATAAAACAGCTGAAGATCGCCGTCGTAAACGAGGATCCCGGACTCGGCAGGAAGGTGGGAGAGCAGCTTGCGAAATCACTTCCGTTTCATTTGATCTACGAAGGCTCGGCAGAGAAAGCCAAGGAGATGCTCAACGGCCGGGAGGTACAGATGGTACTGCATATTCCCTCGGATTTCACCAAGCAGATGCAAACGCCGGGTCAGCAGGCGAAGATCAACTATATGATCAACGAATCCAATCCGGCTCTGATCAAAAGCATGATGCAGAGTGTTGCCGGCGGCGTGACGGCTTCTGTGAGCAAAGAAGCGACGGTATCGGGGGCGCAGGCTATTCTGACGCAAGCCCGCGTCCCCGCACAAGAAGTGACAGCTATGGCGCAGGGCTTAACCGATAAAGTGGCTTCGAATTTCGACTATACGAATCCGGTACAAGGCATGAACAATCAGATGGTTCCGATGATGATGGTGCTCGCTTCGTTCGTGGGCGCCATGATCATGGGGATGAATCTGCAGCAGGCCACGGGGATGCTCGGAGCAGGCTATTCCAAATGGAATAAATTCGCAGCACGTATCTTCATCAATGCGTCGTCCGCCCTTGTGATTGCATTGATCGGGTCGTCGCTGGTGGTTGCCTTGGGAGGGCAGATGTCTGCCGGCTTCTTGTCTTTCTGGCTGTTTCAGACGTTGTTTCTGATGACGTTCATGTTCTTCTCCCAAATGTTTCTGATCGTATTCGGCATGGCCGGCATGCTGTTTAACATCTGCATGCTCTCGATTCAATTGGTATCCTCCGGGGCCATGATCCCGCGTGAGCTTCTCGGCAGCTTTTATTTTGCCATCAGCCAATATCTGCCTGCGACTTATGCTGTGGAGGGCGCCATGAACCTGTTGTTCGGCGGGCCGGGAGCGGGAAGCGATGCAGGCGCTCTGGCGCTTATCATGCTCATCTGCGCGGCGATCGGGCTTGTTGCGACAGGCTTGCGCAAGGAGAACGGAAGGATTCCGGGTACAGCTGCAAAAGCGCAGACAGCGAAAACCGCGGTAACGGGAGCCTAGGCAACGGCAAATCCCGAAGGCAGCGGATCTCCCTGTCTTCGGTGGCTTGCACTTAGCTGGGAAAAGTTACATAATGAGGATATCGAACGAGGGTAAGGGGAGGAATTATGACACAGACTGAATCCGAAATGAAGATCCGCATACTGCTTGCGGCCAAGAAGCTGTTTGCACAGCAAGGCTTTGACGGTACAAGCGTACGGCAAATCTGTGAGGAAGCGGGCGCGAACGTCGCTCTCATCTCTTATTATTTCGGAGGCAAAGAAAAGGTGTTCCACGCGATTTTCGAATCTTTTTTCCCCGGTCATCGAATGGACCAATATGAGGAAATGTTGAATGAACCGGAGGAGGGGCTGAGGCTGCTCGTTCATGAAGTCATCCGCTTCAATATGACGGATATGGAGCTTAGCACGATTTTACAACAGGAAATAACGATGAATTCGCCGCGTAAGCCCATCGTTACTTCGTTCACATATCCTGTGTGGTTCAAGGTTCGAGAGCTGCTGGGTAAAGGACGGGATGAGGGCAAATTTCAATTCGATTCGCTTGATCATGCTCTGATGATGGTCATTGGCCTTACCCTGGTGCACAATAAATATGACACGTTTCAGCCGCTGCTAACACAGACAGACCGCGACCCGGATTCCATTGCCAAGCATAGCTGGGAATTTATTATGCGCGCGCTTGGAGCATCCGGGGCATCCGCCTAAACCGTCCGGGCGATTCTCCGCATACAATAAATGGAGATTCAGAGGAACGAATAGAGGGTGAGTGAGCATGTTGAACAGGTTCCCTGCGGTCATCCGCAATGTGAATGAAGGCCTCGATGAAGTCATCAGCGCACTGGACAAAATGAGCTCGATCTATCAGTCGGCAGAGCAAATGTCTCCATTCCTTAAAAAGCTAGCCAAGCTGATTAACGAATCACAGGCGGCAGGCGGAAAGCCGATACGCCTGAGCGGGGCGAAGAACGGAAGAAGCTCTATCTCCACAGGCAGGAAAAGAAATCGCCACACAAGGCGCAGACCGAAGACGAAACGGTTCATGTAAACAGGAAGGAAAGTGAGGATTCAGGTCACTTTCCTTTTCTCATGATTTAAGTTGGCAACTTTCGCTTTTTGGTAAATTCCCTACGTTAAAAGTAAAAAAAATCACTAATAATTAAGATGAACACGAACATTTATTGATTATATCGTTGACAATATTCAAGGATTGGAATATCATTCTTTTTGTGTTCAACATCTTAAACTTACCTTACCGATCGTATATCCTTGACAATACGGGTCAAGGGTTTCTACCAAGGGACCGCAAATTCCTGGCTACGAAGGGTGCTTTTCCGCACCCTTTCGAAGCTGGGATTTTTTTGTTGCGTTCATTATGCTAAGGAGGCAATTTACCTATGAACAATCGATACGATGTCATTATTGTTGGAGCCGGACCCGCTGGAATTTTCGCAGCATACGAACTGACGCTGAAAGCGCCTCAGCTCAAGGTGCTGCTGATTGATAAAGGACATGATATAGACAGCAGAAGATGTCCCATCCTGGAGGAAAAAATTCAGCTTTGTCCGCCGCCTGCGGGCAAAAAAGAGTACGCCGGTTGTTTGCCCGCATGTTCTATTACCGGCGGCTTCGGCGGAGCAGGGGCTTACAGCGATGGGAAGTTCAATATTACAACGGAGTTCGGCGGTTGGCTGACAGACTATCTCACGCCTTCACGCGTGCTCGATTTGATACGTTATGTGGACGGTATCAATCTCAACCATGGGGCAACGGATAACGTAACCGATCCGACGACAGAGGTGGTCCGCTCTATAGAGCAACGGGGTTATGCGGCAGGACTGAAGCTGCTGCGTGCTCAGGTGAGGCATCTGGGTACGGAGCAAAACCTGGAAATCCTGCGTTCCATCAATGCCTACCTGAAAACCAAAATCGATATGCAGTTCAAGACCGAGGTAGCCGATCTGCTGACCGTAAAGACAAAGGACGGGCATCAAATCCGGGGTATCGTACTCAAAAACGGCGAAGAAATCGATGCCGGGAAGGTATTGGTCGCTCCCGGGCGGGACGGGTCGGCATGGCTCACCGAGGTGCTGCGCAAGCGCCGTCTCAAAATGTATAACAATCAGGTGGACGTAGGCGTGCGTGTGGAGACTTCCGATGTGGTGATGCGTGAGATTAACGAGCATTTGTACGAAGGCAAGTTCATTTTCAATACGTCGGTCGGCACACGGGTTCGCACCTTCTGCAGCAATCCATCGGGGCATGTGGTCGTAGAAAATCACTCCGGTGTAATGGCGGCTAACGGCCATGCATACAAGGATCCTGCGCTTGGCTCTGCTAATACGAACTTTGCGCTGCTGGTATCGCATCGGTTTACAGAGCCGTTCGATAAGCCGAATGAGTATGCACGGGAAATATGCGAGCGGGCTAACGATTTGTCGAGCGGCGGTGTCATCGTACAGAAATACGGCGATATTATTCGGGGCAGACGTTCCACGGAAGCTAGAATCAAGGAGGGCTTCCTGGAGCCGACGCTGAAAGAAGCGGTACCGGGGGATCTGGGACTGGTGCTTCCCTACAATACGATGAAAAGCTTGATTGAGATGGTGGAGGCGCTGGATAAGGTGACTCCGGGCATTGCTTCCGAGCACACGCTGTTTTACGGCGTAGAAGCCAAGTTCTATTCCGCTAGACCCAAGCTCACCGAGCAGCTGGAGACAGAGATCGAAGGTTTGTACTGCGGCGGGGACGGAGCAGGCGTCACGCGAGGGCTAGCGCAAGCAGGCGCGGCAGGCGTATGGGTTGCACGGAGCATGATAGAAAAGTTATAGAAGCAATAGAAAGCCGAGGGCGGCGTTTCTCCCTCGGCTTACTCGTATGCTTTGCTTACTTGCTTACGGTTTTGTTGTACTGTTGAATTTTGGTGGAAATTTCCTTTGCTGCGCCGTCAAGAGCTTCCTTCGGCGGCTTTTTCCCGTTCAGGATTTCCTCGATTGCGCCTTCGGTGAGCTGACGGGCTTCGGGGAATACGCCCATGACCGCGCCCTGCGTAGCCTTGTTTGCTTTCGTTTGGTGCAGCTGGTCTACCGCCGTTTCAAACTGCGGATATGTTGTCATGTTGTCCTTAACGAGCTGTTCATCGTATGCTTTTTTCGTAATCGGGAAGTAGCCCGTGTTTACAGACCAGAATGCCTGCTGCTTCGAATCGGTGAGGAATTTGATGAATTCCCAAGCGCCCTTTTGCTCGGCCTCGGATTTATTTTTCAGGATATACAAGCTCGCACCGCCTACGACGACTCCGCCGTCTTGAGCGTCCTTGGGTTTCGGCAGGAAGGCGGTACCGACTT
This sequence comes from Paenibacillus sp. PvR098, assembly GCF_017833255.1. Taxonomy (NCBI): domain Bacteria; kingdom Bacillati; phylum Bacillota; class Bacilli; order Caryophanales; family Paenibacillaceae; genus Paenibacillus; species Paenibacillus sp. PvR098. The sequence continues at coordinate 4,071,211 of NZ_JAFIBU010000001.1, forward strand.
CGAATTTGTCTGCAGCAGCGTTCACGATTCCGCGCAAAGATGCGGTGGAGTCCAGCGTCATGCCGATCTGGCCGGCGGCGAACGCTTTTTTCGTATCGTCCGTTTTGCGGCCGAGGTTGAGCATCGTTTTGTCGTCGATCATTTGCTTCCACCAAGTCATTGTCTTGACGCCCGCATCGCTTCCGAGCATCGATTCCGTTGCGGGGTTCGTCCGTCCGTTGCCATTATTGACGAGCTCGGCTCCCTGATTTGCGAAGAACTGCTCCATGAACCAGCCGTAAATCGCAAAGGAAGCGCCCGTTTGACCTTCCTTGGTCAGCTTCTTGGCGGCATCCGCTACTTCTTCATACGTAGTCGGCGGCTTTTCCGGGTCGAGGCCGGCTGCTTTAAACATATCTTTATTGTAGTAAAGGATCGGGTTGGATGTGTTAAATGGCATCGAATACAGCTTGCCGTCGAAGGTGTAATAGTTCAAAATGTTTTCTTCCAGGGTGGATACATCGAATTTCTCCGCATCGATGAACTGCTGCATTGGGGTGATTGCTTTAGAGTCAATCATGAAACGGCTGCCGATTTCATACACTTGGATCAGTGCAGGACCGCTTTTGGAATCCATGGACGCCTTCATTTTGTTCAGGCTCTCATCGTAAGTGCCTTGAAAAACAGCTTCCACCACGACGTTCTTCTGGGAAGCGTTGAAGTCCGATACCAGCTTGTCTACCGCCTTGCCGAGCTCTCCGCTCATCGAGTGCCACCATACGACTTTGAGCGGTTCGGAGGCCTTCGGCGCTTCTGTGCCATTCGTTTCGCCGGCTGCAGGAGCGGCGTTACCGCCGACGGCATTCGTTCCCCCGCATGCCGCCAGAAACAGCATGACGAAGGCGAGCAGGAGCGTCAAAGAGGATTTTTTGTTCTGCAGTACATGCTTGAATGGCTTCATTACGGTTGATCTCTCCCTAGAATAGATTTATATATAGAGCGCCGGACCAAGATAGAAGACCAATAGCGCGTTCTATTACCCTTTGACCGCTCCGGCGGTCATCCCTTGTACCAGCTGCTTAAGACCGAGCGCCAGCAGGACCAGCGTCGGAAGCATGACCATGACGACGCCTGCAAGCACCAGATTCCATGAGGTCATTTCCTCGAACTGAAGCATGCTGATGCCGATTTGCACCGTACGCATAGCTTCGCCGTTGGTGATGAGCAGCGGCCATAGGTACATGTTCCAATGTGTCAGGAACGAATACACCCCGAGCGTGGCGAGCGCGGGTCTGGACAATGGCAGCACCAGCCTGAAGAAGCTTCGGAGATGGCCACAGCCGTCCATTTTGGCGGCTTCGAATAGCTCGCCGGGAAGCTGCAGGAAAAACTGGCGGAGCAGGAACGTCCCGAACGCGGTAGCGAGGAAAGGGACAATCAAGCCTTGATAGGTATCGAGCCAGCCCCAGCTTTTGACCGTCAAGTAATTGGGGATAATCGCGACCTCCCAAGGGATCATCATGGTGGACATAAACAATGCGAACAGCGCTGCTTTACCTCTAAACCGCAGGAAGGCGAAGGCGTATGCGGCCAAGCTGGCCGTGATGATCTGCCCAAGCATAATGCTACCTGAGACGAGAAAGCTATTCGCAATGAACCGTCCAACCGGAATCAGCTGCGTCACGGAGAAGTAGTTATCAAAGTTCAGACTTCCGGGAAACAGCCTGGGCGGATACGTAGCGGATTCGGCATCCGTCATCATGGCGGCCGACATCGTGTACATGATCGGGTACAATGTGATTACTGCGGCTATTGTTAGCGACGAATAGATCAGCGTATGCTGCAGACGGGACGTCATTGGTAATGCACCTTCCTCTCGAGAAAGCGGAACTGAACTACCGTCAGGATCAGAATGATCGCGAACAATACGAGCGCCTGCGCACTGCCGATCCCAAAGCGGAAATTGACGAACGCGTCCTGATAGATGTTGAATACGATGACATCCGTGCTGTTCATCGGTCCGCCTTTAGTCAGAATGTGGATTTGCCCGAACGATTGAAAAGCACCGATCACCGATACGATTCCCACAAAAAAGAGAGTAGGGGAGATGAGCGGCAGGGTAATTCGGGCAAAGGTGCGCAGCGGCCTGGAGCCGTCGATCTTGGCGCTGTCGTAGATTTCCTCGGGCACGCCCTGGAGAGCGCTGAGCAGGACGATATAATTGAAGCCCAGATTCATCCATACTGTCATGACTGCGACCGAAAGCAGCGCCCACGCCGGATCGGTCAACCAATTGATCGTTCCTAAGCCCAATGACCTAAGAAAGTAATTGAGCGTCCCGAGCGTCGGATGATACAGCATCATCCAGATGACGGAGCCGGTTCCGACGGAAATGGCAACGGGAAGCGAGAAGATGAACCGGAACCATCGAATCCCGCGGAGCTTATTGTGCGACAGAGAAGCCAAGAGGAGCGCCAGTATGATGCAAGTCGGTACGGTCAGCAGGGTGAAAGAAAGCGTCACCTGAAGGCTCTTCACGAAGGCGTCCGAAGTGAATAGCTCTTTGAAGTTGTCTAGACCGGCGAAAGCCGCTATCCTTCCGCGAGGATCCGTCAAGTGAAGGCTGAGATACACCGATTTGAGCAGCGGATAAAACAGAAACACGCTGAACAGCAGCAGGGAAGGTGCCAAGAGGCCATAAGCCAGCGCCTGCTCCTTAAAGCGGACGGACCGCAATGATTGAAGCCTGAGGCCTTTGGAGAGAGCAAAGTTCTTTTTTTTCAAGGTCCTACGCGCCAAGGCGTTGTTTTCCAACATGGACATGAAGGAACTCCTTTCCGGGATGGTTTGCTTCTAATCCATGACTTATTATAGAGCGCTCATGTTTTCCCAAGGTTAATTGGGTGTAAATCATTTGTGGATGTATGGGGGGAATTTACAAAATGTTAACGAGACTTGAGTGAAGTGAAAATTAAAAAGGTTGAACATTTGGGAAAAATATGCTATTTTATTAAAAAATCCATATTATGTGCGGAGGAACCGCCTTATGTCATGCTGATCCGGCATGCGTAAGGCGTTTTTTTGCCGTTCGGGGAACGGCTTTACGGAAGAAAGGGAAGGTGGATTATGGCAAGGCTTCCTATGGGATTGAAGCTCGGAGACGTACTGGCGGGACGCTACAGGATTGCGGCGCAGCTCGGAAGAGGAGGAATGAGCAGCGTATTTTTGGCGGATGATTTAAAGTTGAAGGGAAAACGCTGGGCGGTGAAGGAGACGTATGTGGGCGATGGAGCCGCTCATGGAAGTGACGAAGTGGAAACTGAAGCAGCCAAGAGGAGGCACATTCTGTTATCGGAAGCGGAGACCATGAGCCGACTCAGCCACCCGAACCTGCCGGATATCGTGGATTATGTTCCGCTTACCCGACATGGCTTCCTCTATCTGGTGATGGATTATATCGAGGGAGAAACTCTGCTGCAGCGTTTTGAAAGGCAGGGAAAGCGGATGACGGAGAGGCAGGTCGCCGAGCTGGCGCTGCAGCTGTGTGATCTGCTCGATTACCTGCACTCGATCCGTCCGGAGCCGATCATCCACCGGGACTTAAAGCCGTCCAATCTGATGCTGGACGCCAGCGGTCGGCTGCGGCTCATCGATTTCGGCACCGCACGAAGCTTCAAAGCGGACAAGAGTGCGGATACCGTCTGCATCGGGACGGTCGGGTTTGCCGCTCCCGAGCAGCTGGAGGGACGGCAGAGCGACCCGCGCACCGATTTGTACGGCTTAGGGGCGCTGATGTATTTTCTGCTGACCGGCGGCGTGTACTACAGCGCTCAGCGCTCGCCCAGCGAGGCGGCGGCATTGCCTGCGGGGATCGCGCCGCTCGTGCTGCGGCTGCTGCGCGCGAGCCCTGAGAGCCGCTGCTCGAGCGCACGCGAGGCGGGTTCGGAGCTGCGCCGTTGGCTCGCGCCGGCGCGGCCCCCGGCTGGGCCCGCGGCAGTGGCGGGAGCGGCGTGGACACCGCCGCTCGTAGTAGCGGTCGGCGCGTTGTACCCCGGCGCCGGCGCAACCTTTGCCGCGCTCGCGCTCGCGCGGCTGCTGCACGATCAGGGCGTGCCGCACGCCGTGATCGAGCCGTCTACGCCGCGTGCTGAGCTGCACGCGCTGCTGCTGGCGGAAGGGCATGCGCCGCCAGGGTACCGCTGCTACAACGCTCCGGGAGGCGGCTTCGGCCAGGCCGAGGAGCGCAGATGGACGGACGGCCACACGCTGTGGCTTCCCGCGGAGCCCGAGGAACAAGCCGGGTCGCCAATAGCAGACCCGAGCTACTGGTTCAAGCTGTTCCATGCCATCCGCCGCCCTGTGCTGATCGCCGACATTGGCGCTCAGTGGGAGCATCCTACTGTTAAGCAGCTGCTTGAGGTAGCGACGGATATCGTGTACATCGCCGATCCGTTCGTGCACAAGCTGGAGCTTCCCGCCGTACAGCGAGTGCTTAGACAGGTGCAGGCTTGGGTCGGACCGGGCCGACGGCTGCACTGCTTTGCCAACAAATGCCCGCGCAAAGCCGAGGCCTGGCTCCGCTTATTGCCCCAGCGTCCGATATGCGTGCTGCCTGCTCTGGATATCGCCGTCCTTGCTGCTGCTGAATGGAACGGCCGTCTGCCGCACGATGCGCCGCCCGTTCGGAGGACGCTTCGTGAGTCGATGCAGCCATGGATAAACAACCTGCTGCCGTCCGAAGCGAGCCCGTCCGGCGGAGGAGGCGGTAAGCTGCTGCGGCTTTTTCAAAGGAGTCATCAAGGGAGGAAATATAGATGAAAAGAGCTTGGGTCGTCGCTCTGCTGGGCTGTCTGTTGATGGCCGGATCGGTTGCGGGGTATTGGCAGTTCATGAAGCATACGCAGTTTCAGGTCGCCACCATGGAGACCGTCAAGCCGGTGCGCATGCTGCACAGCGGCGAGGTGATTGAAGCATCCATGCTGCGTAGAGCTATCATTCCGGTTGCGGCGCACCATCCGGAGGCCGTAACGGATGCCGGTTCGCTGATCGGTCAAACGGTGTTGGTTCCCATAGCGGACAACGAGGAGCTGGTCCTCTGGAAGCTGTCGGACCGCCGTCTGGTACCGAAGGAAGGCGAACGGTATTTCAGCTTCAAAACGGATGCGGCTGCGAATGTGGGCAATATGGTTCGGAAGGGCGACCGTGTGGACGTTTGGGTGGAGTTTGAAGCCCCGAAGCTGATCAAGACCGCTTCAGGTGCCGTATGGAGCGTCGGTGCGGTTAAAGTCATTGAGCAGCTCCCGGTCACCGGTGTGAAAACGCCTGAAGGACCGGAGGTGACCGATGCTTCAACAGTGGAAGCGGTCGTGCAATCGAACCGTCAGCAGCTCCAGAATACCCGGTCCAAGCCGAACGGAAAGCCGGAGCTAAACACCTATCTCATGAACGATGAAGTGTATGAGGCATTTGTGCTGGGGAGTATTGCCGGCAGGATCAAGCTGGCTTTGCCCGATCTGACCGAGCCTGGTTCAGACTCAGGGGCCGTCACGGGACTGTTTCGCGAACTGAAGGCAGCCGATGCTTTTACCCAAACGAAAGAACAAATTCAAGTCAGAGGTGAGCTCGATCAAAGGCAGGTCAGTGGTAATGGAAACATTGAAACAAGCTTAGAAACAAGCTTAGAAACCAAGGAGGTGCAGCCTTCATCATGACCAAGCTATTACTTGTTCACCCAGAGACGGATGCGGCAGATCGTCTGAGCGCCATGCTGGGAAGCGTTCGCGGATATGATATTTGCCATACGAGAAACAGGGATCTGTTTTTTTCACGAATGGAAGAGCCATTCGATATCGTGCTCGTGCATGCGGGATTATTATACGACTTGTATCCGTGGGAATGGATGCAGGCGCTGCGCAGAAATCAGCCGCAGGCACGGGTAACCCTTGCGCTTGACGCATCGGTTTATGATTCATTTCTGCTCGAGACGATCAGCCGAATGGCCGACCTGTTTCATTTTAGAACCGTTCCGGTCGGTCTTACCGATGACGAGATGCTTGAAGCGTTTGCCGCTCAAGTGAATCGTCGTCAATCGGACAATCCCGCTCACCGGGGAGGATCGCTCACCGCTATATGGTCTGCGGCGAGCAAAGACGGCGCTACGACGATTGCCGTGAGCACTGCACTCTCTTTGGCCGCTTCGAGTGGGATGACTATTGGTCTCATCGATGGCAACCTGCATAATCCCGAGATTCGCTCCTTCTTGAATCTGACCGATCCTAACTATAGCGGATTCAAGCTGCGGTCAAAGCTGCAAACTCAGACGCTTACCCCGGGCGATTTAGTCGATGCGTGCGTATCGTACCGAAAAATCTCGAATCTTCATATCTTAACCGGTTCCCGGCGGCGTGACACGGCTCTGGATGTGACTCCGGAAATGATGATTCATCTGCTGCACACTTGCAGAGCGGCTTTTGATATCACCATCGTTGATTTGAATTCCTATCCGGACAACGCGGCAACTATTTGTACGGTGCGCGAGGCTGACCATCGCTGGCTTGTCGCCCAGAACAATTACGCATCGTTTCAAATGAGCTGGGGGGAATGGTACGAATGCTATTGGAAGTATGCCGGACTCACTCCTAAGGATATTTCACTTATTATGAACCGTACCATGGCTGAAGATAAGCCCGAGCGAATCGCGGAGCTTCTCCGTATGCCGCTTGCGGCGGCAGTGCCGAATATCCAGGGCGGGCTCGGCCGCAAAGCGGTTCATGAAGGAATTCCCCTTTATCAGACCTCGGGAACGGATAGCTTCACAGAACAAATCGACGGCCTAGCTGCGCAGCTTGCTCCCAAGGATGAACGAATCGGGGCTGGAGCACCTGCGGCAGCAGCGGTACGCCGCAGAGGGGGCTTTCTGCAGCGGTGGACCGCGCTGTTTGGATAAGGAGGGGGACTTTTATGGCACCGATCGAAAGGTTATCGCCTTCCATTCAGCCAAGAATCCGTTTTGATGCGGGACAGTATCTTAAAGACATGATGCAGGCGAAGCAGACCCAGAGCCGGATGGCAGTCCTGCCGTCTCAAACGGAACACCGAATGACGCTCCGGGAAGCTTCCAAACTGGTTTACGAGCATTTGACGGAACGGTCTAAGAAGGATCAGGCGCTGTATGAAGACATTTTACAGGCTGGACTTGGGGATCCAGTGGCCGGGGCGAGAATGAAGGCGGTCATTGATATCCTCTTAATGGAATACCGGATCGATATGGACCCAGACACGCTGATTTTCCCTTTATCCCCGACGGAATGCGTATTTGCCGAAACGTGCGGCGCCGGATTGATTGAGGATCTGTATCGTCTGCCGGATGTGGAGGAGATACAGGTGATCGGCTGCGACATTTTTCTGCTGCGAGGGGGAGAGATGACCCGGCACCACCGGAAATTCGCGTCCCTTGCAGATGTGCTGCTTCTGCAAGACCGCCTGTCGCTTTGCGGCAAAAAGCCGATCAACCAAAGGCAGCCTTTCATCCAATCGTATATGTGGAATCGCTCTCGTCTTGTCATGACTCGTCCGCCGTATTCGGACGTTCCGAGTATCCATATTCGCAACTTCATTGTGAAGGACGTGACACTTGGGCATCTTGTGGAGCTTCAAACGATCGATGAACGGATGGCTCGGCTGCTTCAGCTCTTGGTACGCTATCATGCGAGCTTTTTGATCGGCGGGGGGACAGCAACGGGCAAGACGACGTTCCTGTTTGCGTTGGCGCAGGAAATTCCCGAGAATGAACGGATCCGGACGCTGGAGAAAGAGTTCGAGGTTGCTCTGCGAGATCGGCTGCGTGGTACCCGGAACATTCTTGCCGTGCGGGAAGTGGAGGAAATCGGCCTTACGATGGAAGAATCGTTCAAGCCGCTGCTTGTCATGAGCCCCCATTGGGTTATTGTCGGCGAAGCCAAAGGGTCAGAGGTGTCGCAGATGGTGCAGGGCGCTTTAAGGGGCCACGACATGATGGGTACAATGCACACCAAATACCGCGAATCGTTCATCAGCGATGTGGTAGACATGATAAAGCAGGATGGGCGGCAGCACGATCATAAAGATGCCGTTCGCCGTGCAGCCAGGGCTTTTAACATAGTTGTTTTCCTGCGTCTGATTCGGTGGAACGGGAAGCATGTGCGCATAGCCACGGAGATCACAGAACTGTCCGTGGATGAGCAACACGAGGTACGTATCCGCCCTTTGGTCGAGTGGGATTATCAGCGGAACCACTGGCGCTTCACCGGTCAACCGCTCAGCAAACCTTTAATAGATCATCTGGTAGCAAATGGAGCGAATCCGGACGAATTTCGCGAACTGGGAGTGTGGGGAGAGTGAGCGTATCTGCTGAGCTGATGCATGGCAGTCTGAAAGGCTTATTGCTCGGAGGCTGGGCCGCCGGTTCGTTTCTGCTGCTTGTTCTTTTGTTAAGAACGCTCAACGCGGTGCTGGTACGGAGAAAAAGATTCCGCTCGTTCGGCATACACGACTCCCGCAGGGGGACGCTAGCTTCCATCGCTCAGCTGAAGCCGGTAAAGCATTTGGCTGACGAAATGGAAGTAGCCGACATGAAAATCGGCGTAGAGATCGTCCTGGCCTTCATGCTCCTGCTGGCGCTTACCGGATTCTTCGGATCGGATGCCGCCATGGGATTGCTGCAGCAGAGATACGCTTATGGGGGTATAAGTGCACCCGACTACCATGTATGGTCGCTGAGTGGGGCAGTCGCAATATTGATCGGGTCGCTGCCTTATTTTTACGTCCGGTTTCGGGTGCAGCGTAAGCGACACCGGATTGCGTTTCGTATGATCATGCTGGTCCAGAATCTGATCGGTCACTACCGACCCAGCCTTACGCTTGCCGACGTCATCGTCAAGTCGTCCCGAACGATGCCTGATGAAGTGAAAAGCGAGTGGAGGCGGCTTGAGCTAGCACTGCACATGAAATCGGTAGATGAGGCGCTGTACGAATTCGCGAGGCGAGTTCAAAGCGTATGGGCCGACGACTTGGCCGATCTTCTATTGATCGGAGTCCATTACGGTACGGACATGACGGAGTCGCTGCATCATCTGGTCAGCCGAATGCAAACGGCCAAACGCAACGAGGAAAACCGGCTGGCCATGATTACGGTGTATCGGCTCGGGACCTCGTTTATGATCGGTTTCGCCTTTTTCGTGGTAGGATTCAACATTTATGCTGATGCAGCGAACTACAGCCATTATTTTCTTGATTCCGGCGGTAGAACGCTGCTGATCGTCTCTTTTGCCGTCATGTTCGTATCCATGCTGCTCGTGGTTCGGTCGGGACGGAAGGCTTTTTAACGGAGGATAGCGGAATGCTCGGTGTATTTTGGAACGTGTGGATGGTGTCTCATCAAGCTGTATTTATAGGTATGTTTACGGGCGGCAGCGCCTTGCTCTGGTTTTCACTTCTAGGACGGCTGCGCATGGGCCTGGGGCGTGCAAGCCGGTTAGCTCTTATGCTGGAGCGGATGAAGAAAAGGGAACGGGATTTCCTCTCGATGGAAAAAGAGCTTGAGACGCTGAGTCCTAAGGCGCGTGCTTTTGCGGAAAAAGCTCGTCTCGCAGGTCTTCCGTCCGATTGGGGCTACTATCGGTTTCAGATTTTACGTTCAGGGATGGCTCTGTCGCTTTTATCGTTAGGCTTTGTTGCGCAGGTGGCGAATCTGGAAGGGTTGTACAGCCTGTCCGCTGGATCTTGGATATGGATTACGCTCAAGGGTGGCATCTGCGTTGCGGTGGGTTGGTGGATGCCTCTGCTGTTTGTGCACGCGGTGGCAAGCCAAAGGAAGGGTGAGTATTTGATGGAAATCGCGAAGCTGGCTGAACGTCTCTCGGTATGCGTGAGCGAGAAAGCGGATATTCGCGATATGCTGATCCGCGCGGGAAGGCCATTGAAGCTGCTGAGCCCGCACCTTCAGGAACTGACGATCAATTGGGGCAGGGATCGGCGCGCCGCCATCTGGAGATTTAAGGAGGCTGTAGGTATTTCCGAAGTGTTTCCGCTGGTCAATGCGCTGGAAGCGATCAGCCAGGCTGATGCCAAGGAAGTAGCCCAGGTGCTCAAGGAGCAAACCGAGAGCATTGAAACGACGCTGGCGGCCGAGATCAACCGGAGAATCGAGAACGCGCCTGTCTGGATCAGCTTTTATATCATGATTCCCTTCGGCATGATTGTGCTTCTGTTTTTGTACCCGTGGGTGATTACCATCTCCAAGCAGCTCATGACAAGCTTTCAGGGATAACGAATTAATAATATAAGAGAGGATGATTTTAAATGGGTAAATTGGTTATTGCTTGTCTTCTTACCGTATTGCTGGGGGGCGCTGCCATGTTTATTGCGGGAACGCAGGTAGGGCCAGCCGTTGGAACCAAGGGCACGAGTCTCAGCACGAGCATTTCGACCGCTACAGTGAATCAGGTAAGCGGTGCAGTAACGGCGACTGCGCCTTGAAAGAGCTGCTGAGCCGGGAGGAGGGCAGCGCGCATTTACTGCTGTTCGCTCTTTTCGGCATCATAGCGGCTGTGATCCTCTGGGTTACGGCATTTAACTGGATGATGCAAACGCACAGCCAAAGCAAAACGAAACCGCTGCTAGACCGTATAACTCATGCGGCTTCTTTGAATATAGACCCAAGGGAGGCGGCCCTTGGCCGCTTGGTTTGGGACAGTGTGCGGGGGACGGACGATTTTTACAAGTATTTGCGGCTGAACCTTAAGCTTGGACCGGATTTGACTCCTTTACCGGGAAGCCATCTGAAGGAAGCCCCGATCATTCATCACTTGGAGCATGTGACCAGTCCAACGTATCCTCATGTGCTGAGCCGGACTATCACTGTCCACAGCGCCACCGACAGACAAACGACCCGAAGCGTAAACGTCACCATTTACGGACCGTCCATTGTCGCCATCGTGGAAGTGAACCGTTCCCTTTTGGGCCAGCAGCACAGCGAACCGATCGTCCTCAGCAGTGTGGCAAGTGTGAGATTTCGTTAGGTGGTGCCATTTGGATACGATTACCTGTAAAAAACCGGTACATAAGCTACAATATACCTATGATTGGAAGTGGCTGTCCGGGAGAAAAGTCCTGACTGGTGGACGTTGGCTATACGAAAATTTTACCGATAGCTAACCCAACTTAAAGCTGCTGCGGACAACAAATTAGGGGAGTGTAAATGATGAAAAAATCACTAATTTTTACGGTACTGATGTCCATGCTCGCAACCGGCTGTTCGGTTCAAACCTATACTGTGGTCAATGCAGCCGCACCGATTGCTCTGAAAGATATAGATAACCACTGGGCCAAAGATAGCATCACCAGAGCTATAGAAAAGGGCTACGTCGATGGTTATGAGGATGCAACGTTTCGTCCCGATCAAACCATTACCCGAGCCGAGTTTATTAAAATGGCCGTTACCGCTCAAGGGATCGCTAAAGGGGAGGCCGGTAAAGAGTGGTATCAAGAGTATGTAAACGCGGCACTGCAAGGCAGCATACATAACGAAAAAGATTTCAAAGAATACACTTCGTCGATTTCCCGGTTGGAAATGGCCCGCATCTCTCTGCGGTCTTTGGATAAAAACCAGATCGGAGAATCCGATGATCAAAAGCTGATTTACGATACGGTGAAGCTAGGCTTGATGCAGGGGATGCAGGGCGGGGAATTGGCCTTGGATCAAACTACCACTCGTGCGCAGGCAGTAACAATCATCGAGCGAATTTTGTCGGTACAGAAGGGTGAAAAGCTTCCGGTTGATAAAACTGCACTGAGTTATGCGGAAATTGACTATCGTCACAGCAACATTGAAACGATGACGGGGATGACGCCTACTAATTTGCCTATCACTCACGAAGTCAGCGGAGTTACGATGACGGTGAAGCAGGTAATCGTTGTCGATATGACTGATCCAAACAGCGCTTATTATGATTACTTTAGGTCGCGAGGGGCAACTAAAGAATATCGTGCAGAAGAAAAATATCCGATAACGGAAGACTATTTCATTGCTATTCGTTTGGCCATCACCAATAAGGAAGAACGATCAGATGCTGAGAACGTGTCGTTGAGATTTATTGCAGATATGGGAGGTTTTTATAGTGCTGCTTTGAGGAGCGACATTGCACCTGTAATTGATTATTCGAAACTGGGTACTGTTGAGGGATGGTATTGCTTTGCGAAGAAAAAGGAAAAAGTAGAAGCAGAAATTAAGCAGTATAAAAGTTTTCCATTATACCTTACTACGACAACAAGTGGAGCTGATTTCATCTTCTCTAAATAAGGAAGTGAACTATTACTCATGTTTCGAAGAAAACGGACATGGATTTCCCTAATAGCCATAGCCATTATTAGCGCTATGGCCTTTTCTCTAATATTAGACACTACACATGCGCAAACAAAATATGTAAATTTTGCTACTAATAATTTAAGCGATAATCCTGTAGGCCCAATAGATCTACCAACCGAAACTCTAAACTTAAATTTAGACATCACAGGTCCTGGGCCTGTGTTGAGCGCTAAGTTATACATGAAAAAATCAGATGGGAATTATGAACTTCATACGACGCTACGCAAAGGGGCTAGCAGTATAACAGCAACCGTTAATGGTAATATGAAACCCGTCTACGGCTATAGTTATACCAATCCAGGACACCATGTGTTTCGCTTGCCCAATGGTCAGCGATGGGAACATAAAGGTCAAGAGACTGATGTAATGCAATTTTCAAACGAATCAACTTTCGAGGGAGGATCATATTCTAAATACCCCGGAAATATCCCTAATTGGGGGTGGATTAAACACAGCGATACGAGTTATACTCCGGTTTCCGAATATCGAACGGATTTAAGATATGCATATAACTACGATAACGCGAAATTGCCGGAAGATCGTAGACCTGATCTTAGGCCTAATGATAATTATGTTGGGGCAGCTGTTACCCACGATTATGTTGTAAGGTCACCAGAAGTATGGAGGATTGCTAGAGATGACGTCAATAACATGCCGAACGGAAAGATAATAGAAAGTGAAAAAATTGACAAAAACACAATCGAAATTTACGATGCAGGGCCTGTAGATGATTATGAAAATAGACCCAACCCCTTTTACTGGGGTAAATCCAAAAAAGAATTAGGCAAAGGTGATGTTAAAGTTCGCATGCATTTGTCTAATGACCTGAGACAAGCTAGTACACAAGAATTTTTTGATGGTGACTACTACATCAACCCCAGCTCCCTCGTCCCACCTTATGGTCATGACCGTAACTATCTGATGGGAGTGAGAACATTCTGGAAAGCGTTGACCTACACATACGAGGGATACGTTGAAATCGAGTATGATTTATCCAAACCTGATCTAGTGGCGCAAGATATAAAATCGCTTAACGGACAACCCGAAATCGGCGTTCCTGCCACCCTGCAGCTGACGATCGGATCCCAAGGTAAAGCTGTAAAACCGGACGACGCGTTTGTGGTCAAGGTGTTTCTCAGGAACGCAACGCAATTATACAGTCATACGTTTCGAGGGAGCGATTTTTCTGGCTCATTAACGATCTCCGACACGTTCATTTATACGTTCCCAAGCGTGCAGCCGCAAGAGTTTATACTACACGTGGACTATTACAACCAGATCGCTGAAGAAAACGAGAATAATAATAAAAAGAACGTTACCATTACGCCTGGCTTTGGAATCAAGGGCAAATTCAACCTTACCCCATCGACAATCAAATACAGGGAACCATTTACGCTAACTCCAAGGGATTTTGAAATTCCAGCCGGCTGTACCTATAACGGACATTATTACAAGATCGCACGTACGAATGGCGATTGGTGGATTACACCGAAGGTCATGGGGGAAATGACATCTTCTACTCACAGCTATCCAGCCTATAGAGATTACATACTTGTTGGTGAGAATAGGATAACTCTCAAAATCTCCACGAATTGCGGAGATACGGATTGGATCGATGAAAAGCCACTCAACGTGATTGAAGATCCGAATAACGAGCCTCCGGTGTTTACGGCAGGATGGTTCTATGACGGCGATCGGAGAAGTGTGCAACCGCCCCCGTATTTCGTAGTCGGGGATATGGTAAATGTCCGCATCATTAATGAACCGAATGCGACGCCACCAAGACCGTATGATCCGGATAATGATCCGATCTTTTATCAGTGGCATTTTTTTACGAATACGGATCCTTGGATTAAAAAAGTAGGGGAGATTTTGAGGGGGCAATACGGCAATGTTCTCAATGATGAACATTATGGGAGGATTCTTGCCGATGAAGCAGGTGAATTTTTCGTTCAAGTAACGGGTAGCGACGGCCGTGGTGGTGAAACGACGCGAAGTGCTTGGATGAGCGTATTGGAACCGAATCCGATTCCGGTCTGCAGCGTACCGGCAAAAGTGAAAGAAAACCGACCTGTACCCGTTGGATCTATTCATGCTAACAAGAGTTGGAGCCCTCCTAATCGCTCCATTGACCATGCCAAAGATGTGTGGACGAATAAGCTGGATAGATATCCGAATGGCACGCTCCAGGATGTCATCGCTACGGTCACTTTGGAGAAAGTTACGGACAGCTCCGGACTTGAATCAAAATCAACCAGTACATGCAGCATCCTGGTCCATCCAGACTTCCCGCCGATAGCAAAAATCCCGGTTCCAAGCGTTGGCATCAGGAATCAAAAGATTCATGTTCCAAATCAGTCATACTCTCCGGATGGAGATATTGTTGTTTTCATGTCGTACAAGTACAAATACGACAGCAATAACAACGGTTTTGCTGATGATACGTGGCAATTGCTAACGGGTAGCATGAACGGATTTGACTTTACGCCGATGAAGGTTGGAAGGTACTTATTTTACGCTTATGCTTGCGAAGATTACGGAAAATGTGGAGATACAAGGGAACAGCCGGAAGCGAGTCTTATGCTGGATGTTCTCAATGATGCTCCGGAAGTATCCTTTACAGTGGATGGGAAAAATCAACAGCCGGATTTGAATCCACCCCAGGCATTCCCGGCCAGTACGATTTTATCCCGATGGTCGTTGTTTCATGTCAACTCGAACCAGTCATTAAGTAACCGTTCCTATGCTTGGAGCATTAAGAATGGAGTTCTATCCGCAGGAGCAGGGAAGGGGATGGAAAAGCAGTACGAGTATTGGAACAGTCAAGCACAAAACAACTCGACTAGCGGACCGTATATTACTTTTACAGCGTTTCAAGATGCGGGGCTTGGGCCTAATAGTATATCTCCATATAAAGGGATGATATCTAGTACTAGGGACTTGTCGAGGTCACAGCCGATTCTTACACCTTATCCACGATCAACGGATGTTAACCAACCATATACTGGGTTAATTCCTGCTGAAATGGGTAAATTGATGCGATCAAATGAAACTCATTTGTATTTTGATCAGATCGATGATTATTATAAGAAAACTTACTTCTATGCTTACAATAAACATAGAGTTCCAAGGCATACGGCTCTAATGGAAACAGGTGGACAAGGAAGCCAAGCGCAAGGCCGGCTGGTTCATAAATGGCTTGATCCGAGTCCTTATGATTATATGTTGGATGTAACCATTTTCCCTGAACAGGCGCGTACTAATGTCCCTGTATTTACGACTTCCGATCAAAGCAGAGATCCAAACTTCCGTACAAAGGCGAGTAACGGTGATTTTAGCGGAGCATCTTCAAGTACTCCAGTTAATGGTGGAGCCGTGCAAAAGTACGAGGTTTCAGGGGAAACTCTCTATGTCATTTATAAAATCAATCGTCCTTCGTATTACTATCAAGCTTATGGGGAAGATGGCATTTATGCTACCCCAGGTGGGTATCATGAAGGTTATTCTGGATCTCAAGATATCGTGGCAGTAACGTATGATTTACATACGGGAGCGTATATATCGCACAGTAATGTGTCGAGTAACCCGATGTTTATCAAAACGAGAAGCGCTAGTGACCAGTTTCAGCTTATGCCTAAAGGCGATAATATGATCGTTTTCGTCCGATATGATTATAACGGCGCTATGGATTATATTGAATATGATAGAAACGGGAAAGTTGTTACCTATGGAAATCTAGCATTTCCTACCGCTTCTTTCATGTACACGTATTCATATGTGAATTGGATGGGCAATGTTGTTAGTGATTCAACTCCTCAGCCATATTATTGTTCTTATCGACCCAACATAGAGAGAGAATTTTATAAGGACGATAGTGAGAATGTTTACTTCTTTGCCTTTAATACGTGCAGACAAGTGAGTGGAGACACGAATAAAGATCTGAACCAATACAACCATGCAGATACGCCGGTTGGGTTGTATGTCATGAAGGTGAATATGGAGACATTCGCCTTTACTCCTCTTGCGAGAACAAGCGGAAACAGTACTAACTACCCTTCGCAATCTCCATTCTCCATACCGTCAGAAAATTTGGGGATCATGTCGCTTAATTCCTTTACGGGTGATTTGTTTGCACGCACGTTCCGTGTGGATTCAACAACGTTAAAGGGTGAATTTAATGAGCGCATAAACATCAACACCGGAAGTAAATCCGTTTGGGGTATTGCGCTTAAAGAAGCAGCCCACCGATTTGTCCCTAATTTCTTTATGCGTACAGATGCTCAGTATCCTTCGGGGCGATGCACGTACACATCTAGCGGAAGTTGTGATTGGTTCGATTGGCATCACAATGAAATCATCGGTGAATCCTGGAATGCCGCTGGAACAAATCGGGATTATGCTATAGACAAAACATTCGGCCAATACATCGGGGACGGTCAATACTTATCCATCTATGGTGGAAATGTCGGAGGGAACAAAGCATCAAAAAAGTTCATGTTTCTTGATGTAGGTACGCCACAAACAAATGAAATCTTTAATGGCATCAAACTTGGGCAGTTTGTCTCGGATGTCGACGCCGATCATATGCAAGTTACCTTTTCCATGACACTGAGGAAACCGGCTGCTAGTCAAACGAAACTGGCCGGGTATTCTTTCCGGATGCTTGATCCGATGAACCGGTATGCGGTGGAGTCAGATGGGAACACGGTCTATTTGAGCCGCTATGTCGGAGGTAATCTAACCGTGCTTCGCAGCGCGGGGTATCCATTTGCAGCGAATCAAGCATATAGCTTCCGTATTAAAGCAGTCGGCAGCCGCATAGACGTATGGCTCAACGGTATCCCTGTCTTTTCGGATGTACAGGACACTACCTTCACCAGTGGCAAAATGGGGCCGTTTACGGACAAGCCTTATGTAGATTTTGGAGGTATTTCAAGTAAGGCCGTCAGTGAGGATATCCAATGGCTATCCAATTATGTGATTTGGGAAGAAGGGACGGCTACCGCGGAAGTAAGGTACAACAATATTACCTTTACAGATCCGGAGAATGACCCTATAGCTGGATCATACCAATGGAATTATATGCATACACCTAAATTTTTGAAGCATCAGGGGCTTTCGTCTCTCAATGGACAAACCTTTTCATCAGAACGCTTGACCTTTGATAAGGTTGGTCTGTATGCAGTAACACTTCGGGCCAAAGACGACCCATTCCCGGCACCGCAGTATAAATATCCAAATATGACATTTGATTCATATCGGAAAAACTCAAATCCATTCCAGCAGATGATCACGGTTCACCGCAGGCCCATTGCACAATTTACGCTTTCAACGGGTTCTGGCGGCATAATCAACTGGAATGATACAAGTTATGACCCGGATCGTTACGATCCGGCGACCCATACGTTTTCTTCTTCAGATGAAGGAAAGATATACACCAGCAATCGTGGCGTCTTTGAACGAAAATATTGGTACGCTAAACCATCAGGAGTGTACGTCGAAGGGAAATTGACGAGGCCCGACGAAGCTGGAACCTATGAAGTGTTCTTGTCCGTGCGCGATGAATATGGGGCGTGGTCCCAACCGGCAAGTCAGACCATGGTTTCAGCCGGTAATGTCCCGCAAAATGCTAAGCCAACAGCGACACTAACCTTTCCGAACGGAACGAATGCGGCTCCAAGTCTTTTATTTACAAGCAAGCCGCAAATCCAATGGAATCAGTACGATACCGCAGGGACCGTGTTCCAGGGATATCACGTAAAGGTGATGCATGAAAACGGACAAATCTATACGGAAAGCGGAGAAGCAGCGCAATCGACAACCAGCAATTCGGCATCATGGAACGTACCCATTGATCTGCCGGTTGGAGTGAAGCTTCAAGTACAAGTTCGCGTCAGTGACGGAGAAGCTTGGTCCGAATGGTCAAACATCGGTTGGATGCGGGTGAACAGTCCGCCCACAGCAACGCTCACGTATCCCAATGGCGCGAATGAAACGACACCGAACATCATCAATACGCGTCAGCCAACCCTGTCTTGGATTCAAAATGATATTGACGGTCAGAGTTTGCGAAGTTTCAGGCTGCAGATCATTCAACGTCATTCACATGGTGCGGAAACGATCGTTTACGATGTGACGAGAGCACAGAACGATCCAGCAGGAACGAAGCATTTTACGGTGGATAGCGACTTGCCTAATGGTGTTCTTCTGTATGCGAAAGTTATGGTTTCCGATGGATTCCTATGGTCCAATGGGTCGAATATCGGATGGTTCCGGATTAACTTTGCGCCGGCAGTTCACTTAACGTTCCCTACGGGGACTTATGCGTATCCATCCATAGGCGGTGTGCTGCCGCTTATTACTTGGAACCAGACAGATCCGGATCCGGATACGAGCTACTCAAGGTATCAAGTGATTATTGCAAGAGAAAATGGAACGGTTCTTGTAGATACGGGACAAATATTGCAAAACACAAGAACTGGTCATGGAAGCTATCAAGTACATCATCCCCTGCCTTCTGGTATTAAAGTTCAAGTTAAGGTGAAGATATGGGACGAGTATACGGAATCGGCCTGGTCTCCCTTAGGGTGGATGTACACCAACCGTTCGCCTACAGGCAACCTTACATTCCTCACACCAATCTATGAACATGATAGGCCAACATTCACGGTTAGCCAGACGGACCCGGACGGGGATGCCATGAGGGTTCTCGTCGAGGCAAGCTTTAACGGTGGGGCTTATACTCAAATCGCGCAATGGGATGATGCGGCTTCCGGCGCAAGGCAAACCTTCACTTATGGACCGCTTCAACAAGGGAATTACACGCTTCGCTTATCCCTTGACGATCGCAACGGCGGAACCTACTCGCAAATATACACATTTGCCGCACTTCCTTTGCATATTACGGGATGGGTAAACCATACGCCGGAGTGGGAAAGTTACCGCCAGACTTGGAACGCAAAATATCCGCAGCAGCAGAGGGGGACCGGGGATTTTTGGGCCGGAGAAGCGTTTGAACTGTCCGCTCAGGTAACGGATACCGGAGTCAGCACGACGAAGCCCCAGTACCTGGATGTAACGCTCATGGAAACGGGAGAGAATGTTCTTCTTGCTTCGGGTGACGACATTCGATTCACGGGCCAATTGCTGAATACAGACCACGCTCGACTGCTGCAGAACGGAGAGGAGTACACTTTCCGGTTCAGAGTCCGTTGGACGAACGGTTTGGAGCAAACAACGGAGGTGCCAATAAGCATCGTTGGAAGCATATACGACGTTATAGTGAACCAAATCCGGCACTAAATGGCCGAAAAAGCGGGGAATTCGCGACGAATTCCCCGCTTTGCTTATGTACGCTGTTGGGGATCACTTAAAGGATGATTCGGCCTTCCTGCTCTATATAGTGGCATGATCATAGAACAATGATCGTACTCTCACTAGCAATTGCTTAGCCCCCAAAAAAGTGATAAGATTAATAGGGTTAATTTGAATGCTTCTGGTACCAGTGCAATAACGATTCATGGGACACCTCATCGTTACTATTCTATCAAAAATTTATCATATAGGATTTTAGACATGAATCAAGAGGCAAGGGCCGGTAGGATCAAGAGGGGGAACGTCCATGCTGCGGTTAGGACAAAAAGTATATATTGTCGGGGACAGTTTCGAACAAAATTTGCCGATCGATGAATATGGCTATATCATTGCGTATGACCGCAATGCAGATAATGTATTCGATTATGTGGTGCGTGTGCCTAAGGCGAACAAGCATTATTTTGTACCTGGAGCGGATGTCGAGCTGGAGGAAGTGCTTCTGCAGCAGGAGGTCGACCGGGTGGAGCGGGAGGCGCTGATCGATTATGCGCTTGCCACGAAGAATGAAGAGCTGTTCCGCCGCGTTATGAATGGCGATTCGGAGGAGCCTGTCGCCGAGACGAACAAGGACGTGCAGACGAGCGAAGACTTTATTAAACAAATCCATTTGAAAGCGTGGATTTAACGGCGAACGAAACGCCGATACAACTAAACGGTCAAGAAAATCACCGCCAGAAGGTGATTTTCTTGACCGTTTTTGTTAATTCTCCATATCCGGAAGCGGCCTGGGGGAAGGTTTACCAAGCAAATAGCCTTGGGCAAGCTGGATGCCAGAAGCCTTGCAATACTCCCATTCCTCCGAGCGTTCCATCCCCTCAGCCAGTACAACGCCCCCGAAGGAGCCGGCTCGGCGGATGATTTCATGAATTTTTTGCTGCTTCTCGACATCTTCATCACAGTGATCAGTTAACCCGCGGTCGATTTTCACATAATCTGGCCTAAGCGCCGACAGGACACCCAAGGTAGCAAAGCCGGAGCCTACGTCGTCGAGCGCTACCTTTACCCCATGCTGACGGTAGACGGCAAAAATATTTTGCAGGTGTGTGATATCTGCAATTTTCTCGGTCTCTACCACCTCAAACACAAAATCCTGCGGATCCAGCGACAAGCGCTCGATCGCCGCGAAGGTATGGGTCAGGCAGTAGTTCGGATTATAAATGGATGAAGGTAAAAAATTAACGAAACGCTTATACCCGGTGGGAAGATACTGAGCGCTTGTCTGAATGGCCGAGATTCGTGCGGATCGGTCGAGAAACGAGTGAAGACCTGTTTGCTGGGCGACGGTAAACAGGTCGAAAGGTTTAAATAAAGGGCCGTCTTCCGAGGCCCGCAGCAAAAACTCATAACCGAATATCTTTCCTGTTGCCGTCTCGAAAATCGGCTGCATATGGCTGGTGAACTGTCCGTCTAATATGATGCGAACCACATCCTGATGCTTCATCCGTGCGAAAAATTGCTTGAAGGAGACGGCGTCCGAAAGCTCGGCTGTATCTTGTGGACGCTCTGATTCGGTAATGCGGAGTTTTACAAGCTCCTGCTCTTTTTCGCTGATAGCGGCTTGCAGTGCGCTTAGAGATTCGAGCAGCTGTTCTTTGGAATCGTAGCGAAAGGAGAGTCTTAAATCCTTTTTCTCTTGCATGATCATTAACGATGTGCTTGTTTCCTGCAGCTTTTCCGCAATCGAAGGTTCAGTTGATTGAACGAGCAACCATCCTTGATCCTGTATCGGAGCTACCCGGCTGCACCCAGAACAACTCATGAATTCAGTCTCCTATTCTAGTTCTAAAATGTGGATTCTATTATATCATTTATTACCTACCCGGCCTATAACCTGCTCACAAACAATTGAGTTCAAAAACCATCTAGGCTATAATAAAAAGAATGATTGCTGAAGAGTGAGGTGCAGGAAATGAGTATCACAATCAAGGATGTGGAGCACGTAGCCGCATTGGCCAGACTTGAACTTGGGGATCAGGAGAAGGAGCGGTTCACCGAGCAATTGAATGCCATATTAAAATATGCAGAGCAGTTGGATCAACTGGATACAGACGGTGTCGAGCCGACTAGCCATGCGATGCCGCTCGTAAACGTCATGCGCGAGGATGCCGTTAAGCCGTCTTTGCCGATCGAGAAGGTTCTGCTGAACGCGCCGGATGAAGAAGACGGACATATCAAGGTGCCGGCGGTATTGGAATAACGTAAGATTTACGAAGGGAGGATTTTCGCTTGTCTTTGCTTAATTTACGTCTTCAAGAATTACATAACAAGCTTCATGCCAAAGAAATCACCGTCTCCGATCTGGTGGACGAATCGTATAAACGAATTGCTGCAGTTGACGGCAAGGTGAAAGCTTTTCTTAAGCTGGATGAAGATAGCGCGCGGAAGGCGGCTAAAGCTTTGGACGAGCAATCCGGAGAGGGGCATCCCCGCGGACTGCTTTTCGGGTTGCCTATCGGTGTGAAAGACAACATTGTTACCGAAGGTGTAACGACGACTTGCGCGAGCCAATTTCTTAGCAATTACAATCCGATCTATGATGCAACCGTTGTGAGCAAGCTGAAGGAAGCAGAGGCCGTCTCTGTAGGCAAGCTGAACATGGACGAGTTTGCCATGGGAGGTTCGGGTGAGAATTCGAGCTTTTATCCAACGCACAACCCTTGGAACCTCGAACATGTTCCGGGGGGCTCCAGCAGCGGTTCCGCTGCGGCGGTAGCGGCGGGCGAGGTGTACTTTTCACTTGGCTCAGATACCGGGGGATCGATTCGTCAGCCGGCAGCATATTGCGGCATTGTTGGAATGAAGCCGACATACGGCCTGGTGTCTCGTTATGGTCTGGTGGCATTCGCCTCCTCCCTCGACCAAATTGGGCCGCTGACCAAGAACGTCGAGGACAGTGCTTACTTGCTTCAAGCGATTGCCGGTCATGACCCTAAGGACTCGACATCACTAAACACGGATATTCCAGATTATATTGGCTCCTTGACGGGAGACGTCCAGGGACTGCGCATCGCCGTGCCGAAGGAATACCTTGGTCAAGGGATTGATCCGAAGGTGAAGGATGCCGTGCTTACGGCATTGAAAGTGTTTGAAGGCTTGGGAGCCGTCGTCGAAGAAGTATCGCTGCCGCATTCAGAGTATGCCGTTGCCGCATATTATCTTTTGGCGTCCTCGGAAGCGTCCTCCAATCTGGCTCGTTTCGACGGAGTACGGTATGGTATACGCGGCGAAAATCCGAAGAACCTGCTGGACGTCTATCTTAAATCCCGCAGCGAAGGTTTCGGAAATGAAGTGAAGCGCCGAATCATGCTCGGCACCTATGCTTTAAGCTCCGGTTATTATGATGCATATTATTTGAAGGCGCAGAAAGTGCGCACTTTGATTAAACGCGATTTCGACCAAGTGTTTGAAAAATATGACGTGGTAATTGGGCCGACTGCTCCGACAACGGCTTTTCGGATCGGTTCGCAGACGGACAACCCGTTGACCATGTATTTGAACGATATCCTGACGATCCCCGTCAATCTGGCCGGCATTCCGGCGATCAGCATTCCTTGCGGGTTCTCGGACGGATTGCCGGTTGGTCTGCAAATCATCGGCAAAGCGCTCGATGAATCGACGATTCTGCGCGTAGCCCATGCTTACGAGCAGCACACCGACTTCCACAAGCAGCGTCCGCAGCTGTAATAGAAAGGAGCAACCTAAGTGACAGCAGCAACCGATAAGAAATACGAAACGGTCATAGGACTTGAGGTGCACGTAGAGCTGCACACGAAATCCAAAATTTTCTGCGGCTGCTCCACCGCATTTGGAGCTCCGCCGAACACGCATACGTGTCCGGTTTGTTTAGGACATCCCGGCGTGCTTCCCGTGCTGAACAAGCAGGCGGTGGAATATGCCATGAAGGCAGCGATGGCGCTCAATTGCCAGGTTGCAACGGAAAGCAAATTTGACCGAAAAAACTATTTTTACCCCGACTCCCCTAAGGCTTACCAGATTTCACAGTATGACAAGCCTGTGGGCGAGCATGGCTGGATCGAGATCGAAGTGAACGGCGAGACGAAGCGTATCGGCATTACGCGTGTGCATTTGGAGGAAGATGCGGGCAAGCTTACTCACGTGGACGGTGGTTATGCTACGCTTGCCGACTACAACCGGGTAGGCACTCCGCTGATCGAAATCGTATCCGAGCCGGATCTCCGCTCTCCCGAGGAAGCGCGGGCTTACCTGGAGAAAATCAAGGCGATCATGCAGTACTGCGACGTTTCCGACGTGAAGATGGAGGAAGGGTCCCTTCGCTGCGACGCAAACATTAGTTTACGGCCGTTCGGACAGAAGGAATTCGGTACGAAAGCCGAGCTCAAGAACATGAACTCGTTCCGCGGCGTACAGCGCGGCCTGGAATACGAGGAGTGGAGACAGGCTGACGTGCTCGAAGGCGGGGGTAATGTCGTGCAAGAGACGCGCCGCTGGGATGAGGCACAGGGCAAGACGCTGACGATGCGCAGCAAAGAGCAGGCCCACGACTATCGTTATTTCCCGGACCCGGACTTGGTATCCATGCATATCGACGAGGAGTGGAAAGCACGGGTGCTTGCGTCAATTCCTGAGCTGCCAGATGCGCGCAAAAAGCGTTACGTGGACGAATATGGTCTGCCGAGCTACGATGCGGAGGTTATTACCTCTTCCATCAAGGTGGCTGATTTCTTCGAGGAAAGCTTGAACTTTACGAAAGACGCTAAGGCGGTTTCCAACTGGATTATGGGAGACCTGCTCGGGTATTTGAACGCAAACAACCTGGAGCTTGGCGACGTGAAAATTACCGGTAAAGGTCTTGGAGAAATGATTGGCCTTTTGGAAAAGGGGACGATCAGCAGCAAAATCGCTAAAACCGTATTCAAGTCCATGCTGGAAACCGGCAAAGATCCTCAGACCATTGTTGAAGAGCAGGGTCTGGTGCAAATCAGCGACGAAGGGGCGATTAAAGCCGTTGTCGATCAGATTGTAAGCAATAACCCGCAATCGGTTGCCGATTTTAAAGCGGGCAAAGAAAAAGCGGTCGGGTTCTTGGTTGGACAAGTCATGAAGGAAACCAAAGGCAAAGCCAACCCTGGATTGGTGAACAAGCTGATAATCGAACGCCTTAACAGTTAATGTGAATCAAGTGGTATGCTCCTTTGTCCGGCCCATAATTGTGAGTCGGACATTGGGGGACATACCGCTTTTTTTATGTATAATAAGGGGGCTGCATCCATGATTCGTGCAATCGATTTGGCTGATATGCAGGAGGTGCTTGCTTTCCTATTGCTGCAGCAAACCGCTTACCGGGTGGAGGCGGAACGGATCGGCTTTGATGAGATTCCTCCTCTGTTTGATTCTCCGCAGAGCCTGCGGGATTCCGGGGAATCATTCTTCGGCTATTATGAAGGCAGCAAGCTCCATGGTGCCGCGGCATGTAAGCAGAGCCCCAAGGAGGTCGTCATTTGCCGCATGATGGTGCATCCGGACTGCTTCCGCCGCGGTATCGCAAGCAAGCTTCTGAAGCACCTCGAGCAATTCGCGCTGCCAGGCATGAAAATGATCGTATACACGGGTACGAACAATACACCCGCCGTTGGGCTGTATGATAAGCATGGCTACGAACCGTTTCATATGCAGCTATTGGCTCCCGGGATCACATTAACGCAGTTTCAGAAAATGTTGTAATGCTGAAGTTCTGCTTCACCGATTATCACAATATGTAAATACTAAGGAAAAGGCCTGTTCTCCGGGCCTTTTTGTATTTCCATAAGATTTTCTCCGGAGATAGAGAGGTATAATTGTTGATTCTTACGATGCATTATACGTGTAATGATTTGGTATCCTGCCTTTCACCCTTGTTTTCCGCTCGTATAAAGGGTTATCTGTCTAAATTCATTATATTGGGCCGTGAAGCGGTTAGCATTTTTTTGGTAAATGTCTCCTGAAGCGGTCCTTTCATGTTACAATAATCTTCATTATTCATGAGGAGGCGACGGTCTATGAATGATCCGTGGACAATTGATACGCTGCATATCACTCTTCGTTTACTGTTAGCCTTATTGTTAGGCGGAGTCATTGGGATCGAACGGGAACAAAACAACCGTGCGGCAGGACTGCGTACTCACATTCTCGTATGTCTTGGGTCTACACTCATCATGCTGTTATCTATGTATGGGTTTTCCGAATTCGCTAAGCTGGATAACGTACGTTTGGATCCTGCCCGACTCGCGGCGCAAGTGATTAGCGGCATCGGGTTTTTAGGGGCGGGTACGATTCTTTTTACTGGTAAGTCTATAACCGGGCTTACGACGGCGGCTTCTTTGTGGGTTGTCGCAGCCATTGGCCTTGCTGTTGGCGCCGGTTTTTATTATGCTGCGGGGCTTACCTGTGCGCTTGCTTTGATCAGCCTTTTTTTATTGAATCTCGTCGAGCAAAAATACTTCCATACGAAGAAATTACGCTTTTTGAAGTTGGAGGCTACAGATAGTCCCAGTCTGCTTGGACGGGTCGTCGCTATGCTCAGCAAACAAGGTAATGCGATTCAAAAGCTTTCCGTTGAAGAAATTCCCGGGGAACAAGGGAACCGGATCCAGATTACTTTAACGCTTCGCTTGGCCAAAGATATTAAGATGGCCCAAACGGTGGAAGAACTGATGAGCTTGGACGGAGTAAGCTCTGTTTCGTGTGATTAATTTTTACAATAAATTGAAGGGTTCATTGGAGACGCCGCGTCAAAGAGGTTGAATATGAAGGAGCAAGGCGGTGAAACGGTGGAAATCATGACGGATGAACAGTTGGTCGAGTTGGTTCTTCAAGGCGATCATGAAGCATATCGAGTGCTGATGGAACAACAAGGACTATATTTATACACTGATTTACCGTATGGTTGAGCATCGCGAAACCGCCGAGGATCTGACTCAGGAGGTTTTTATCAAGCTTTATCGTTCGTTGGACCGTTTTCACGGAGATTCTCAGCTGAAGACTGGATGTACAGGCTCACTGTTAATTTGGTTTCCGATTACCGGCATTCCCGGAGCCGAAGGCCATATGAAGCGGTTTTAGACAAAGTCAAGAGCTGGTTCGGCGACCGAAAGCACGAACCGGAAGCACGTGCAGTTCAGAAGGAAGATCAGCAAACGATGCCGACATTGCTTGCCGGCCTGCCTGAGAAATACAGGTCTATTATGATTCTTTACCATTATAAACATCTGACGTATCAGGAAATATCGGAGGCTATCGGGTTGCCGGTCAAAACGATTGAGACGAGGTTATATCGAGGGAAAGCACTGCTGAAAGAAAAATGGCTCGAGGTGCGGGGTCATGGTTATCATGCATCTGAACGATCAAGAGCTGCAACGATATCTGAATAGAAGAAGCTCCGGGAAGGAAAGTCGACGAATCTCGACTCATCTCAAGACTTGCTCCGCCTGCCGAAGGAGAATTTCTGAATTTCTTGATATGGAAACGGATTTGGAGGAGCTCCCTGTCCTGCAAGCTCCGAGCGATCTGACGCATCGGGTGATGTCTGTGATCGAGGGTGCTGCGCAAACGGCCGTTTCCGGGATGGATGCCGGTCGAATTTCATCAAACCACAAGCGGCGCTCCTACTGGCGCTCTGAATTGGTCAACGGGCTTGTCGCTACAGCTGCAACGTATTTATTTATTTCAACCGGCATCGTAGGGAAATTGATAACCCTTGATGCGATCCGGCTTGAGGCTGGTTTACGTACCGGTGCCATCCAATTATTCCAGGCCGTCGAAGCAGTTTCACGGAATTTGCTGTCCTAAGGAGGAGTACACCGATGCAGGATCAGGATCAGTCGAAAGGTCCGAATATCCATGATGACGATCAAGAAGACGCTTTTTTGCGGGAGAGGATGGAGCGCTACGGGCAAGCCCGCAGGCAGCAGCCGTATGACCCGTTCTATGATCACCGAATGCCCCGTAAAAATAAATGGATCGCCGGTATTCTTTCCCTTGTGATCCCCGGTACGGGTCAGCTCTACCTGGGTCTTATGCAGCGCGGCATGAGCATTATGCTGCTGTTGATTGTCGATATTTTTGCTATTGTTTTCTTTGCTACGAACGGGGCGACAAGCATTCCACTCATCGTTTTGTTCTCACTGCTTGTACCTGTTATTTATTTCTATAATATTTTTGATGCGCTGCAGCAAACGGACAAGGTTAATTATTCCGGCTCTTCTTATGAAGTGGATGGGCGGGCGGAAGAGTGGATGACCTTCCCGGGAGAGGAGCCCGTGAAGCGAAAGCTTAGGGGGAATGGGTTCGGTTACGTATTGATTGCTGCTGGAGCACTCCTTTTTCTCGTGAATGGTAAGCCGGCTTGGCTTGATCGAGTGTTTGATTTCTTAGGCTCATCGATCGGCGCTGTTATTCTGATTGCCGTTGGAGTCTACATGTTCTTTAAGGAATCCATGAAAAAGTAAGGGGAGACACTTATGCATAAAGCAGGTCGCTATACGGCGGCGCTTCTGCTCGTGCTGGTCGGCGGTGCTGTGATTGCCGACAGGATGATGAGTACGAGCTACACCGTGGCACTTATAGAGTGGTGGCCGCTGCTATTCATCTTTTTGGGCGTCGAATATATTTCGTTAAATATGAAATACAGAAACAGTGAGCGCCAGTTGAAACTGGATTTGGTGGGCGTTATCTTTGCCGTCATGATCTCAGCTGTTGTCATTGTGAGTACACAAACCACCAATTTCATGAAAAAATTCGAGGAATTCAATATTTCGGAAGCTATTGATTCAATGACTTCGGAAGGTCGCCGATTTGATAAGGAGAAGACAGCAATTCCGCTTTCCGCTAGCACGGAGAATATCCGAATCATTAACCCGTCGGGGAATGTCGTTCTGCGTCCGGGTCAAGTCGACCAAGTGCAGGTAGAGCTTAGTGTTATTGTGAAAGCGGAGAATGAGAACGAGGCCAAGACGATTGCCGACGAGTCGAGGCTGGAATTTAGCGAAAGCGGCAATACGCTCGAACTTCAAGCCGTCGCTAAAGAATATTCAGGCTCTTACTTTGGAAGCCGCAAACCTCGGGTGGATCTGGTGGTTACCCTGCCTGAGAAGCAGGAGGTCAATCTGGAGATGCGGCTGGGAAATGGTAAAATCAGTGCTTCACGGCTCCCGATAAAGGAACGTTTGACTGGGGAGACTACGAACGGCGAGATCCGAATATCTGAACTGAAGGGTGAATTGCGTTTTAAAACTTCCAATGGTCTGATCAGTGCAAGTCAGACGGCAGGCAGCTTGACTTTAGAAACGTCAAATGGACGAATTGAATTAACTAACCATGAAGGCGATGCGGTTATGGAATCCACGAACGGAGAAATTCGGGCAATGAATACGTCGGGGACGATTCAAGCGGAAACTTCCAATGGGGCGATCGTGATTGATGGGTCACTGAGAGGGCTTAAGGCGCATACGAGTAACGGCTCCGTAGATATTTCCAGCCGAACGGTGGATGGAGACTGGGATGTCGAGACGTCCCACGGAAAGATCGACTTGAAGCTTCCGTCAGGCGGCGACTACCGAATCGAGGGGGAAGGCAATGAAGGCGTTATTGAAACAAACCTGCCGCTGAGCATTCAGAAAGATACGATCTCAGGAACCATCGGAGCCGGTACGCATCGAATCCGTCTGGAAACGAATGGATCGCTTTCGATTCAAATGATGAATTGACAATTTGCCTGACTTGCGATTAGAATAAAGAGATATAATTTCCACGAGTTGGGTGGTGAACACCATGAATCATTCTCTAGAACAAGCGTTAAATAAACTGAAGACGATGGGCGTCCGGATGACTCCGCAGCGCCATGCCATCTTGTCTTATTTGCTCGATACGATGATTCATCCTACGGCGGATGATATTTATAAGGCACTATCTCCGCGTTTTCCCAGCATGAGTGTAGCTACGGTATACAATAACCTCAAGGTGTTTATCGAGGTGGGGCTGGTGCGGGAGATGACGTACGGCGATCATTCCAGCAGGTTCGATGCCGACTTGTCCGATCATTATCATGCGTTGTGTGAGCATTGCGGCAAGCTGGTTGATTTTGCCTACAAGCCGTTGAACGATTTGGAGCAGGCGGCTGGACAAATGACCGGTTTTCGTGTAAAGAGTCACCGAGTCGAAGTATACGGCGTATGTTCGGATTGCGCTATGCAACCGACATGATAGTTTAATAGGTTTAAGGTATAATGGACGTGTTCGGTTTCCGCCTGTCGGTGGACGAATGCGTCCTTTTCTTTTTTCAACATGTTGATACGGGAGTGAAACCATGAAAGCACCAAACGGACGAGGAGGAAGTCCGCGTCGCAGAGCAAATCGTAAGCTGTCCCTTCTGCTTATGACGTTCGCCGTGATGTGCGGTATCGTCGTCGGCCTTTACTATTGGTCGGTATATGTGCCGAGTTCAAAGCATGAAAAGCCGATCTTCGAAGGTAATTCAAAACCGGTGTTCTATCAAGGTGTGATGCTGGATGAACCGGCAATCGGGCAAAAGGAAAGCTTGAAGCTCCCTTTTGATATGGTTAAAGAGCATATCGATCCATCCTTGATATATGAGCAATCATCCGAATCTACGATTATAACGACGCGAGATAAGGTTGTGCGGCTGCGAACAAGCGAGCTAACGGGAATGCTGAATGAGAAGCCCTTCAAACTCCGATTCCCGCTCGAACAAAAAGACAGTAAGCTGTACCTTCCCATCGATCCGTTAAAGGACTTGTATGAGATCGAACTGCGTGAGTCCGAGGATACAGGGGCAGTGCTTATGTTTAAGGAAGGCGATATCATACGTTGGTACAAGACGCTTTCCTATTCTGACAAGCCGGACAGGACGATACCCATGCGTCGGGATTCCTCGATTAAAGCACCGATCTTAGTCGATCTGAAGCAGGACGAGAGGGTAATGGTTTGGGGGGAACAAGAACAATGGCTGCGCGTACAGCTGCAGAGTGGGTATATGGGTTATATTCTTAAAGAACATCTGATTCCTGATCAGGAGGAGATGATTCCCAAGAAAAAGCTCAAAGCCAAGTTCGTTCCAAAGCAGCAGATCAGTGGGAAAATTAATTTGACTTGGGAGCACGTTATCACCAAAAATCCCGATACATCCAAAATTCCTCCGATGCCGGGTGTAGGTGTCGTCAGCCCTACTTGGTTTCATCTGGAGGACGGTGAAGGGAATTTGAATAACTTGGCAGACCCAGCCTATGTCAAATGGGCGCATGAGCAGGGTTATCAAGTTTGGGCGTTGTTCAGCAACGGGTTTGATCCGAAAAGGACTACGGAAGCGTTATTCACTTACGATAAACGAATGACGATGATCAAGCAGCTGCTAGCTTTTGCGCAGATGTATTCGCTAGAAGGCATTAATATCGATTTTGAGAACGTGTATCTGAAGGATAAACAAAACCTCGTTCAATTCGTTCGCGAAATGACACCGCTTATGCATGAGCAGGGTCTTATCATCTCGATGGATGTTACGCCAAGATCAAACAGCGAGATGTGGTCTCTCTTCTATGACCGTAAAGCACTCATTGAGTCGATTGATTATATGATGCTGATGGCATATGACGAGCATTGGGCGAGTAGTCCTAAGGCTGGTTCCGTGGCATCTCTGCCTTGGGTGGAGCGGTCGATTATAGGACTTCTTGAGGAGGATGAGATCCCTCCGTCGAAGCTTATTCTTGGCATTCCGTTTTATACAAGGGAATGGACAGAGGAAGTGAAGGACGGCCAAACGAACGTAAGCTCTAGGGCTGTGTTCATGGATAGGCCGCAAAGAGTGATTAAGGAAAAGAACCTTACACCGGTTTTCTCCGAAGAAACTGGACAAAACTATATCGAATACGAGGAAGACGGGAAGCTCAAAAAAATTTGGATCGAGGATGAAACCTCTGTTAAAACGAGGATTGCCCTGGTGAACAAATACAATTTGGGTGGTGTCGCTTCCTGGCGCCGGGGCTTTGAGAATCCGCAGGTTTGGGGCTGGATTCATTCGGTACTGGAAACGAAGCAATAAAAAAGAACTGGCTTTGCCCTACGCATGCTGCGTGGCAAAGCCAGTTCTTTTTCCTATTCTTAAGATGTAGAGGTCGTTTCATTTTTGCTGTTTGAAGAATCGGCTGTACCATCTTGTTTTTCAACGGGAGCGTGCTTGGGGTCAAACGATAAAATCGTTTTGCAGTACATGCAGCGGTCTGTTTTACCCAGCATTTTGGTATGCTTTCCGCATTCAGGACACTCCAACGCCGTGGCGCTTGTTGACATCATGCCCGCAGTGAAATAAATGGCCATACTGACCAGCATGGAGATTCCGCCGAGAACCATACTCGTTGCCGCAAGGATGCGTCCCGCTTTTCCCCATTCAAAAACGATACCCGCAAGTCCGGTAATCATGAGCAGCATCCCGCCCAATGTCAGCAGCAGCCCCCATAATCGAAATTCATTTACCTTACTTGATTTGAGCTTCATGTACGTCACTTCTTTCGCATTAATAATTATGTGAGTTTTGTAACAAAACTTTGGCAGGAAACTGAGATTCAATGTAGAAATAAACATAAATATTGCATTAATTGATTCATGTGCTCACAGTCAGGAGGCTTACTTCAATGGAATCAGTAAAACAGTATTGGGTGGAGAGACTCCGGCAGGATGAAGCAGTTATCAGCGTGCTGGTCGTAGATAACCCTTCTATGTTCTGTTCCGTCACAGACGGGTTTGACATTCTGCTTCTTGTCGTCAGCCATGACAATGAACGCACTTATCAACAAATTCATTATATAAAAGACAACCTTCGTATACAAGAAAGATGGATTAGTCCGGATGTGCTGGAGCAATGGATCCTGCATGGAGAACACCGTAACTTGATTTATTGGGTCTTAAAAGGAGAGATACTTTTGGATCAAAATACTTATTTGGAGAGCCTGCGGCATAAGGTACTTGAATTCCCGCATGAGCTGCGAGAGCGCAAACTGCTTATTGAGTTCTCCAAGTTTTTGCGGTGCTACCTACGGAGCAAAGAATACATACTGAACGAGCACTTCCTGGACGCTTATCATAATATTCTCGAAGCACTGCACCATTGGGCACGGATCGTTATTATTGAATCTGGGAGTCATCCTGAGGTTACCGTCTGGCGTCAAGTGAGAACCATTAATCCCGGTGTTTACAAATTGTATGAAGAGCTCACTTTAAGCAAGGAAACGTTAAAACAGCGGGTGCAGTTGGTTTTACTGGCGAGCGAATTTTCCGTGATGTCCAAAATGGAGAACTGCTGCAAGCTGCTGATTGATTTGCTTGCGAGCAGGGAGGAAGTTTGGAGCCTTCAGGAGCTGCAGCAGGTGCCTAAGCTTGCGGAAGTGAAAGCAGAGCTTCCGCTTTTGATGGGCAAGCTGGTCAAAAAATCACTTGCCAAAGAGGTCTTTTTTACGATTGATCCCGAACTATCTGTGCTTGAGCTTCGTTATAAGGATGTCAAGAGCCAAAGTTTATGATATAATGTCAACAATTGAATAACCACTGGGGGAGCTTCAATCTAGCGAGGCTGAGAAAAAGAGGCGTATTCTTTGACCCTTGGAACCTGAGTACGGTAGTCTGCAAGACGCGGATTACGACTGGATCATGCCAGCGTAGGGAAGTGGCCGAATGATTACGAATTGTTGTAAGGCATTTGCTCATGATGTCAACCCGCTCTGGGTTGGCTTTTTTTGTAATGAATGGAAGTCAGGGGAGGTGAGCGGATGCAACTCATCGTGAACGGAGAGCCAAGAGAAGTAGACGACGCTTCGACGGTAGCTGAAATGCTAGCGGCGTTCAAGCTGGAGAACAAAATATTGGTAGTGGAGTTAAACAAGGAAATTATTGAACGCGGTACGTATGATGTGACATGGCTAAGTGACGGCGACCGCGTGGAGATCGTCCATTTTGTCGGCGGCGGTTGACATATCTTTGTAGAATGAAGGAGACAATGAACATGAGTGAAAC